>CALWSF010000006.1 GCA_944384125.1 uncultured Lachnospiraceae bacterium | reverse complement strand
AAGAACATTGAAAATTTTATACAGGTTGAAAATTGGGTATCAAAATAAGACCACCACACCAGTGCTGGTCTGAAAATAGCAGTAGAGCATTAAGGTTCAGGAAGAGATGCAAGATATTCTTTCACTCGTCCATAGTAGATTCTTAGAAACTTATTAGCTCCAGCCGTCATATAGACATAGTAGGGTTTGCCTTGAGCACGCTTTTTATCAATGAATTGATATACAGGATCATCTTGAGGCATGGTTTTAATTAAAACATCCATTACCTGAAATAATGTCTTGCGTAAATCTGCAGAACCTCTTTTGGAGGTAGGAACGCTTTTCTGTTCATAAGATCCAGATTCATTAACACCAGGATCTACTCCTGCAAATGCAGTGACAGCACCTTTGTGAGTAAATCTGGTAACATCGCCAATCTCAGCCATAAGCTGTGGACCAAGAGATGGACCGATGCCTTTCATCTGCATAACGACTGGATACTCCGGAAGTTTAGCCGCTGTTTCATTCATAAGCGTGCGAAGTTCTTCGACAGTTACGGAAGCACTATTGAGTTGGTCAATTGCCTGCTTGATGATAAGTTTTGTGATTTCATCCTTAGGAAGTACAGGAACAAGCTCCTTAGCTTTTCCATAGATTTCTTCAGCTTTTGATTGACTGAAGTTGTACTTTTTACGTTTGCACCACTTTTGATAGTGGTTGGTAAAGGCATTTAGAGACATTTTACGAACACAGTCGACCTGCCAGTAAGTAGATGAAAAATCAACCCATTTCTGGCTGCCATCGCTATGAGCAGGACTGCCAAAGTAAGTATTGATGCCAGGATAGGTTTGGTCAAGGATTCCAATAAGATTATTCTTCATAGCCGTCTTGTGTTTCATGAAAAAGCCAAACTGACGGTTCATGGTTTTAAGCTGATTACGTAATTCATCCATAACACTATACTGTTTGAGATTTTGCCATTTGTCAAGAGCATAGCGGGCAATCTTAACAGCGTCAGCTTTGTCAGATTTGACTTTGCGAAGGGAATCATTATCAAAGTCTTTGATCAGCTTTGGATTGATGGCACTGACGAAAAGACTTGCCTTGGAAAGCTGATGGGCAAGGACTTCATAATAACGACCCGTGTGTTCCATCACGATACGTGATTTACCTTCAACAGAATGGATGAGTTCTACAAGTGAATTGATATCACTGGTTGTGTGTTTGATTTCAAATGGTTTGGAAACAACCTCGCCGAAAGGTCTCATGATTGCAACCATACTTTTACCTTTAGAAACATCGATACCTACTGCGTTCATAAAATTTGTCACTCCTTAAACATTATTGCAATGGATAAGTACCAGTTTTACTCATTGCCTATTCTATCTACTGTGGTGTGACACGAATGCGCCTATGGCGATTCAACCTGCATAAAACGAATGCTGCGAATGAGGAGCTGGTTATCAGTCTTTTTAACGGACGCGAAGTCCAGGAAAGGAGATGATATACCGATTGCTCCATCATTATACAGCTTAAGCAACAAGATGGATAATTCCTTACTGGCTGTAAGGGTTATTAACCATAAATATATTGTAGTAGCGTGGGGGAGATGCAGAGCATTGCCGCAGAGGAGGGATTTGCGTATACTGCAGGAGGAGATAATGAGGCGACTATAGAGGCAGACGGAGTGACAGCCTCCGTTATTGAATGTGCATCTTCGGAAGAGGCCTCAGAGCTTTTTAAGAAGTATTGTGCCGAATACCTGGCGGATGATGCCGACAGCACGCAGAATGTTGAGCTTGGCGACAGCTATAACAAATATTCGGCATCGGGGGAAAATGGTGTTATCATAGCCGTACGGATGGATAGTCGGGTAGCCGTTGTTATGGCAGATAATATTGCCAACGAGGATGCGGCAAAAGAAATGTTTGATCAACTTGTTAAATAGCATATAGGCGTATGCAGAGAGAATAATAAATAGATTTCTGGTAAGAAAAAAAGGGTAAAAGGCCTGGAGGATAAACTTTTACCCTTGTTTTTTTATATGCTGCAGTGACAGAAGCAGAAAGGAAGAAAATTTGTTATGAAATCCGTATTGATGCTCGGACAGTTAAATATGGCCGGCAGATGATGGCGGAACCCATTAATTTTTTATATTTTATGATGATTCAGGAAGGTTTTAAATCTTTCACAGGAATAATTCAGGATCAGATGACGGGGGAAGGAGATTCTGCTGATTTCTTCCAGGGCGCAGGAAAAGTTTCCGACAGAGGCGAGTGTGTGGCTGTCGCTTGACAATACAACAGGATAATTATACCGTCTGCATAAATTCAGGATGGTTTGGATGTTGTGGCGTGTATCCCCCCGGTATCCATGCGGATCAAGGGAACTGTTATTTATCTCAAGGAGGACCCGGCAGCGCATGGCTGTTTCCAGAAGGGCCGGATAGTCTGCCGGATATTTCACATCATCGCAGTGTCCGATGATTCTGACTTTCGGGTGGTGCATGGCCGATATGTATGCGCGTGTGTTTTCTTCAATGGTTCCCGGCTTTATTACAGGGCGGTGAAGACTGGCAATGGCATAATCCAGATTGTTCAGGATAGAATCGTCCAGATCTACTTTTCCGTCAAAAGTAAGAATATTCAGTTCCACACCATATAAAATTTCAACGCCGAATTTTGCCCGTTCGCACAGGGGGAGGCTGCGAAAATAAGACTCCTTTGCGGAATGCCGGGTCGCAGGTCCGTGATCAGTAATGCCTATCATTTTAAGCCCCTGACTGGCTGCCTGTCTTGCAAGATCGGTAATAGTGGACGGTTCGCCATGTCCGCTGGCAACAGAGTGAATATGGGGATCGAATTCCAACATGGCCGGGATTTCCTTTCTTTGCCGGTTTTTTGACCGGCTGTTTTTCTTAATAACTATCATACATGAAAAAACAACAAAATACAACTTGATAATTTAATACACAAGAACAAAACAACATAAAAACAGGATTCAATGTCTTTAAATGTGTTGTATTTACTGTTTTTATGTTGTATAATGAAAGCATGTAGTGAAACGGAAGAATCATGGAAAAAAGAAAAGGAGAGGAGCGGGATGGGACTATATACATATGAGGACAGAAAATCCCCAAAAACAGCCAGAATTTCAAGGCTGGTGGACCATTTATTTGAAAAAATGCCGGAGATTGAGCCGGCAAGAGCTGTATTAATTACAGAATCCTATAAAGAGACGGAAAATGAACCCATGATCATTCGGAGGGCCAAAGCTTTTGAGCATATTCTGGAGAATATTCCGATTGTGATCAGAGAGGATGAGCTGATAGTCGGAAGTACTACTATTGCGCCAAGAGGATGTCAGACATACCCTGAGTTTTCATTTGAGTGGCTGGAGGCAGAATTTGATACGGTTCAGAGCAGAACAGCCGATCCTTTTTCCATAACAGAGGAGACAAAGGCTAAGCTGAGGGAAGCGCATAAATACTGGAAGGGAAAAACGACAAGCGAGCTGGCGACAGCATATATGACAAAAGAAACTCTGCGGGCGATTGAACACAATATTTTTACGCCGGGAAACTATTTTTATAACGGTGTGGGACATGTGACTGTGCAGTATGAAAAAGTACTTGCGATCGGTTATGAGGGCATAATTGAGGAAGTACAGAATGAGTGGAAGAAGTATGATCCCGGCGTTGAGGATTATGTAAAGCGCTCACATTTTTATGAGGCGGTTATTACCAGCTGCCGGGCGGTAATTACTTATGCGCAGAGATATGCGAAACTTGCCAGGTCGCAGGCGGCGTCATGTGCTGATCCCGTCCGGCGTGAGGAGCTTCTGCGCATTGCCGAAAACTGTGAGAGGGTGCCGGCAAAAGGAGCTTCCGGATTTTACGAGGCGTGCCAGTCGTTCTGGTTTGTTCAGCAGCTGCTTCAGATTGAGTCCAGCGGACATTCTATTTCGCCCGGAAGATTTGATCAGTATATGTATCCTTATTATAAAGCGGATGTTGACAGTGGCAGAATTTCCTGTGAATTTGCGCAGGAGCTTCTTGATTGCATCTGGGTAAAACTCAATGACCTCAATAAATGTCGGGATGCCGCTTCAGCTGAGGGGTTTGCAGGATACAGCCTGTTTCAGAATCTGATCGTGGGAGGGCAGAATAAAGACGGAATTGATGTTACAAATGATCTTTCCTTTATGTGTATTGATGCGTCAATGCACGTTCATTTGCCGGCGCCGTCCCTTTCCATTCGCGTCTGGAACGGCACGCCTCACGAACTCATGATTAAAGCTGCGGAACTGACGAGAACAGGAATAGGACTTCCCGCATACTACAATGATGAGGTAATCATCCCCGCGCTTCAGAACAGAGGACTGACGCTGCAGGATGCCAGGGAATACAATATTATCGGATGTGTGGAGCCTCAGAAAGCCGGAAAAACGGAGGGGTGGCACGACGCGGCATTCTTTAATATGTGCAGACCGCTGGAACTTGTATTCTCCAACGGGATGGATAAGGGAGAGCAGATTGGCCCCCGGACGGGCGATGTTACCCGGATGGAGACGTTTGAAGAATTTTATCAGGCCTACAAAGAACAGATGAATTATAACATTGAGCTGTTGGTCAATGCTGACAACGCCATTGATGTGGCGCACGCGGAGAGATGTCCTCTTCCTTATTTATCCTGTATGGTAGATGACTGTATCAGACGGGGAAAAACGGTTCAGGAGGGAGGTGCGGTTTATAATTTCACAGGACCGCAGGGATTTGGCGTGGCCAATATGGCGGATGGTCTGTATGTAATCAAAAAACTTGTTTTCGACGAGAAAAAGGTTACGATGAAAGAGTTTAAAGAGATGCTGTCGCTTAATTATGGAAAAGGCCTTGATGAAACTACTCTGACAGAGATTGCATCGGAAATCATTAAAGAAATTCGGGATAATGGGAAAGAAATTTCTCCTGAACAGGTTGCGGCGATTGTAACAGCCATCAGGGAGACGGCCGAAAGCCCTCAGTTCAGGGAGCGGGGACAGAAACTGCTTGACATGATAGAAGAGGTTCCGAAGTTTGGAAACGATATTTCAGAAGTCGATGCTTTTGCCAGAGATGTGGCATATACATACACAAGACCTCTGGAAACGTATAAAAATCCCAGAGGAGGCACCTATCAGGCAGGCTTATATCCGGTTTCCGCCAATGTGCCTCTGGGCGCCCAGACGGGGGCGACTCCAGATGGAAGACTGGCCCATACGCCGGTTGCGGACGGAGTTTCTCCGGCGGCAGGACGGGACAAATTTGGACCGACGGCGGCGGCAAACTCGGTGGCAAAGCTGGATCACTACATTGCCTCAAACGGAACACTGTTTAATCAGAAATTCCATCCGTCTGCACTGAGCGGCCGCCAGGGACTGGAAAATTTTGCCGCTTTAATCCGTTCCTATTTTGATCAGAAGGGAAGTCACATGCAGTTTAATGTCGTGGACAGAGAGACGCTTCTGGATGCGCAGAAAAATCCGGATAAGTACAAACACCTTGTAGTGCGTGTGGCCGGATACAGTGCTCTGTTTACCACTTTATCCCGTGCGCTTCAGGATGATATTATTAACCGGACAGAGCAGGGTTTGTAGGAGATGAGCAGATGGATTACAGAGATACAAAAGGACGTATATTTGATATTCAGCGATTTTCTGTTCATGATGGTCCCGGAATCAGAACCATTGTATTTCTGAAGGGTTGTGTGCTGAGATGTCGCTGGTGCTGCAATCCGGAATCGCAGAAGTACGAGATAGAAACTATGACGGTGCAGGGCAGGAAAAAAGTTATTGGCAGAGATGTGTCGGTTTGGGAGGTAATGGAGACTGTTGTAAAGGACAGGCCATATTACCGCAGATCCGGCGGCGGACTTACTCTTTCGGGGGGAGAAAGCCTGCTGCAGCCTGAATTTGCAGCCTCGCTTTTGAGGGCGTCAAAAGAATCAGGGATCAATACGGCTCTGGAAAGTACCGCCTGTGCGCCATTTGAGAATATCAGTAAGCTTCTGCCCTGGCTGGACACTTATCTTCTTGATATTAAACATATGAATGCGGACAGGCACAGAGAATTTACAGGAAAGAGTAATGAACTGATTCTGGAAAATGCAAAGCGGATTGCGGGCACCGGATTTGGAGAACTGGTAATCCGTGTGCCGGTAATTCCGGGGTTTAATGATACAAAAAAAGAAATTGAAGACATTGCGGATTTTGCATGTAAGCTTCCTGGTGTGAAAAAAATGCATCTGCTTCCGTATCACAGGCTGGGGCAGGACAAATATGCCGGCCTTGGAAGAAAGTATGAGCTTGACGGCGTACTTCCTCCTGCGGGTAAGCATATGGAAATGCTGAAAAAAGCTGCAGAAGACAAAGCGGGGATCATCTGCCAGATCGGAGGTTAATCATGGAGAGGAATGATGCGTTGCAAAACGAAGAAAAAGTCAGAATCATTCAGGAGCTGGTTCCCGGCAAACAGATAACAATTGCACATCTGATTGCTAATCCTGATGAGGATCTTTATGTAAAACTGGGGCTGGACCCAAGAATTGACTATAACAGGGCAGCTATCGGTCTGATTACGATCAGCCCGGCGGAAACTGCAGTTATCGCAGCGGATATCGCGGTAAAGTCATCCGGTGTGGAGCTTGGTTTTGTGGACAGATTCAGCGGAACGCTTATTGTGACGGGAACAATATCTGAAACGGAGGCTGCGCTCAGGGCAATTCTGGAATATGTGAAAAACAAGATGGGGTTCGCAGTGTGCGAACTTACCAGAACATGATAAGTATATGAAGAAAATCGTGTTAATTGGAAGAAGTGAAGCGGGAAAGACAACGCTTACTCAGGCAATAAGAGGAGAGCAGATTCGATATCAGAAAACTCAGTATGTAAATAATTTTGATGTTATTATTGATACGCCGGGCGAATATCTTCAGACAGCCAGTCTGGGCCATGCTCTTGCGCTGTATTCCTATGAAGCGGATGTTGTGGGACTGCTCCTTTCAGCTACGGAACCTTACTCCATGTATCCGCCCTGTATTGCAGCCATGGCAAACAGGGAGGTAATCGGAATTATCACAAAAGTAGATGAAGCCGGAGGTAATCCGGACAGGGCTGAAAGATGGCTGAAGCTCACGGGGTGCGGGAAAATTTTCCGTGTTGATTCTGTAAGTGGAAAAGGTATTCCGAAGTTGTTGGATTACCTTGTGGAAGACGGAGATGCCCTGCCTCAGAATACAAAACCAACAAAAACCAACATGTTTAGGCGTTGACATGTGTGGATTTGTGTGTTATTATTGAAACAGAAAGATAATAGGGTGTTGTATGATTACAAAACCGAAAATAAGGAGGAGAAATGGATGCAGAATGAGTTTGAAATCAAAAAACTGATGTGTGAAATTGGACGGAGAGTCTATAACAGAGGCATGGTAGCTGCCAATGACGGTAATTTTTCTGTCAAGTTAAATGACAATGAATTTCTTTGTACGCCGACGGGTGTTTCAAAGGGATTTATGACTCCGGAATATATCTGCAAGGTAGATGCAAAGGGAAATGTCCTTCAGGCAAACGGAAATTTCAGACCTTCATCTGAGATTAAGATGCATATGCGTGTTTATGAGAAACGGCCGGATGTCAATGCGGTTGTACATGCTCATCCGAGCTATGCGACCTCCTTTGCAATTGCGGGTATCCCGCTGACGCAGCCGATCATGCCTGAAGCGGTGATCGCGCTGGGATGTGTTCCCATTGCAAAATACGGTACACCATCTACGATGGAAATTCCGGATGCGGTGGAGGAGTATCTGCCTTACTTTGATCAGGTGCTTCTTGAAAACCATGGAGCTCTGACGTGGGGCACGGATCTGATGAATGCATATATGAAAATGGAATCAGTAGAGTTCTATGCAGAGTTGTTATATAAATCAAAAATGCTCGGCGGACCAAAAGAGTTTGACAAAGAGCAGATTGCCAAGCTGTATGAGATCAGACGGAAAATGGGACTTCCTGGAAAACATCCGGCAAATCTCTGCCCCAATGCAAAAAGCGGAAAAGAAAACTGCCACAGCTGTTCCGGAACATGCAGCGCAACGGGCAGCTCATCAGACACAGAGCTTGTGTCTGCCATCACAAAAAAGGTTATGGAGCAGCTCGGAATCAAATAACAGGCGGCAGGGGATAAGTATGGACGAACAGATGATATCAAAAGTTGTGGAAAGTGTTCTTGGAAACATTTCTGTGGAATCTGCAGGACAGAAAGCTGACTGTACCTGCCATCGGATGGAAATGACGCTGGCGCTTGCAAAGAGACTGATTGAAAAAGTTGAGCAGAAAGCTTCTCAGATGGGACTGGCTGTGGTAATTGCTGTTTCAGATCAATCCGGGCGTGTTGTGGCGGTGCATTGTATGGATGGCGCTTATACCGCAAGTTACGATATCGCAGTGAATAAAACGTTTACCTCGGCAGGGCTTAAAATGTCCACGGCAGACCTTGCGAAACTGGCGCAGCCGGGGCAGCCGCTGTATGGGATTGACCGGACAAACGGCGGAAAAATAGTGATTTTCGGTGGCGGGGAAACGTTGAGAGTGGATGAAAAAATAATCGGAGCCATAGGTGTAAGCGGCGGAACCGCTGAACAGGACACCATGCTTGCAGCTTATGGCAAAGATATCTTAAAGGAGGTAGTTCTGTGTCAGTAAATGAACAGAATATCCGTGACATTGTGAAGGAGGTAATGGCGAAACTCCAGCTTGCGGATGAGAATACCGGCTCTCAGAGAGGTGTTTTTTCCCAGATGGATGAAGCGATAGCCGCAGCCAGAGAATCTCAGAAAATTATTCGCAGGATGTCTATGGATCAGAGGGAACAGATTATTTCCAGCATTCGCAAAAAGACCCGTGAGAATGCTGAAATACTGGCACGCATGGGCGTGGAAGAAACCGGAATGGGAAATATCCCACACAAAATTTTAAAGCACCAGCTGGTTGCGGAAAAAACTCCCGGCACAGAAGATATTAAGACAGTTGCGTGGTCAGGAGACAGGGGGCTTACACTTGTGGAAATGGGGCCTTTTGGTGTGATTGGTGCGATTACCCCCTGCACTAACCCGTCGGAAACCATTATCTGCAATACAATAGGTATGATTGCCGGAGGAAATACAGTAGTCTTTAATCCGCACCCGGCGGCAGTAAAAACATCTCAGTTTGCCATTGATATGCTCAACAGAGCATCTGTAGAGGCCGGCGGTCCGGATCACATCGCATGTACAGTTGCAGCGCCGACATTGGAGAGCAGCAATATTCTGATGAAACATCCGGGTATTCAGCTGATAGTTGCCACGGGAGGCCCCGGAGTTGTGACAGCTGTTCTCTCCTCCGGAAGAAGAGGTATCGGTGCCGGTGCGGGAAATCCTCCGGCTTTGGTAGATGATACGGCGGATTTGAGAAAAGCGGCAGAAGATATCGTTAACGGATGTACTTTTGACAATAATCTGCCGTGTATAGCCGAAAAAGAGATTGTGGCGGTTGAGTCGACAGTTTCCGAGTTGATGCACTATATGGTGGAGGAGCAGGGGTGTTATCTTCTTTCCGCTGAAGAGGCTGACAGACTGGCTTCGGTTGTGCTTACACCGAAGGGACTTAACAGAAAGTGTGTGGGACGCGATGCAAAAACATTATTGTCGATGATAGGCGTTTCTGTTTCTGACAATATAAGATGTATTACATTTGAGGGCCCGAAAGAGCATCCTCTGATTGCGGAAGAACTGATGATGCCGATTCTCGGAGTTGTCAGGGCAAAAGATTTTGATGATGCAGTGGAAAAGGCAGTCTGGCTGGAGCATGGAAATCGTCATTCCGCACATATTCATTCTAAAAATATAGACAACATTACAAAATATGCGAAAGCGATTGATACGGCTATTCTTGTAAAGAATGCACCCTCCTATGCCGCTCTCGGATTTGGCGGGGAAGGGTATTGCACATTTACGATCGCGAGCAGAACAGGCGAGGGCCTTACCAGTGCAGCCACATTTACAAAGAGAAGACGCTGTGTAATGTCTGACAGCTTATGCATTCGGTAAACGGAGGAAAACAACATGGATGTAAAACAGATTGATGTGGAGACCATTGTGAAATCTGTTCTGGAAGGTATGCTAAAGCAGCAGGAAACCGCAAATACGGCCGGGGGAAAGACGGTCGGATCGGTTCCTGCCACGGCGAAAGTGGCAATGCTGACAGAACTGGAAAAGTATGAAATCAGGGAATTTCCCATTCCAAAGCTCGGGGATGATGATATTCTCGTAAAAGTCGAGGGGTGTGGTATATGTGGTACGGATGCGCATGAATTTAAGAGAGATCCGTTTGGCCTGATTCCTCTTGTTCTTGGCCATGAAGGAACCGGCGAGATTGTCAGGATGGGAAAAAATGTAAAGAAAGACAGTGCCGGAAAAGAACTCAGAGTTGGGGATAAAGTCGTAACATGTATGATCTTTAAGGACAATCCGGACATTACGATGTTTGATCTGAACAAGCAGAATGTCGGGGGCGCGGATGTGTACGGGCTGCTTCCTGATGATGACATTCATCTGAACGGCTGGTTTTCCGATTACATACTGATCAGAGGGGGCTCCACGGTATTTAATGTCAGCGATCTGGATCTGGATTCCCGGATTCTGATTGAGCCGTGTGCGGTTCTTGTACATGCGGTTGAGAGGGCAAAAACTACAGGAATTCTCAGATTTAACAGCAGAGTGGCAGTTCAGGGCTGCGGTCCCATTGGCCTGATCTGCATTGCCGTTCTCCGTACTATGGGAATTGAAAATATCGTGGCGATTGACGGAGAGCAGAAGAGACTTGATTTTGCAAAAGAAATGGGTGCGACACAGTCGGTCAACTTTAAAGACTACAAAGACATAGAAGCGCTGTCCGGTGCGGTGGCTGATTGCTTTGGCGGTCATCTGGCGGATTTTGCGTTCCAGTGCACAGGTTCTCCGGCAGCTCATTCAAATATCTACAAATTTATCAGAAATGGCGGCGGTCTCTGCGAGCTGGGATTCTTTATCAACGGGGGAGATGCTACGATCAATCCTCACTTTGATATTTGTTCCAAAGAGCTTACAATTGTTGGTTCCTGGGTATACACTCTGAGAGATTACGCGACGACATTTGATTTCCTGAAGAGGGCAAAAGGGATCGGACTTCCAATGAGCAAACTTATTACCCATCGGTTCCCGTTGGAACAGATCAATGAGGCACATCGTACAAATCTGAGAATGGAAGGCCTTAAGATAGCTATTATAAATGAGTAGGCGGGAGAGTATGTTTATGGGAGAAGCGGTTGGCATCGTTGAACTGTTTGGTCTGGTCGCGGCATTTGCAGCTGCGGATGCCGGGTGCAAGGCGGGGAACGTGACGTTGGAAAATTTTGATAAGAACAAACCGGCGAATGCGGACGCACTTCCTGTACCGCTTATAGTCGCCATAAAGTTCCGCGGAAGCGTGACGGATGTGACTGCGGCGGTGGAGGCCGCAGTAAAAAGAGCCAATGAAATTTCGGGAGTTATAACGACCCATATTATTCCCAGACCGGAGTCTGATACGGAAAAAATGCTGAAACTCAGCGGTCTGGACAAAACAAAGTAAAACAAATAAATTTAAAATTCAGGAGGAATAAAATATGGTACAGCAGGCATTGGGAATGATAGAGACAAGAGGACTTACAGCAGCAATTGAGGCGGCAGATGCGATGACTAAATCTGCAGAGGTAACACTGATTGGAACGGAGAAAATCGGTTCCGGTCTTGTAACTGTTATGGTACGCGGAGATGTGGGAGCTGTTAAAGCAGCCGTAGAGGCAGGAGCAGATGCGGCTTCCAGACTGGGAGAGCTCGTTGCCACACATGTGATTCCGAGACCGCACAGTGATGTGGAGAAGATCCTTCCGACGATCTGACAGAGATCAAATAAAACGAAGGGGTAAATTTCATGGGAAAATCATATGGACTTATAGAAATCCCGAGTACGACAGCGGCAATTGATGTTCTTGATATTATGGTTAAGTGCGCTGATGTTGAATTTGTTACATGGGAAAAAAAACTCGGCGGAAGGCTTGTCACAATCGTCGTACAGGGCACTGTGTCGGCAGTAACACATGCCGTTGAAACTGCTGCAAAGCAGGCAATCAAAAAGCCGGTGGCGAAAGCGGTCATTGCAAATCCCCATGAAGAGATTGTGAGAATCATTAATCAGAGCGCCAGTCGCTTGAAATAGGAGGCAGAATATGGCCGAAGAGAAAAAAAATGAGGAAAAGCAGGCGGCAATGGCAGGTTCAGCCAGAGCAAAGGCTCCGTCAAAGACAGTTCAGAGAGTAAATAAACAGGTTCAGGAAGAACAACCGAAGGAGGAGTATAGAATGGTACAGCAGGCATTGGGAATGGTAGAAACAAGAGGGCTGGTGGCAGCAATCGAAGCGGCGGATGCAATGTTGAAATCTGCAAACGTTGTACTTGTTGGAACGGAGAAAATCGGTTCTGGTCTTGTGAGTGTTATGGTACGCGGAGATGTAGGTGCGGTAAAGTCAGCTGTTGAAGCCGGAGCTGCAAACGCATCCAGGCTGGGCGAACTGGTAGCTACACATGTAATTCCGAGACCGCATTCGGATGTAGAAAAAATCCTTCCTTCTATTTAGAAATAATCAATCTTTTCAGACGGCGTCTGGTTAGCGCCGTCTGAAAAATTAATTACAGAGAAAAGGCGGATTCAATTATGGAGAACGGCAATATTGAATTGATTACCAGACTTGTTTTAGAGGCACTTGAAAGGAAAAACAATACCGGAAAGGGTTTTCTTGTACCTGTCGGCGTATCAGCAAGACATGTACATCTCACGCAGGAGCATGTGGAGATTCTTTTTGGAAAAGGATATGAACTCACAAAAAAGAAAGAGTTGATGGGCGGGCAATTTGCGGCAAATGAGGTGGTAACCATTGTGGGCCTGAAACTCCGGGCAATCGAAAATGTAAGAGTGCTTGGGCCTGTGAGGAGCAGCTCTCAGGTGGAAATTTCTGCAACAGATGCGATTAAACTAGGTGTCAAAGCTCCGGTCAGACTTTCGGGAGATCTGAAAAATTCAGCGCCGATTGTTGTGGTTGGTCCAAAAGGAGTTCTGTATCTGGAGGAGGGTTGCATCATTGCGAAACGCCATATTCATATGGCGCCGAGAGATGCGCAGGCTGCCGGTGTTTCGGATGGCGATATCGTATCTGTAAAAGCTGATAATGACAGAGAAACGATATTCAGCCAGGTACATATCCGGGTGGACGACAGTTTTACTCTCGAAATGCATATTGACACAGACGAGGCCAATGCTGCAAAAATATCTACCGGACAGACCGTATCCATCATCAGATAAGAGCCGGATCAGTGGGAGGAAGTTATGCTTGCGGGTAAAGTTGTGGGAAGTGTTGTCTCTACAAGAAAGAATGACAGGTTAATCGGAAGTAAATTCATGATTGTTGAGATCATCGGAAAAATGAAAGAGAAAGAGCAGCAGCTGATCGCGATTGACAATATCGGGGCAGGCATTGGAGAGTATGTTCTTGTGGCTCTTGGAAGTGCGGCCCGAATCGGCTGTGGTATGGCGGATTCTCCGGTGGACGCAGCAATTGTTGGAATTATTGACGATGGAACCGGACTGGAGTAGTGAGCGTTTATGGATATAAAAGAGTTAAGTAAGAAACTGCAGCAGAGCGGAATTGTTGGTGCCGGTGGCGCAGGATTTCCAACATATGCGAAGCTGGATGAGCGTGCGGAGACGATTATACTGAATTGTGCGGAATGTGAACCTCTGCTGAGACTGCACAGACAGCTTCTTGAAAAATATGCCCGGGAGATTGTTGAAACATTTTGCATGATTGGCCGGACTGTAGGTGCAAAAGATCTTGTAATCGGAATAAAGAAGGCCTATAAAAAAACCATTGAGGCACTGAATGACTGTATTGGTGACTATGAGGGAGTCAGGCTGGGGCTTCTTGATGAGGTTTATCCGGCGGGCGATGAGGTTGTTCTGATTTATGAAGTGACCGGAAAAACAGTTCGTCCGGGCGGACTGCCAATTGAGATAGGGGTGGCCGTATTCAATGTTGAGACAGTGTATAATGTGTATCGTGCTCTGAAGAGGGAGACACCGGTTACAGATAAACTTGTATCTGTTGTGGCCGAAGTTGAACATCCTGTTACAGTGCGCGTGCCGATTGGCTGTACGATCGATGAGGTTGTGGCGATGGCAGGCGGTGTGACAACAGAAAATCCGGTATATTTTATAGGCGGTCCAATGATGGGAAGTATCGGCACAGGCGTACAGCCGGTAATGAAGACGACCAATGCAATTCTTGTTCTTCCGGAAGAACATTTGATTATTCAGTCAAAAAGGAGGAAAGCCTCTATTGATCTGAAACGGGCGGCAGCATCCTGCTGTCAGTGTACCATGTGTACAGATCTTTGTCCCAGGAACCGGCTTGGACATCCCATTGAACCGCATAAATTTATGAGGGCTGCTACCTGCAAAGACATTCAGGATCCGGGAATCTTTATCAACACAATGTTCTGTTGCTCCTGCGGACTGTGTGAGCTTTATTCCTGTATGCAGGGACTTGCGCCCAGAACGCTGATGGCAGAATATAAGGCGGGGCTCAGGAAGGCGGGACTGAAACCGCCCCTGGCAGATGCGAAACCCGTGGGGGAAGAGCGTGAGTATCGGAAGGTTCCGATGAAGCGGCTGATGGCAAGACTGAATCTGACAAAGTATGACAGAGAGGCACCGCTTCAGGATGTGCCTGCAAAAGCTGGTAAAGTAAAGATTATGCTCAGTCAGCATATTGGTGCACCTGCCCGTCCTATCGTACAGGCGGGTGAACTGGTAGAGCACGGGCAGATGATCGGAGAACCGGGAAATGGCTTAAGCGTTGCGGTTCACGCATCGATCAGCGGAAAAGTTGTGGAAGTTAATGAAAAATATGTTATCATAGAAAAGCAGGAGGGACGTGTGCCAAATGAGTAAGGCGATTGGAATGGTAGAGTATAAAACCGTGTCTGCGGGAGTCGTTGCAGCGGATGCGATGGTAAAGACTTCTGATATCAGTATTATCGAAGCTCAGACGGTATGTCCCGGAAAATATATAGTGATCATCACAGGAGATCTCAGCGCTGTGGACGCGGCGGTAAACCGTGCCAGAACGCAGTACGAGGAACATTTGATCAGCAGTTTTATTTTGGGAAATCCACATGAGTCGATTTTTCCGGCAATTTACGGGGCTGCACAGATTGAAGAGGTATCTGCACTGGGGATATTGGAAACCTATGATGCGGCCACGATGATCGTGGCGGCGGATGAAGCGGCGAAAACAGCACTTGTAGATCTGATTGAACTTCGTCTGGCAAGAGGAATGTGCGGAAAATCATATATGTTTCTTTCAGGGGAAATTGCTGCAGTGGAGGCGGCTATTGCCCGTGCGAAAAACACAGTGGCAAAGGAAGGCATGTATTTGGATTCTTCAGTAATCGCTCATCCTGATGAACAAATTAGAAGAGCGATTCTTTAGATTATGGGAGGAATAGGAGTATGCTTGCAATAGAGAGACGAAATGCGATATTGGAGAAACTTCAGACAGAGAAAAGCGTTGTTGTGGGAGAACTCAGCGAAATATACCATGTATCTGAGGAAACGATACGGCGTGACCTGGACAAACTTGAGAATGACGGTTATGCGATTAAAAGTTACGGTGGGGCTGTTCTGAATGAAAATTCAAATTTTGAGCTTCCCTTTAATGTCAGAAAAAACAGAAATGTTCTCGGGAAACAGAAAATTGCATCTCTGATTGGCGATATGGTAAAGGATGGTGAAAATATTATACTTGATGCCAGTTCTACCGCCGGTGCTATTGCAAAGATTTTGAAGGACAAGAAAAATATTACAATCATTACCAATTCTCTTGAAATATCAATTGAACTGATGGAATATCCCAACTGCAGGGTAATTACGACCGGGGGTGAAACTTCCAGCCAATATTTTGCTCTGGTGGGACCGCTTACAGATCGGGTAATCCGGACATACAATGCGGATCGCGCAATTATATCGGCCAAGGGAATCGATATGGAAGCTGGTTTTACAGACAGTGAGGAGCGTCACGCCAACAACAAACTGACAATGCTGCAGTGTGCGAAGCAGAAGATCCTTGCGGTGGACAGCTCTAAATTTGACAAGATTGCGTTCTGCAAAGTGGGAGATCTTCAGGACGTTGATATGATTGTAACAGATAAAAAGCCAGATGACGTTTGGCTCAGGAAATTAGAGGAGCTTAATGTGGAGTGCGTTTATCTGGAGTAGAAGGTATTTATGAATCATTTTGAAATCAAGACGAAAATTTACTTTGGGGATCAGGCGCTGAATCGTCTTAGCCAACTCTCTTATAAAAAAATTCTGATTATCACAGATCCCTTTGTTGTGCAGAGTGGAATGATAAATATGATTCGGAAGCCTCTTGATGCGGCTGGGATTAATTATGATATTTTTATGGATGTTGTCCCTGATCCGCCAATTGAAAAGATCAGTGCCGGAGTCAGAAAACTTCTGGATTACCGGCCGGACGCAATCGTAGCTGTGGGGGGAGGATCGGCAATTGATTCTTCAAAGGCTATCAGGGAATTTGCAAAGCAGATTGATTATTATGGTGAGATCACATTGATTGCAATTCCTACAACAAGCGGAACGGGGTCGGAAGTAACATCATTTGCGGTTGTGTCTGATTGGAAAGCGGAGAGAAAATATCCTCTTGTTCACAGCAGTTTGACGCCAGAGGAAACCATACTGGACGCGGAACTCGTAAAAAGTGTTCCTCCAGAGGTTACTGCGGATACAGGTATGGATGTGCTGACACATGCAATTGAGGCGTGCGTCAGTACAGGACGCAATGATTTTTCTACTGCGCTTGCGGAGAAGGCAATTGAAATCTGTGGGGTGTTTTTGCTGAGAGCATATTTTGACGGGAATGACATGCATGCAAGACAGAAAATGCATTCTGCATCCTGTCTCGCAGGGATAGCGTTTAATTCTGCCGGCCTTGGTCTGAATCATGGCATGGCTCATCAGCTTGGCGCTACATTTCATATTCCTCATGGAAGGGCAAATGCCATGCTTCTTCCCCATATTATTGAGTTTAACAGTGATATAAATAAACACAGCAAAAGCCGAAAAGAATATCTGCCGGCTGTAAAACGGTATGCCACAATCTCTCAGATTCTGGGGCTGAGCAGTTACAACAGAATTATGACAGTGCGTTCCCTTGTAAACTGGGTGCAATTTATGTTAAAGGAGATGGATATACCGCTTTCCATATCACAGATGGGGATTGTTTCGGAAGACGAATATATGAGCAGGATTGACGGTATGGCAGATGCTGCCCTTGTTGACAGCTGCACATCGGGCAACCCGCGCCCTGTTTCGAAACAGGACATTGTATCTATATATAAAGATCTGTGGAATCAGGCATAAAACCCGGAAACAGACAAAAAGTACTGTCAGTAAACAGAAAGTTTATGGTCAGGGCAGGCATGGACTAAAATGAGCCATGCCTGCCTTCGCTTTTAGTGTGAGTATCCGGCAATGTGTAAAAATGTCTGGCTACCGGGAGAATGGACAAACTGGAAATATCTCTAAAAACAGAAGAAGTGCGCATTTTGGGCGATATTAACGTCCTGTTTTTAGGGATAAAAATAGAAATAAACAAAATAAAACATAAAAAACTTGTCAAAAAAGGTTAAAAACCAATAAAACAGGCATAAACTCATAAAAAATAACAATTTTATATTGAAGAAACCACAGAAATATGTTATAATTCATTTCAGAAAAGAGACAGGAAATTATGCAAATTGTAAAAAAGGAAAAGGAGCTTTCGGATGTGAATGAAGTAATCTTAAAAATGGAGAATATCGAAAAGCGGTTTTCTGGTGTACATGCACTAAAATCTGTACAGTTCGAGCTTCGCGCGGGTGAAGTACACGCCCTGATGGGAGAAAACGGGGCCGGAAAATCCACACTTGTGAAGATTCTTTGCGGAATTTACAAAAGAGACGGAGGAGAGATTACATACTTTTCGAAACCGGTTCATTTTGCAAATATTGCTGAATCGCAGAAAGTGGGTATCAGTGTAATTCATCAGGAGCTCAATATGATGAATCATCTGACTGTGGCACAGAATATATATGTGGGCAGAGAACCGAAAAAAGGCATCATGATTGATGACAGGAAGATGGAGGAAGATACGGCAGAGCTCTTTCAGAGAATCGGGGTAAAGATCGATCCTTCTGTGCCGCTGGGAACACTGACAGTAGGAAAACAACAGATGGTTGAAATTGCAAAAGCGGTTTCCCATGACTGCAGACTGCTGGTTCTTGATGAGCCTACCGCAGCGCTGACGCAGCCTGAGGTGGAAGAACTTTTTAAGATCATGAATGATCTGAAAGCAAAAGGAATCGGGATGATTTATATTTCTCATCGTATGGATGAGATTACACGGATTTCTGATCGGGTTACCGTGATGCGCGACGGCGAGTATGTAGACACTGTAAATACTGCGGAGACGACAAAGGACGATATTGTCAGGATGATGGTAGGCCGCGTGGTTTACGGTGATAAAAAAGAAAAGAGCAATGTAAAAGAGGATGCTCCGGTTATTCTTGAGGTAAAGAACCTCAATGCGGGTAAAGAGGTTAAAAATGTTTCCTTTAAGCTCCACAAAGGCGAGATCCTCGGATTCGCCGGACTTATGGGCGCCGGGAGAACGGAAATGGCCCGTGCAATCTATGGGGCGGATTATAAAAATTCCGGGGAAATATTTATCAATGGAAATAAAGTTGATATACATACTCCGGAGCAGGCGGTGCGCAACGGAATCTGTTATCTGTCTGAGGACAGAAAACAGTACGGGCTTATGCTTGACAAGTCTGTAACGGATAATACGGTAATTGCTTCTGTTGAAAAATTTATCAAAGGCGGCCGTATCGATGATTCTGAAATGTCCAGAGAATCGGAAAAATTCAATAAAATGCTTCGGACAAAGACTCCTTCAATGAGGCAGATACTGAAAAATCTTTCAGGCGGAAATCAGCAGAAGGTAATTGTTGCCAGATGGCTGATGAAAGACTGTGACATATTCATCTTTGACGAGCCCACAAGAGGAATTGATATCGGGGCAAAAAGCGAGATGTATGAACTGATGGAGCAGCTTGTCTCAAAGGGAAAATCGATTATTATGATTTCATCGGAGCTTGCGGAGATTCAGCGACTGAGCGACAGAGTGGCTGTGATGTGCGAGGGAAGGATAACGGGCGTGCTCGATATTGCTGATGCAACACAGGAAGAAATCATGAAATATGCAACAATGCGGGACTAGCGATAGTTTTACATTGAAGTAAAATCAAAAAGTGAAAGGACAAAGCAATATGAAATCAAATCAAAAAGAACGTGCGCCGTTCAAGTTACAGCAGAATATCATTATCCTGATTGCCATGATCGTGCTGATCGTTATATTCAGCGCATTGAATTCCAATTTTATTGATCGGTATAATCTTGTGAGTATGGCACAGTCACTTGCACCATATGCCGTTTTGAGCCTTGGTGTTACATTTGTAATTGCAACAGGCGGCATTGATCTTTCCATCGGAACGGTTTGTATTGCGTCTGCTGTAATTGCCGGTAAGCTTTATACGACAGAGACTATTCCGCTTGCCCTGACAATTCCTGTTATGTGTGGTATTGGCCTTCTTGTCGGTCTGATCAATGGCCTTTTGATCGCAAAGGCAAAGGTTCCGAACTTTATTGCAACACTTGGTACCATGATGTTTGCAAGAGGATTTTCAGCGTTGCTTGTATCAGATCCGAATATATTCTTTCCGACTAATACATGGTACAACAAATTGTTTTCCAATGCCAACGGAATTCCCACAGGAATTATCTGGGTGCTTGCTTTTATGGTAATCTGCATTTACATCATGTACAAAAACAAAATAGGAAGATATATTCTGGCAATCGGAAGTAATGAGGAGGCTACCAGACTTTCAGGTATCAATACAGATAAGTATAAAATTATTGCATATGTTATTTCTGGTCTGGCAGCCGGTATTGCCGGAATTTTCTGGGCGGCCGCATTCCCGACTGTGGCTGCAGCAACCGGAAACGGAATGGAGCTTGACGCAATTGCGGGCGTATATATCGGAGGTACCAGTGCAGCAGGCGGTGTTGCGTCTGTATCCGGATCTTTAATCGGAGCAGCACTTCTCGTTGTAATCAGAAATGGACTGAATATGGTTCTTGCGAAGTTTAATCTGAATCTGAATTCTACATATGTAACATATGTTCTGACAGGTATTATTGTTGTAGTTGCTGTTTTGATGGATATTATTAAGACAAACAATGCGAGAAAAAAAGTGTAATTAATTGTATGAAAAATGAATTATAATCCTTAGGGTTATAAATATAAAGAGGAGGTATTTTTATGAAAAACAGAAAAAGAGCAATGGCAATGCTGCTTTCCACCATGATGGTAATGGGAGCAGTGGCAGGGTGCGGAAGCAGCAGCACAGACAGTGGTAACGCAGAAAGCAAAAGCGCAGAGACAAGCGCTGCAGAGAGCGCCGGCACAGAAAATGATGACAATGGAGGAGGCGCATCTGTAGAAGATACAGGAAAGACAATAGCGGTTGTTGCAAAAGGAGAATCGCATGCTTTTTGGCAGTCTGTAAAGTCGGGGGCAGAGGCTGCAGCGGCGGAGAAAGGATATAGCATCACTTTCCGTGGACCGGCAAGCGAGAGCGCGAAGGATCTTCCGTCACAGAAAGAGATGCTTCAGACTGCTCTTTCAAGCAATGTAGATGGTATCGTTCTGGGAACCATCGGCGAGGGATTTACAGACATGCTTGCACAGGCATATGATAAGGGAATTCCGGTCGTTCAGTTTGACTCAGGCGTATGGGAGAATGATATTAAAGCACTTGACGAAATGGGAAAAAATCCGATAGTATCTCATGTTGCCACAAGCAATACGCTTGCTGCAGGTATCGTTGCTGAGAATTTCTTTGCGGCAATCAAGGAAGATATTGCGGCTTCTGACGGAAATTATGTAGTTGGTATTATTCAGCATGATGAGACTCAGACCGGTATTGACCGTGCAGGTGGTTTTGAAGAGAAGTTTATTGAACTTGCAGACGCAGACGAGACAACAAAAGGGAAATATAAAATTGAGAAGGAAGTAAAACCTGGCGATGCTGACAATGCATATAAAGCGGCTCTTGAGGCTCTGTATGAGAAAGGTGCAAAAGCTATCTTTATGTCAAATGAGGGTGTTGTAAAACAGGTATCTGATGCAATCGCAGCTGCAGGCGGAAAATATGATGAGCTGAAATTCTGCGGATTCGATGCAGGTACAAAACAGATTGAGTGGATGAAAGCCACATCAGGTGCAAAACTTGTAGGTTCTGTTGCCCAGGATTCCTACCAGATCGGATATGATGCAGTAATGCAGTGCATCAATGCGATTGAGGGTGCGGCCGTTGAGGAGAAAGTTGACATTGCCGGTGCATGGTGGGATGCGTCAAATGTTGACGAGATGAAAGAAAAGAATCTTGTTTACGAGGGATAACATGTAAATGAATGAGGGAACCGTTTCAGGTTCCCTTTTTTAAAACAGGAATTATGGAACAGTATATAGAAAAATTGTTTGAAAATAAGAAGAAGCTTATTTTTAAGCTGAAAAAGGAAAAATATGCGGCATATATGAATTATTTCCGTAAAGAAAACAGGCCTTTTTTTACTTATGTAAACGACAGGATGGAACAGGCTCAGGAAAAAGAAGAAGAGGCGAAAAAACTTGCTGCAAAGTTTGTCGGGGACGTGACACAGATATACAATCCCGGGAAAACAAGCTTTTTTGGTGATTCCATCTTTGACTATAATCTCCTTATGGTTTATTATGTGTTTCCGGCACTTGCACTGGAACTTCAGGATAACGGAAGACTGCTTGCGGGAAAAATCTGTGAGGAGTGGAAACGCCGCTTTATAAACGGGAACATAGGTGTTTCGGATTATGATACGATTTACGGCTCATTCAGGGAAAAAATCTTTGGTATTTTCTGAGGTCTATTTCAGATATTTTCCCGGGGTTGTACCTTTGTACTTTTTGAATGTTTTAATAAAGTAGCTCAAATCGTTAAAGCCGCAGGAATAAGCTACCTCCGTGATAGACTGATCCGTTGTAATGAGGAGATAGCACGCCCGGTCGATCCGGTAAAAATTCAGATAATCTATGGGTGTGCGGTGTGTCATCTCATGGAAAAAACGGCAAAAATATTTTGGAGACATTTTCACGCTTCCGGCCATGTCCTGAAGCGAGATCGGGAGGGAGTAAGAGTCCTCAATAAATTCCAGAGTCCGTTTCAGCTGCAGGATTCTCTTCAGATCCCGGCTGGACTGGCGGGAGACTTCTGTGAAAAAATTCTGTGCGAATAACTCGCCGAGAAATTCAAAAAGACATCCCTGGACGACAAGTTCATATCCGGGCTTTTTTTCGGAAATGGACGCGAAGAGTTTCCATATGACAGGGTGGATATTGTCACAGTTTTCAAGAAGGCAGGACCGCAGTTCTACCTCATGATTTATCAGTTGATGAATCTTCTTTTTCGCCGAGTCTGATTTACTCATAAGAAAGTGAATGTCAAATACGATGCATTCATATACACAGTTCGTTTCCGGAATTCCCGAGTGTACGGCTCCGGCCGGGATAAGCACGGAAAAACCGGCTGAAACGCGGAATTCTTCTTCATCCAGAGTAAGGAGAAGGGAGCCTTCCAGAACACGGACGAATTCATATTCCACATGCCAGTGGATGGGCATCTGGTACTGAGGATGAGATGGGGTTACATGGTAAAATTCAACGGGAAAATCAATAGTTCCCCGCTGGCGGTTTTCGCGGTAATTTATATAATGCATAGGACTCCTTAAAAGTGAATATTATTATATTTTTTTCTATTATATAACAAGAATAAAATGGGAAGCAATGATAAAATACACCATATGGGAGTATTTTTCATGCCGGATCCGGATATGCGGATTCTGAAAGGAGGAGGACATTGAGAGAAGGCGTAAAAAAGGTCCTGGCATTTGATTTCGGCGCATCCAGCGGAAGAGCTATACTCGGCTCGCTGGAAAACGGAAAAATTGTCATAGAAGAAGTACATAGATTTTCTAACGATCCTGTTTTTATCGGGAATACAATGTACTGGGATACACTTAGACAATTTTTTGAAATCAAGCAGGGCATGCTGAAAGCAAAACAAAAAGGCGGTTTTGAGAGTGTGGGGATTGACACATGGGGAGTGGATTTCGGACTTCTCGACGAGCATGGCGCTCTGCTGGAAAGCGCAGTGCATTACAGGGATGACCGTACACTGGGAAAACAGGAAGAGGTTTTCAAAGTGATTCCGAGAGATGAACTGTACAGGCTCACAGGTGTCCAGTTTGAAAATTTCAATACGATTTTTCAGCTCTATTCGCTTGCTCAGGATCGTCCATGGCTGCTGGAGCGGGCGGATAAGCTTCTGTTAACACCGGATCTGTTCAATTATTTCCTGACAGGAGAGAAAAAGGCGGAGTATACAATGGCTACAACCACTCAGCTGATGGATACGAAAAATAAAGTGTGGTCGGATTATATTATACGTCAGCTTACAATTCCTGAAAAACTGTTTCCGGAAATTATTCCCAGCGGAACGGTTGTGGGCCGGATTGATCAGAAAATCTGTGATGAGCTTGGCATTACTCCGGCCAAAGTTGTAGCTGTTGCAAGTCATGATACGCAGAGCGCCGTTGTGGCTGTTCCGACGGATGATGATAATTTTATTTTCATCAGCTGCGGGACCTGGAGTCTGTTCGGAACGGAACTGGAAAGCCCGGTAATAAATGGGGATTCCTTCAAACTGAATGTAAGCAACGAGGGCGGATACGGAGGAACCTATAATTTCCTGAAGAATATTATCGGTCTGTGGCTCGCTCAGGAAAGCAGGCGTCAGTGGGCGAGGGAGGGAAAAGAGTACAGTTTCGGCGAACTGGAACAACTTGCCAGGGAGGCGGAACCATTCTTAAGTTTTATCGATCCGGATTCGCCTGAGTTTAATTCTGCCGGAGATATTCCCGGAAGAATCCGATCTTTCTGTGAGAGAACCGGACAGAAGGTTCCGCAGACAGAGGGAGAGATTATGTGCTGTATCAATCAGAGCCTTGCGCTGAAATACAGGCATACTCTGGAACAGATTGAGGTTTGCACGGGGAAACAGTTCCACATGATCCATATGATCGGAGGCGGAATCCAGAGCCGGCTGCTCTGCCAGATGACCGCAAGCGCCAGCAAAAGAAAGGTGCTTGCAGGCCCGGTTGAGGCGACCGCTCTTGGAAATATCGCGGTTCAGCTGATGTCTTTAGGGGAGATCAGAGATCTTAAAGAGGCGCGCAGAATCGTGGCAAATTCAGAACAGACATATGAGTATCTGCCGCAGGATGGGCAGAAATGGGATACTGCATATGAGAAGTTTCAATCAATTATTCAAAAATAAGGAGGAAATAAAAATGGCAGAAAGCAGATTAATCGGCGGTTACCCGGTTATCGGGATTCGTCCCACAATTGATGGAAGAAGGGGCGCGTTAAAAGTTCGTGAAGGTCTGGAAGATCAGACAATGGGAATGGCAAAAGCGGCTGCAAAGCTGTTTGAGGAAAATCTGCGCTATTCAAACGGGGAACCGGTAAAGGTTGTAATTGCCGACACAACAATCGGACGCGTGGCGGAGTCTGCAGCTTGTGCTGAAAAATTCAGAAAAGCGGGTGTGGATATTACGCTGACAGTTACTCCCTGCTGGTGTTATGGCTCAGAGACAATGGATATGGATCCGCAGACGATCAAAGGCGTATGGGGCCTGAATGCGACAGAAAGACCGGGAGCTGTATATCTTGCCTCCGTTCTTGCGACTCATGCGCAGAAGGGGCTTCCGGCATTTGGTATCTACGGTCACGATGTAGTGGATGCGGATGATGATTCTGTGCCGGATGATGTAAAAGAGAAACTTCTGAGATTCGGACGTGCAGCTGTTGCGGCGGCGTCAATGAGAGGAAAATCTTACCTTCAGATCGGCTCGATCTGTATGGGAATCGGCGGATCCATCATTGATTCTGATTTTATTGAATCCTATCTGGGTATGCGTGTGGAGTCTGTTGATGAGGTTGAGATTATCCGTCGGATGACAGAGGGGATTTATGACAAAGCCGAATTTGAAAAAGCGCTTGCCTGGGCGAAGAAAAAATGCAGGATTGGCTTTGACAAGAATCCGGATGAGCTGAAAATGAGTGACGAAAAGAAAGCAGAGCAGTTTGAATTCGTTGTGAAAATGGCGGTAATTATCAAGGATCTCATGAACGGAAACAGCAATCTTCCTTCAGGATGCGAGGAGGAGATGGTAGGACATAATGCCATCGCAGCTGGATTCCAGGGACAGAGACAGTGGACTGATTTCTATCCGAACGGAGATTTTGCGGAGGCTATTCTCAACAGTTCCTTTGACTGGAACGGGGCAAGAGAACCTTATGTTCTGGCCACAGAAAATGATGTGCTGAACGGTCTCGGAATGCTTTTTATGAAGCTTCTTACAAACAGAGCTCAGATTTTTGCCGATGTGCGTACATACTGGAGCGGGGATGCCGTGAGACGTGTGACCGGGTATGAGCTGGAAGGAAAGGCAAAAGAGGCGGATGGATTTATCCATCTGATCAATTCCGGAGCAGCGTGCCTGGATGCCAACGGAGAATCAAAAGACAGTGAAGGAAACGGAACAATCAAGCCATGGTATGAGGTAACAGAGGCAGATCAGGATGCAATGCTTGTCGCAACAACATGGAACCCGGCGGATAACGGATATTTCCGCGGCGGCGGATTCTCATCAAGATTTCTGACAGAAGCGCAGATGCCCTGCACAATGATCCGCCTGAACCTGGTAAAGGGTCTTGGACCGGTTCTTCAGATTGCAGAGGGATGGACTGTCAAACTTCCGGTTGAGGTTTCGGACAAACTCTGGAAGAGAACAGATTATACATGGCCGTGTACATGGTTTGCGCCGAGATGTACAGGCGAGGGAGCTTTTAAAACAGCATATGATGTCATGAATAACTGGGGTGCAAATCACGGTGCAATCTCTTACGGCCATATCGGTGCGGATCTGATTACCATGTGCTCCATGCTTCGAATTCCGGTTTGCATGCATAATGTTCCGGAGAAGGATATTTTCAGACCGGCAGCGTGGAATGCGTTTGGCATGGACAAAGAAGGACAGGATTACAGAGCGTGTGCAGCATACGGACCGCTGTATAAGTAATATATGACAGCAGAAAGGACGGCCGGAAAACAATGTTAAAAGGAATTCCCTCTATTTTATCGCCGGAATTGCTGAAGGTGCTCTGTGAGATGGGGCATGGCGATCGTCTCGTGATAGCGGACGGAAATTTTCCCTCCGAATCTATGGGAAAAGATGCTGTCGTAATTCGTATGGACGGACATGATGTGCCCAGAATTCTTGATGCGATCCTTCAGGTATTTCCGCTTGATACATATGCCGACAAACCGGTAACTCTGATGGAACTTATGCCGCAGGACATAGGCAAAGTGGAGGCGACAATCTGGGATGCATACAAAGAGATCGTTTCGCGTTATGACGCAAGAGGTGCAGAAGCGGTAGGCAATATCGAACGTTTCGCGTTTTATGAGGAAGCGAAAAAAACTTACTGCATTATTGCAACAGGGGAGACAGCGCTTTATGCCAATGTCATGCTCCAGAAGGGTGTTGTGGTCAACGAATAGTATAAATCGTTAAAATAAAAAAGGGACTCCGGACAGGGCACACTTGCCTGCCGGGGTTCCTTTTTTGCGAAAATACGCCGGAGTCCGAAAATGCTGCCCTGACATAGAGAAGAATCAATGTTATAATGTCCGTGGGCGTTTTGAATAAAAACACAAGTCAGGGTTCCTGGTATATTAAGGAAGAGGCGGTAAGAAAAGATGGATACAAGAGATAATATGATTATTATTAAAGGAAAAATAAAGACGTCAGAAATAGATTCATGTATATACCATGCGGATACGGAACGGGTAGATATTAAATTTAATGACCAAACAGAGCGATCCTATAAATGCTCTGATGTGGAATGGCTGAAAGAACCGGAAATTCTGGATCCTGAACAGTACCATATTAACAGCAGAGGACGGCAGCTTTTTAATATTGCGGCCATATATGTATTTAAAGGTACGGATGATTCATATTGGCATATTTGTTTTGGAAATGGCAGTGCAAAAGATTATCATGAGAGTAATTTAAATATTGTCCGCTCTGTTTTAGGGGAGAGTCAGTCTGCAAATGTGTTTGAGTATATTAAACAGGTTGCAGCTTTGAGTGATATTGAAAACGGAGAGACAGGAGAAAAACTGCTGGTCAGAAAATTTGAAAAGCTGTCTTTTGTGGGCAGTGATGTGGCTCTGGCAAAATATCTGGAACCGTCATCATTGCAGATCGGAGGAACAGATTGTGAATTTGCGCCTGTTTTCCCGTTTGGATGCAACAACAGCCAGTATAAAGCGGTCAAAAGAGCTTTTGAAAATCAGATCAGCATTATTCAGGGGCCGCCGGGAACGGGAAAAACCCAGACAATATTAAATATTATTACTAATATATTAATGCGGGGACAGACGGTGCAGGTAGTATCCAACAATAATTCAGCTATTAAAAATGTGTATGAGAAATTATCATCTCCCAAATATAATTTGGAATTTGTTGTGGCATCCCTGGGAAGAAGAGAAAACAGGAAGAGTTTTGTTGAGTACCAGATTGTAAATTATCCTGATTTTTCGGCATGGAAAACAGAAGAGGCTCCCGATGTATTAAGAGAGAAAATTGCAGAGCAGTCTGAAGAGTTAAAATCTTTTTTTGATAAGCAGGAAAGGCTGGCATGTCTGAGACAGGAGCTTTCTCGCATAACCACAGAAGTGGAATATTTCAATCAATATGTCAGGGAATCAGATATCAATACAGAATATTTAAAGACCGGGAAGAATCTGTCCTCAGAGGATTGGATGGAACTGTGGCAGGAAAGCCAGATGATTCTGGAAGCGAAACAGGCAGTCGGATTTTTGTTTAAGGCAAAGGCCTTTTTAAAATATGGAGTGACAGGCTGGAAATTTTACAGTAAGAATATTTCAAAGATAATTACAGTTCTTCAGGCTATGTATTACCGTGCCAAACAGAGGGAACTTTCTGAGGAAGCAGCCGATATTGAAAGATATCTTAGTACTGTCAATAAAGATCTTCTTGACAAAATGTGCAGTGACTCAATGGCAGTGCTGAAAGATACGCTGGCGAAAAAATATGGAGGAAACGGACAAAGAAAGATATTCAGTGAGGGGGATTTGTGGAAAAAACCATATGACTTTTTAAAAGAATATCCGGTTGTATTAAGCACAACGTTTTCGCCCAGAAGCAGTCTTAACTTCAATGTGATATATGATTACCTTATTATGGATGAGGCTTCGCAGGTCGATATAGCAACAGGTGCTCTGGCACTTTCCTGTGCGAGAAATGTAGTAATTGTAGGAGACACAAGACAGCTTCCCAATGTGGTTCCGGATAGTATAAGAGTCAGGGCAAATGATATATTTGACGCTTTTAATCTGAGAGATGGATATCAATATACACGGAGCTTTCTGCAGTCTGTTTTGGAGGTTATGCCGGATGTGACGCAGACACTGCTCCGGGAGCATTACAGATGCCATCCTAAGATAATTAATTTCTGCAATCAGAAATTTTATCGCGGAGAATTGATTATTATGACAGAAGACAACGGAGAAAAGGATGTTCTGTCAGTGGTAAAAACAGTTGCAGGGAATCATGCACGTGATCACTACAGCCAGCGCCAGATAGATGTCATTAAAAAAGAAATTATACCGGTATATGCCATGGATCCGGAAGAAACGGGAATTATAGCACCATATAAAAATCAGGTAAAGGCTCTGGGGAAAGAAATTAAGGACATAGAGGCCGCAACTGTACATAAGTTTCAGGGCAGGGAAAAAGATAATATTATAATATCTACAGTGGATGATGAGATATCAGATTTTGTGGATGATCCATATCTGCTTAATGTCGCTGTATCAAGAGCAAAAAAAAGACTGATGCTGGTTGTGACTGGAAACCGGCAGGAAAAAGAACGCAATATAACAGACTTGATAGATTATATTCAATATAATAATTTTGAGGTTATTGAAAGTAAGGTTAATTCAATTTTTGACTATCTTTACAGGCAGTATACGGAAGAAAGAATAGCATATCTGCAAAAACACAAAAAGATATCAGAATATGATTCTGAAAATTTAATGTATTCTCTGATTGATGAGATTATTTCGGATAACAGGTATTCAAGCCTGAGTGTGGTTTGTCATTTTCCACTGAATATGCTGATTAAAAATACCCGGTTATTAAATGAAAAAGAGATTAAATTTGTCATGAATCCGGCTGCGCATTTGGATTTTTTAATATACAACAGAATCAGCAAGAAGCCTGTAGTGGCGATAGAAGTTGACGGATACAATTATCACGGGAAGGACACGGTGCAGGCTGCGCGGGATCGACAGAAGGATCATATTATGGAACTGTATGAAATTCCGTTGCTGAGATTTATGACAAACGGAAGCGGGGAAAAGGAACAGATTGAAGAAATGCTGGAAAAGCTGATGGGGCAGCAGCCGGCAGGGAGTACGGTCAGCTGATGACAGTTTGCCTGAGCGTCCTGCTTCTGTTGTATTGACAAGCAGTTTTACGTTTCCTATAATGGCAGTAAAATCCCGTTCGGGACTATTAATGCGGCTTTGGGAGGAACGATATGTATAACAGACAAGGGGTATATGATCTTCTGAATGAAAAAGGAATTGCCTTTGAATGTATGGAGCATGAGCCGGTTTACACCATGGAGGAGATGGATGCGGCCGGGATTACAAAAAAGGGGACAGTGTGCAAAAATCTTTTTCTGCGGGATGCAAAGGGAAAGATTCATTATCTGGTTACGGCTCCGGAAGAAAAGAGAATTGATTTGAAAGCGCTGGCCGGACAGATAGGAAGCACAAAACTGAGTTTTGCTTCTGCCGAACGCCTGCAGAAATATTTATGTGTGGAGCAGGGATGTGTTTCGCCTTTCGGAGTTTTAAATAATGACGATAAATCGGTAATAGTGGTATTCGATAAAGATCTTCAGAGTGATAAATCTGTGGGAGTTCATCCCAATGATAACACGGCCTCTGTCTGGCTCGCTTTTTCTGATTTGAAAAGGCTGATAGAAGATCATGGAAATAAAATCTGTTTTGCTTCTTTTGACCGGCAGGCATGAAAGACCGGAAAGGAGACTGTATGGAAATAGTAGTTTTGGACGGATATACGGAAAATCCGGGAGATTTGAGCTGGGGACCGCTTCAGAAACTGGGAAATGTTACGGTTTATGACAGAACGTCAACTGTGGACTCTCCGCTGATAGCAAAGAGGCTGAAAGGTGCGGAGATCGCTGTTACCAACAAGACCCCGATTTCACGGGCAGTCATCGATGCATGTCCTGATCTGAAGCTTATTGCTGTTCTGGCAACGGGATATAATGTGGTGGATTACGGATATGCGGCCCAAAAGGGCATTCCCGTTGTAAATGTGCCATCCTACGGAACACAGATTGTGGGGCAGTATGCAGTCGGTCTTCTTCTTGAGATCTGTTCTCATTACGGTCATCATGACAGGACGGTCAAAGAGGGAAAGTGGGAAAAGAGTGACGACTGGTGTTACTGGGATTTCCCCATGATAGAACTTTACGGAAAGACTGCAGGTATAATCGGACTGGGGCGGATCGGGCAGGCGACTGCAAGGATTTTAAATGCCATGGATATGAAGGTAATTGCGTGCGATCCGCAGGAATGTGAGGAAGGAAGAAAAGTGGCGGAATATGTGGGCCTGGATGAGCTGTTTTCCCGGTCCGATGTGATTTTCCTTCACTGTCCGCTTTTCCCCGGGACAGAGGGGATTATTAACAGGACAAATATAGAGAAGATGAAGGATGGAGTTATTATTATCAATAACAGCAGAGGTCCCCTGATTGTGGAAAAAGATCTGGCTGAGGCTCTGAACAGTGGAAAAGTGTATGCAGCCGGTCTGGACGTGGTTTCCACTGAGCCGATTCGGGGAGATAATCCGCTTCTGTATGCTCAAAACTGCATTATTACGCCTCATATTTCCTGGGCGGCGCAGGCAGCCCGCCAGAGAATCATGGATGCTACGGCGGAAAATATACGGGCATTTCTTGAAGGCAGGCCTATTCATGTGGTTAATATGTAAAATGGCGGCGGGAAAGACCGCGGAATGAAATACCTGTAAAAATAGCGGGAATTGGTAAATTACGGGTGCTTTTTTGAAAACAGTAAGTTATAATAAAAACAGCCAGTCCGTCAAAGGCGGGGCGGTTAATCTTAAAATACAAAGGAGAGACAGACCGTGAAACAGGATATGATTGTAGTTCTTGATTTGGGCAGTACGGAAAATACCGTGCTGGCGCGCCGGATTCGTGATCTTGGCGTGTACAGTGAAATTCATCCCCACGATATCACAGTGGAAGAACTGAAGGCGCTGGACAATGTAAAAGGAATCATCCTCAATGGAGGGGAAAACAGAGTTGTGGACGGCAGGGCTGTGGAGGTTCGGCCGGAATTATATGATTTGGACTATCCTGTCATTTCTGTCGATTATCCATCCTCTAAATGTGAGACGCAGCTTAAAGAGCTGCCGGATGAGGAGACACTCAAAAAATTTGTTTTTGACACGTGCGGGGCAAAGGCAAACTGGAATATGAAAAACTTTATTGAGGATCAGGTTGAGCTGATCCGCCGTCAGGTAGGCGACGGGAAAGTACTTCTTGCTCTGTCAGGCGGTGTTGATTCATCCGTTGTGGCTGCTCTGTTAATTAAGGCAATCGGTCAGCAGCTGGTATGCGTGCATGTAAATCATGGACTTATGCGCAAAAATGAGTCAGAGAGTGTAGTGCAGGTATTCCGCGATCAGCTTCATGCAAATCTGATCTATGTGGATGCATCAGAGCGTTTCCTGGGCAAACTGGAGAATGTATCGGATCCCGAGCAGAAACGTAAAATTATAGGCGGAGAATTTATCCGTGTGTTTGAGGAAGAGGCGAGAAAACTTGAAGGAATCGAATTCCTCGGACAGGGAACGATTTATCCTGACATCATCGAAAGCGGAACAAAGACAGCCAAGATGGTAAAATCCCATCACAATGTGGGCGGACTTCCGAAAGATCTGAAATTTAAGCTGGTAGAGCCGTTAAAGCAGCTTTTCAAGGATGAGGTCCGTGCCTGCGGTGTAGAGTTTGGGCTTCCCCACAGTATGGTTTACCGTCAGCCGTTCCCGGGACCGGGACTCGGAGTAAGATGTCTGGGCGCCATTACAAGGGATCGTCTGGAGGCAGTGCGCGAATCCGATGCGATTCTGAGAGAGGAATTTGAGAAGGCCGGACTGGATAAGAAGGTATGGCAGTATTTCACAGTTGTGCCGAATTTCAAGTCAGTCGGAGTGAAAAACAATGCAAGATCCTTTGATTACATGGTAATTATCCGCGCTATCAATACGATTGACGCCATGAGCGCCACCATTGAGCGTGTGGACTGGGATGTGCTGCAGAAGGTTACGGATCGTATCCTGGCAGAAGTGGACAATGTAAACAGAGTATGCTATGATATGTCTCCGAAGCCGCCGGCAACCATAGAATTTGAGTAAACAGATATGGAGCAGGCAGAATCTGTATAAAATAAGATAATGTTATATATAATGCCCCCGGCAGTGATACAGAGCCGGGGGCATTGCTGTTTTGTCTGCCGGATAATAATCCGGCGGAAAAGAAAAACTATGCTGAAATTTTATCCCGGAGTTTTGGGAAAACCAGCTTGCTTAATATAATACTCAGAAAAACAGTAAGTACCGGGAGAACATAAGCGATATACTGCACTTCTCCGCCATAGGCGATGAGCAGATTGTAGATTCCGTGAAATGCAATGGATGCGCCTAAAAGTCCCAGTGTACCGGCAATTTTCAGCCATTCTCTCCGCCATACATAGGTAAGTCCGCTTCCGATGATTGCGCCGCAGATAATATGCATGGCTCCTGCTCCAAATCCCCGCATCAGCAGAAAACTTATATTCTGTGCACCGTTGTCTATCAGATGGAAAATGTTTTCAAATGTAGCGAATCCGGCAGCGATGGTCAGGATGGCATTTTTTATTTTATCGGGCTCAGGCTCAAATACCAGAAGATAAAACAAAAGGGGAAGAAATTTCATGATTTCTTCCACAACAGGAGCAATTTCGGCTGTGGTATTGAAGGGGGATGCTCCATAAAGGGAGGCAATAAAGGTATTAATATATGCTGAGAGCATGCATGCTCCCATTCCGGCAAAGCAGAAAAGAAAAAAACGAAGGTATCTTCTGCCCATACAGAGAGCTGTGATGAGCAGGGGAGCAGCGATGCACACAAAAATATTTTCTATGTAAGTCATTGGTTTACCGCCTTTCTCACAGCAGGAAGCATGCAGAATAGTGATGCTGTTACTGTAAAATCGATCCAGAAATAGGGATTTGTCAAAGTATTACTTACCCATGGATAGCTGGAAAGCCAAAGGCAGTTTTCAAGCATAAGAAAACACAGGAGCGAAAAATGAAAATACCATTTTTTAGAGCCAGGCTGCTTTCGCTGATATACAAATCCCCGGACAGACCGCAGGACAAGAGTCAGAAAAATACCGCCGGTAATAAGGTTGTAAATTACAGTTCCTATACTGATAAAATATGCTGTTAATGGAATCTCAATAAGCGGAGCAAGCCACATACTTCTGCATTTGAAAGCCCGTTCATGGCTGTCAGACAGGGCGTCCTGGAGCAGATACAGAAAAAGATATCCTGATATCCAGCCGATATCTGCCACGTAAAACATGGGGGGAGAATCGGTAATCAGAATGGTATAAAGCATCCAGTAGATCCCTGACAGCATAAAACAGCCGTAAAAACAGGCCAGAAGAAAATAAGGCTGCCTGCGGCTGCGAAGATATAGTATGGATGACAGAAGGCAGGCAATGAATGCGGCAAGAAATTGTGTCAGATTATCAAAAATTTCAACCATAAGCATCCTCCGGTTTAAGTTTCGGAACAAGGGATATAAACTATGGAAAGTAAATAGCTCTGTGTTTGCGGCCATGTGCAGTACATTTTATACGAATATATGTGGTTTTTCAATACATACATCAAAAAAGTGTCCTGATTTTCCGGAAATTTAAATCTGAATATAATTTTCCGTCCCGGACGGATGTTTTTGATGCCTGATGCGGCATCTTTGACACTGGAAAGAAATGCTGACAACAGGATAAAATAAAGCGGAATAATGTAGAAATATGAGACAGACTACCAGCTGTGCCGGTGTCTGTATTTTTTTATGTTTAAAAAAAAATAAATTTGAGTAAGAGTTTTTGAAGTTTTATGTACCTATATAAATGAAAGCATTTTTTGGTAAATATTCCGGATTTGGCGAGGCGGGTATAAAGAATGATAATTGCTGTTGTGGATGAAAATATGGAAAGCTGTGAAAAAACAATAAAGTGTCTGGAGTCGCATTACAGCGGTATGCCTCAGACTGAAGAAGGCTTTATCCGCAGATATGAGAATTTTGATGTGTTTCTGGAATCGTATTTTCCCGATTCCTTTGAGGCAATTATTATTGAACCCGGAAAAGCAGAAGACGGAGGAATGGAACTGCTTCGCCGGATACGGCGTCAGGATCGGAATGTTCCCATTATTATTTACACGGATTATATGGATTATGTGCTGGAGGGATATACGGTTTCTGCTTTCCGCTATATTCTTAAATCTCAGGACATGGCAGAGAAACTGTTGCTTGATTCCATGGATATCATCCTGGAAACCGGTGCGGATCCCAGGCTGGAAATAGAGGCGGACGGAAAAAAACAGTCCATATTTTATCGGGACATTGTCTTTGTTGAGTGTATTCGGAGAGCCGTTTATATTCGTCTTATCTGGGGGAAAAAAATAAAAATAAAAAATTCTATTAAAGATATATCGCGCAGGCTGTGCAGTGACGGACGTTTTGTGGAGTGTTACAGAGACATAGTTGTCAATCTGGCGTGGATAAAGGCTGTGGGACGACAGGAGATAATACTTTGTGACGGAGAGACGATTCCGCTGTCCAGAAGGAAAAAGACACAGATTCGCCTTCAGTGGGCAGGATATTCCGGAAATCAGAAAAGATTATAATATATTTAATCCGGCATGCTCTGCTCTTCTGATGATATGTGGGATATGAAATTTTCAAAATCCTGCATGACCTGGTTGAATTCTTCTCCGCTGACGGTCTCAAACGAATCGTCTCCGTTTTCATCCGTGGTGTGGAGAAGAAGATGGATATTTTCATCTTCCTGTGCAAAATCCCGGACCAGCAGATATTCTCTGTCATCCACGCTGAAAATTCCCAGTGGAATAAAGATATAGTTTAATCCGTCTTCTGTGGTAAGTGAGATGGTTTCCTGCATGGATGGGGCCTGAGTCTGTTCTGTGGATTTCTCCGGTACCGGTTCATCAGAAAAAACAAGAGCTTCATAATCTTCACGGTAGAGGTTGTCGTTCATAGAGAATCTCCTTTCTCCTGCTCGGGGATATATTTGCGGAAAGTAAATATGTTACAGCCCAGATGGCGTTTGTATTCAGCATGATCCATAAATTTTCTTACCATATGGATGCCAAGCCCGCCTACCGGCATGTCCTCCACAGAAAGAGTCATATCCGGCTCACGGCGTTTTAGCGGATTGAAAGGTATGCCATTGTCTGCCAGTGTTATCTGAAGATATTTTTTTTCCGGATCGGAAAAGAGAATGATCAGGATAAAACCATTTTTTTCAGGGTATCCATAGCTTGCTGTGTTGGTAAAGAGTTCTTCCAGAGCCATTTCCATAAGAAGAGCGCAGGAGTCAGGGCATTCATTTTTCCCGGCCCACTCTGAAAAAAAACGGGATACGGAAGGCCATTCATTTATACTGGCTGGAAAGTCATGAAATACCGTATTTTCAGAGAGAAAAGAGGAGGCAGCCATGATGCGCGGATTGCTCCGACAGTCGTCTGAATTGCATGTCATGTTATCTCGTCTCCTTTCGTTGAGAAATCAGGGAAAAAATGTTCTGATTGATTACAATCATAATATATATTTAACCGAAATAAAAGCGAGGAACTGTGACCACTGGGAGAAAAAACCATCCACTGGCGTGTGATTCGTTGACCTTGAAATCCCTAAAAGATAACATAATATGATAGGGGTATAGGGGTATTATATATTTTTTTAAGAAGGACGGATTAAAAATGACAGAAATAAAAACACCTAAAAGAATAGATGCAGTGACAGCTCCCGAACTGGATAAAAGGCTGAAAAGCTGCCTTGCGGAGGGAGAAAAAGAGCTGATTATTGATATGGAGGAAACGGTGTACATATCATCTGTGGGGCTGCGGGCCTTTGTGTCTGCGCAGAAAAAAATCAGAACCATGGAGGACGGGAGCATGGTTTTATGCCATGTATCGCCTCAGATTATGGAGATTTTTGAAGTGACGGGTTTCGGATCCGTTTTGACTTTTGAAGAGTGAATTAAGCTGGCAGCAGAAGGTATGGAAAATGACAGCACTGCTGATCCGGGCATTTCGTCCGGCACTGCTGTATTTACTGCTGCCATCTTTGTTCATGGGAGCCGGAATGTTTATCGGAGGAGACAGGACTACTGAGGAAATTGCCAGGGAAAGCGGAAACTTTTATTATGCGGTGGGAACGCTGTTCTGTATCTGGCTGTTTCTGAAAAAACGGAGAGAGAAGGTTCTGCAGGAGATCTCGCTTTCTGTTCCGGAAGACGGCAGAAAGAAAATATTGCTTCTGGGGGCAATGGGACTCAGCTTTTCAGTCGGAATATCGGCGCTTCTTACTCTGCTTCCCGAAATTTCCTGGTTATGGGGCAATTATACATCTTTTACGTCCACGGCATTTTACGGTTATGATCGGCTTTTGATGGCGCTGACCAATGTACTGCTGGCGCCGGTTATGGAGGAAGTTGTATTTCGGGGATTTATGATTAAGAGGCTTGAAACAGAGCTTTCTGTAAGGTGGGCTGTTCTGATTTCCACAGTTTTTTTTGCTCTGTGTCATATATATCCTGTCTGGATTCTCTATGCCTTTGCAATGGGGATGGTTCTGTCCTGGATAGCAGTTCGGGAGAATAATATTTTTTATTCTGTGGTATTTCATATTGGATTTAATCTGGCGGCATTTCTGATTTCACTTATAAACATATCGGACAGATGGAGCAGGTTTCTGTCTGGAAGCTGGTGGAAGATACTGATTCTGGGGACGGCTGCTGCGGCGGCAGCTATTTTGACCTGCAGGCGTTACGTCAAGGAGGAAGATACATGATTAAGAAGATTATACTGATTGCCCTGTCGGTTCTGGTAGGAATTCTGATACTGGGATATCTGGCAGGGGTTTTGCTGTATCAGCTGCCTGTGGCGCTGGGAACCGGCAATTATACCGGGCTGTTTTCTCCGTCGGTGCTGCTTCGGCCGGAAGTGTATCTTCTGGGAGTATGTCTCCTTGTTTTGATAGTGCTCTGTGTAATGCTTTTTTCAAGACCTACTGCAAGACGTTCCAGGAAACTTATGAAAGGGAAGGCTGAGGGTTTTGAGAGCAATCTGGAAAACTCCAGATTTATGACGGATAAAGAGAGAGACTTTAATTTTACACCGTATCGGTTTACAAAGCTCAATGATTCAAAAAAAGACGGAGTGCCTGTATATGCGCTGTATGACAGGAAAAAAAAGGAACTGAATCTGAATCTGGCTTCTCCTATGCATGGACTCATTATCGGTTCTACGGGAAGTGGTAAGACAACGACCTTTATCAATCCCATGATCCAGATTCTGGCTCAGTCGTCGGCCGGCTCCTCCATGATCTGCACGGATCCGAAAGGGGAACTGTTCCAGCTGCACAGTGCTCTTCTGGCAAAACGCGGTTATAAAACCATGGTACTGGATTTGAGAGACCCGTACAGTTCCTTCAGATGGAATCCGCTGGGGGATATCTACGATCGGTATCAGGAGTATCTTAAAACAGGAAATGAAATCTACATACGAAGAGACGAAGTGGATGAGAGTGATCTGGAACTCACGGATCCCCGTGAGGAATATGGGGATGAGTGGTATGAGTATGAGGGGAAGGCATACGCTCACAGAAAAAAACTTCTGACGGTAATCAAGATAGCCAAGCAGAAGATTTATGATGAGATGTATGAAGATCTGAATGACCTTATCAGCGTGCTCTGCCCGATTGAGTCCAAGGATGACCCTGTGTGGGAGAAGGGGGCACGCTCAATTATTATGGCCGTTTGTCTGGCCATGCTTGAGGACAGCGAGAAGCCGGAACTTGAGATGACGAGGGAGAAGTTCTGCTTCTATAATATCAATAAAGCAATCGGAAATTCGGAGAATGACTATGAGGAACTGCGGAATTATTTCAAGGGACGTTCCAGACTTTCCAAGGCGGTAAGCCTTTCCAAGCAGGTACTTTCAGCCGCAGACAGCACACTTGCCAGCTATATGTCCATAGCATTTGACAAGATGTCCATGTTTAATGATGAGGGGCTGTGTTCACTGACTTCTGACACAGACATTGATCCGGCTCAGTTCGCCAGCACGCCTACAGCGCTGTTTCTTAAGATTCCGGATGAAAAGGATACCAGACACGCTCTGGCGGCAGTATTCATTTTATGCATTTATAAGGCACTTATTAAAGTGGCTTCTTTCCGTGAGGATCTGAGCCTGCCGAGAAACGTGTATTTTATTCTTGATGAGTTTGGAAATATGCCGAAGATCGATAAATTCGACAAGATGATTACAGTAGGACGAAGCAGAAAGATCTGGTTTAACATGGTAGTGCAGTCCTATGCACAGCTGAATAATGTGTATGGCGATACGGTAGCCAATATTGTCAAGAGTAACTGCGGTATGAAGATGTTTATCGGCTCAAATGATATTGAAACATGCGAAGAGTTCTCAAAGCTCTGCGGAAATATGACGGTATCCACATCCAGTATTTCCAGCAGTATGGGCGATAAGTCAGGAAATATCAATGTTTCCAGTCAGCTGCAGACCCGCCCGCTGATATATCCTTCCGAGCTTCAGAAATTAAATAACAAGACAGATACGGGAAATGCCATTATTGTAACTTTCGGAAATTATCCGCTGAAGACGAAATTTACGCCAAGCTATAAATGTCCTCTGTATCAGATGGGAACGATGGATCTGACTGAGGTGCGGATGAACGCCTTTTTCGGAGATGAGGTATTTTACGATTTGGGGGATAGAAATTATCTTGTTCTGGAATCTGCCGGGACGGAAGAGTCTGCGCAGATGGCTGAATAGGGAGGAAAAGTATGAAAAAACACAGAAGTGGGATTTTTCTTCTTGCTGCCGCGCTGGCGCTGGCAGCCCCGATTCGGTCGGCAGCACAGGTAACGTATTATAACTATGGCGGAACCGGGGATGAGAGAGATTCGGAAAGTACATATCGTTCCGGGAATGAAGACGGGGATTCCGGTTATGGGCCGGGGGCGGCAGCACAGGTAACAGAGGAAGATGATGAGGCATCTCTTGTTCCCGGCGTAGAGGAAGTGACTCTGTCAGAACAGTATCATGAGGAATACGGGACATATGAGGAGTCTATGGCCGGGCAGTTTTTTATTTACAGCAATGTGGGAAACGGCGGATTCAGTGATGTGCCTGTGTATGTGGATATTCCTGCCAACCTTACCTGGACGATGGAAAAAGACGGAGTCAGGATGGAATATGCATCAGGACAGATGGTGGGAGAAAGGGGGACATATGTGCTGAGACTTTCCGGGGTTGTAAATCCGGAGCTTCCCCTCTCCCAGCAGACAGAGTATAAAGCAGTATTTCGTTTCAGGATTCAGGATAAAGTCCCGGTAACGGAGGCGGCAGGGAATTCTGCTTCAGCTGCGGAAGAGGCTGCTGCCAAAGCACAGGAGATCCTGGACTTCTATGAGGGGACGGGAAGCGGAGTACCAGGAGAAATCGGACAGGAGACAGAGCCTTCCGCTGACTCGGAAGAAAGAGCGGAGACTGCGTCGGAGGAAAGTATTTCCGGAGAATCCGCCGGTGCACAGGAAAGTATACCCGAAGGTACAGATGAAGAGGGCAGCGGGACGGCGGAAGATTCCGGCAGTGAAACAGAGATGAGTGCAGTGGGAGCCATTGTGCAGTCCTACAATCCCGTTTCAGGGCGCTATGACATCACAACTGCTGACGGAAGAAGCTTTTCTTCCAGTGTTCCCGAGGGAATGACAGGTTGTGCGGAAGCTGTTCTTTATCTGGGGGCTGAGACAGAGTACGCGCTTTATAAGGATGGCAGCATGATTGAATACGCATCGGCTGTGCCTTTGAAAGACAGGGGCTCCTACCGCCTGGAAATGGGAGGTTCGACGTTCCATTTTACGGTGGGAACGTATCTGAGAGAGACAAATCTGTATACGGCACCTATGGGAATGCGTATCAGTGAGATTATTTTTGACAGCGAAAAGATAACACCGGAGCATGAGAGATATGTCCGGATGGAGGAGGACGGAGTTTATGAAATTCTGCTTTCCGGCGCGGGTAACGATACCATACAGGCAGTTCTGGTAAGAGACAGCGTTGCACCGGAGGCGGAGCTCAAATTAACGAAAGGCACGGCTTCCATTACATACTTATCTGAGGATATAGCGGACGTTGTTCTGATAAAAGACGGAGAGGAGCCTCAGGAATTTCACGGGACAGAAATAAACAGCCCCGGAAATTATCAGCTGATTCTGACGGATCAGGCGGGCAATGAAAGTTCATATGATTTTTCACTGAGTTTCAGCCTGAATCTGTATGCTATATTTGCGGTAGCCCTTGTTGTCCTGCTCATAGTGGGCGGAATTGTTTTTGTGAGATATACGAAACGGAACATGAAAGTACGCTGACACGGGACAGGATTTGAATACGGGAGAGTGAGGGATGGATTCATTTATCAGTGCGCTTCAGTCTGTTCTGGCAGAAGTATTTGATAAGGTGTTTGCACCTGTAATGCAGGGAATCCTGGAGATAATAAGCAAGTATTTTCTGAGGGTAGTCTGGTTTATGTTTGCTGACTGGGTTGCTCTCGGATTGATTTTCCTGTGCAAAGCAGTGGATTTTATCTGTGCCATATTTAATATTTTTGCGGGGGTATCCTCAGTAAAGGTGGATAATCACAGCACCTATCTTCTGGACGCGTTTTTTGAGCTGAGTGCGGTAAGCAGGGGGTTTCTGTATGTTACGGTAATGGCTGTGGCAATCTGCTTTATATTTACTATTTACCGCACTGTAAAATCCATGTCTGACATGGCACTGGAGGACAAAAATCCTATCAGCAAGGTTCTGGCGGCGGGAATGCGTGCCGCAGTAAATTTTATGCTGATTCCCTTTCTTTGTGTGGCGCTTCTTCAGGCTTCTACGGCAATTACCCGTCAGGCAAATGCAGCGTTTAATGTGGCTATGGGCACGGAGGATACAACTCCCGGGACGCTGATATTCCTTATGTCTGTGCTGGATGCTGATAAGATGACCACATCAGAGAGGGATCCGGTTGATGACATATATTCTGATATTGACGATGGCAGAAATCCCACTCTGTCAGACGAAGCGCGAGGCCCGTATCTGAGAGGGGATAAAGATTACGGGGATTTTGAACAGGTAAAAGCAGATTTCCATACGGGAAATATAAATTTTGTTTTGGGTTATGCGTGTGCGGTTACCATGCTTTTTGTAATGGCAGGAGCTGTGATGCTGTTTATCCGGCGGCTGTTTGAGATCCTGCTTCTTTATCTGGTAGCGCCGCTGTTTGTATCCACCATCCCTCTGGACGACGGGATGATCTTCCGGAAATGGCGGGAGCTTTTCGTAGCGAAGTTTTTTTCCGGTTTTGGGGTTGTGTTTGCCATGAAGTACTATCTGATGCTGGTTCCGGTTGTCGGGGGAAACAATCTGGTGCTTTATGATCCGGCCCTTCCGGGCGGGGACACCATTAACATAGTTTTAAAGATGATTATTATCATTGGAGGTGCATGGGCGGTATATAAGAGCCAGCACCTGATTCTTCAGATCCTGAATCCGGAAGCGGCACAGGCAGCACAGCAGTCAGCAGCGTTTCTGACGGGTGTACTTACCGGAGTGGCTTCGACTGGTATGGCGGCGGCGACGGGAGGAACCAGTGCCATTCTCAGTGCGGGTCAGATGGCCGGAAAGGCAATGGGGAGCGGACAGGAGCAAAAGCAGAATGCGGAGAGTCAGAAATATACCGGAAAATAGGGGGTGAGCGTTTGGAAATAGCATATCTGGGACTTTTTGAAAAAATAGCCGACTGGGTATTCAGCAATCTGCTTGGTCCTGTATTTAATTTTGTTTCAGATTTACTGACAACTGTGCTTGGATGGCTGTTTGAAAATGTGCTTGCGCCCGTTCTGATACCGGTTCTGGAGGATGCAGTGGGATTTTTCCTGGATCTGTGGATGACCGTTGCATCGACATGGTATTACATGCTTCTCTCGGGACTGCTTAAACTGATAGATTATCTTCAGACAGCATTTGATACATTTATAGGCCTGAGAGATGTCACTTATATCAATGGAAATGAAAAGATTACGGGGCCTCTGCTGGAAGTACTTTTTCAGCAGAAGACAATAAGCACACTGTTCTGGGCTCTGACTCTGGGAGGCCTGGCTATTGCACTGATACTGACAATTATCGCGACTGCCAGGTCTGCATTTGATCTGGATTTTGAGAATAAAAGGCCGGTATCAAGAGTATTGTCAGCTTTTTTTAAAACGTTTATATCTCTGTTTTCCATTCCGTTTTTTGCATATTTCATTTTAAAGCTTTCTATGGTTATTCTTAAAGGTATTGCGGCGGCCATGGGGAGCAGCGGTGGGGACAGTCTGTCCAGAATGATTTTTGTTATTGTATCGATGAATGCGGCTAAAAATGATAAATTCAATCTTTCATCGGAAAACAGCATTCTGGGGGGCGCGTTGGGAACAAGTACGGATACGGTCCGTTATCCGTTTTACACGGGACAGAAGCAGTACTGGAAGATTAGCGAGGTAACAGAGGTATTTAACCTTGCCGATTTTGATTACCTGATAGGATTTATGATCTGTTTTTTTCTGGTATTTACGCTGGCAGTCTGTCTTATTATTTTTATTCAGCGTGTTTTTGAAGTACTGCTTCTGTATGTGGTTTCTCCTTATTTTGTGGCAATGATGCCCCTGGATGACGGAGAGAAATTTTCGCGATGGCGTGAAATTTTTATTGCCAAATGTTTCAGCGGATTTGGTTCGGTAATTGGTATGCGGCTGTATATTATGCTGCTGCCAATTGTCATGGGCAATACCATTCAGTTTGAATTAGGGAGCAGTCAGGAGGCTGCGTATTTCCTCAAGTTGTTTTTCATGGCCGGAGGCGCATGGGCAGTGTATAAGATGGGCCCCATGATAACTTCGCTTTTAAGCTATCAGGCGGGACAGTCGGAGGCTATGACGGGCAATATAGTGGGCGGTGCGCTGTTTGGAGCCACAGCGGGAGCTGCTATCAGACATGGAAAAATGGCTGTATCCAGACGTGCGTCGCAGATGGGAAGCAGTCTGAAAGGTAAAATCGGTCAGACTCCCGGAACAGAGGGTAAAATGCTGCAGACAGCAGCGGAGCGGGAAAAAGCCATGGCGTTTCGGGGCGGAGGAAGACCTGGTGGTGGGAGAACTGGTGGTTCGGTGTCAGGCAGCAGGTCTTCGCGCTCTCTTAATATCAGAAATGAAAAGAATGCGGCAGGCAATATTTCCGGTAAGCCGGTAAGCGGACTGTATAAGACGATTGATATAGGGCAGAAAAAGGGAGACAGGAATGCTGTTCCCAAAGGTCTGGTTTCTGCAGACTTCAGACGGCGCAGCAATATGGAAGGAAAGTTTGGATACGGCCGCAGTTCTCTTGGCATCGGCGGAGCGCAGGGGATAGACAGAAAGTTCATCGGCAGTTTTATACAAAAACAGTATGATGGCGGAGGAAGAGGCGGATCATCTTTTATGCCGGCAAACAGAATGGAAGACGGAAGCTGGCATGTGCGAAAAACTCTGATTCCGGGGATGGAAGAAAAGGATTTTTCCGGGAAGGATGAAAGAGTGCGTTTTTCGGGCATCAGCATTCCCGGTGCACTTCGTGTAGACAGAACCGGGGCGGAGCCGGAGAGCGGAAGAATAAAAACAGCGGGCTCATCTTTGTCCGGAAGCTATGCCTCAGAGAGTGATTTCACAAGATTCGCGTCTTATGGGACATCAGGAGGGAAATCTTATTCCTGGAAAGACGAGGCGGGAGGAAAGTCGTACAATTATGTGGGATTTAAGAGCTACAAGTCCGGATGGGCGGATTATAAAAAGCCGATAGAAAAGTCAGACATGCGTGAGGGCGGAACAGATCCCGGATACCGCAGAACTTCAGGAAAAGGCGGAGGGAAAGATAAATCATGAGAATAATACCGAAAAAAACAAAAGTCGTAATGGAGTTTTTCAAGGGCGTAGAGATACCGGATGTGGCGGTGGGCCTTGTGGGAATTATGATTGTGGTTTCTGTACTTTTTTCCAATCTCCCCTTTCGCTACGGACTAAGCCTGATTATGGCGGTTCTGACGGCTGTTCTGGTGGTTCCGGTAGATGGAGAAAAAACTTACATGATGGTATACGGGTTCCTGAAATATGCAGCCCGTCACAAAGTGTTTCGCAAAGAGCCTGAGAAAAAAATTCCTCCTTTGTCGGACATTACGCCGTTTACAGGAATTGACGGAAATTTCATTGAGTATGGAGGAAGGTACTGGGGAATTGCTGTGGAAATCCCGGATGTGGAATTTCGATTCTATACACTGCAGCGGCAGAATCAGATGATTGATCAGATGTTTGGCTCTGTTCTCAGAACTATTTCCGGTTCGGAATCTGCGGCTCTTGTAAAACTGGAGCGGCCCGTTTTGTATGACAGATATCTGCTGACAGAAGAAAAGAAAATCCAGGAGCTGAAGGAGGCCTATATTAACGGGCTTCTCAATGAGGATGAGCTGACATCGCGTGTGGAGATTGTTTATGAGCGCATGGAGCAGATCCATGTCATCAACGAGCAGAACAAGGTGTATGTTCCCTGTTATTATATGGTGTTTTTCAGTGATGATCGCGACATGCTTATGAACCAGGCGCGCAATATGATTGATACAATGCGTTCCGGGGAAATGGAGTGCCATATCCTGTCGGAGAAGGAACTGGCGGTATTTCTGAAGTACAATTACACTATGGATTTTGATGAGAGGGAGATAAACAGTGTATCCAGAGAAAACTATATGGACTGGATTCTTCCGGATGAAATTCGTCTGAGCGGGAGGACTGTCAGATATGATAATCTGATCACACATAATTTCCGTATTATGGATTATCCCACTGTAGTGGGAAATGCATGGGGAAACGGGCTTTTTAACCTGCCGGGGACGAAGGTTGTCATGAAAATGCGCATGGTTGATCGCTATAAAGGGATTCGCCAGATCGACCGTGCTATTGATGAACTGAGGGAACAGGCCAATTCCACAGGAAAGACCAGCCGTCTCATGGAGCTTCAGACTCATGTTGATACACTGGCGGAGGTTCTGGCTCTGCTGCAGAGCGAAGTTGAAACGCTTCTTGATGTGAATATTTATATTACCGGATATGACTATGAGCTTTCGGAGGAGATGCTCCGACACGCTGATGAAAAGAAGAAGCGCAGGGCAGCTTCCGGGATGACCGGAATGAAAAAGAAACTGAAGAGAACGCTTTCGGAGCAGGGATTTAAATGCACGGATAATTTTATGCAGCAGTTTGAAGTCTATGCTTCATCTGCTATTTCGGGGTATGATGCATTTATGCGAACGAGCCGGGGAATACATTCCAGCTCTGTGGCTGCTGCTTTTCCTTTTGTAAATAAGAGTTTGTGCGATCCCAACGGGTTCTGTATAGGCAGGAACGGAGATAAACCGGTGTTTGTGGATTTCTTTGTCAGAGACAGAGAGAGAGTAAACAGCAACATGGTTATTATCGGAAAATCGGGAAGCGGAAAGTCTTATGCCACTAAGACACTGCTGGCAAATCTGGCGGCAGACGACAGTAAGATTTTTATTCTGGATCCTGAAAATGAGTATTATGGGCTGGCCCGGAATCTGAACGGAAAGATTATAGATGTGGGGAGTGCGACACAGGGGCGGCTGAATCCGTTTCATATTATAACCTCCTTATCTGATGAGGAAGAGTCGGAGGAGGAGGCAATCAATACCAGCTTTGCGACGCATCTGCAGTTTCTTGAGGAATTTTACCGTCAGATTCTGCCGGGAATTCAGTCTGACGCGCTGGAGTACCTTAATAATATTACGATGCGTATGTATGAGGCCAGGGGAATCGACGCGGATACGGATTTAAGCCGGCTTTCGCCGGAGGATTATCCGATTTTTGATGACCTGTATGAACAGATTCTCAGCGACTTTCAGAAAGCCAGCGGCGATTACAGCAAAAATAATCTCCGCGTTCTGCTGAACTACATTTCCAAGTTTGCCACAGGGGGGAGAAACTCTATTCTGTGGAACGGACCGGCGTCCATATCCACAATGGAAAACTTTATCGTATTTAATTTCCAGTCCCTTCTGGCAAACAAGAACAGCACGATTGCCAACGCACAGATGCTTCTGGTTCTGAAATGGCTGGACAATGAGATTATTAAAAACAGAGATTATAACATACGTTATGGGGCTTCCCGGAAGATCGTTGTGGTTATAGATGAGGCCCATGTGTTTATTGACAGCAAGTATCCGATTGCTCTTGACTTTATGTATCAGCTGGCAAAGCGAATTCGAAAATATAACGGTATGCAGATTATCATTACACAGAATATTGCCGATTTTGTGGGAACAGAAGAGCTGGCAAGAAAATCAACTGCCATTATCAATGCCTGCCAGTATTCCTTTATTTTCCCGCTTTCGCCTAATGATATGCATGATCTGTGCCGTCTTTATGAGAAGGCGGGGGCTATCAATGAGAGTGAGCAGGAGGAGATTGTTAATAATGGACGCGGGCGTGCATTTGTAGTGACATCGCCTACCAGCCGTACAGGGATTGATATTGTTGCGTCCAGGGAGCTGGAAGAACTGTTCACAGTATAAAGGGGGTGTGACGGCCATGAACAAAATAAAAACAAAAATTCTGACAGCATGCCTGATTGTTGTGGCGGTTCTGCCTTTGTCCGCGTGCGGCGGAAAGAAAAATGCGCTGGATGTCATAAGGGAGTCAGGAGTTCTCCGTGTTGCCATTATAGAAACAGGAGAGCCGTTTGCCAGAGTTACGGATGGACAGCCGGAAGGAATTGAGCCGCAGCTGGTGCAGCAGACTGCGGAGGCGTTGGGAGTAAATGCAGAATACACAGTAATGGACAGGGAGGCGGCCCTTGATGCGGTAGTGTCAGGAGAAGCCGATCTGGCGATGGGTGGACTTTCAGAACAAAGCGGAAGTTCAAGGGGACTTCTGGCATCCCTTTCTTATGGGAAACGTTTTCTTTATTTTGTGACGAATGTAGATGTCTATGTGAATTCTGCTTCAGATTTTGATGCTCAGACAATCGGTATCTGCGGCGGCATAAATCCGGAAACGGTTGAAACGCTCACACTGTCCGGAAATGTGCAAACTCTGAGTTTTCCGGATGTGAGCCGGGCGGAGGAAAGTCTCACTGAAGGCGAGATAATGGGATTTTTCTGTTATGAGGATGAGGCGGAAAAGTTTCTGGATGATGACAGCAGACTGGTGCAAAGCCTTCCTTTTCTTGTGTGGGAGGAGTATTGTGCGCAGGCTTTGCCGGAGAACGCTGAGCTGATCAGCGGATTCAATGTGCTGATTGAGCGGCAGCTGGAAGCGGGAGGGGACCAATGAGATATTTTGACAGTCCTAAAAACAGGGCATTCTGGGAGAGAGAGATGGTCACTCTGCGCCGGAAGAGAGAAGAACGGCAGTCAGGGAAGTATCCTGAGCGGGAAAAAGTTCAGGAGAAAACAAAAAAAGAAAACAATTTTAACCGTATCCGCGTAACTTATGAAGAGCTTCTGAAAATGGAAGCGGATGCCATCAGTGCGGAAAAAGGGGAGAGAAGAAAAGCTCCTGTAAGGACAAAGGAAGCTGAGAAGGTAAGAGAAAAGGAGAAAACGGCGGAGAGGAGTCTTGGACAGTAATGAAAAGAATCAGGTTTCCTGGTGTAAGCGGGATTCTGATACTGCTTTGCATTCTGTTTTCAAATCCGCTTTGCGTATGGGCGGCTCCGGAAGATATTCCGGATGATGCTGAGGTTATGGAGGAACTCGGCTCAGCGGATTTTAACGAAACATTTGACGGGTATTCTGATGAGGAAATAGAACAGGCTTTGGAAGAATTTTTCGGATCGGAATGGGACGGCAAAGACTTTGCAAAGGAGTCAGAAGTTCTGGAGAATGCGCCATGGACAATGACATGGCAGGAGGATGACGGACTGTTTAAGTATGCCTTTGATGAAGAGACTTTCTTCCTTACGAATGTTCCGCAGGGGATGGTGTGTACCGGCCCGGTAAGCATTACTTTTCCGGAGAACGGAGCGGTTCTGGCCTATAAGGACGGCGAACCGGCAGATGATATGGGGAAAAAGACTTTTACAGAGCCGGGCAGCTATCTTCTCGCAGTTATGGCCTACTCTGTTCCGGACACACTGGGAGAGGGTATGGTGTTTTATAAAAAAAATTTCAATTTCCGCATTGTGGATGAAAAGACCCGTTTTCCGGCCGTACTCACGGCACCGGAGGGGTTTCGGCTGCGGAGTGCCGCTTTAAATGGCAGGAGACTGGATGATGTGCATTCCCGCGGTTTTTTTCTGGACAGAGACGGTACATATTCGGTTACATGGGAAGAGCCCGGAACCGGTGTGCAGGCGGAAACAGAAATAACGCTGGATACATCGGCGCCTTTTCTCATTTTTTCTCAGGATGCTACCGGAGGAAATGCGACGATTCCGCTGGAGTTTAAACCTTCTGAGGATGACGCACGGGTTTTCATACAGTATAACGGTTTTGAGGGAGTTTACACAGGAGATACTCTGCGGACGGAGGGATACTGCAGGCTTATGGTGGAGGATCTTGCAGGAAACCGGCGATCTTACAGTCTTCATCTGGAGCCGGAGCCGGAAAAAGTTCCGGTTCAATGGATTGTTATGAGCCTTCTTTTGCTGGCCGGAGGAGTGGTGTGGCTTCTCTATCTGCGCAGGCATATGAAGATCATATAAAAAAGATTTAGGAGGAAAACATATGAATTACGGATTTGTAACGCTGCTTACTGCTGCAGCAAACCCATTTGAGACAGTCAGCACACCAATTATCGAGTTATTTAACATGGCTTTAACTCCGGCTCTTGGGATTGTAGGTGCTCTGGGAGCAATCTACTGTATTATTCTGGGCGCAAAGCTTGCCAAAGCGGAGGAGCCTCAGGACAGGGAAAAGGCAAAACAGAGTCTGAAAAATGCAATTATTGGTTTTGTGCTGATTTTTGTTCTGATCGTGGTTCTGAAGATTGGTATGGGAGCAATGACCAGCTGGATGAATTCGGCAGTGGGATGATATATCTGAAAATTGTACAGGGAGGCCGGTAAAATAAATTGGCCTCCCGTTTTTAAAAGGAGGTGCAGGTAATGAAAAGAATATTAACGGGGTTATTTCTGGGAGTGGTTAGTATGTTTTTCACTGGCTGCAGCGAAGCGTTGGTTAAAGGGATAGATGTTCCAAAGGAAGAGTGGATGAGCGCCGCGGATGATCTGACGCAATCAGCGGATAAAGAATCCGGTGCCTCAGAAACCATGGAAGATTATTATGAGTACAATGAGGAAGAGAAGTATAAAGATCTGGAAGGAGAAAATGCCTTTGCTTTTCAGACCGGCCATCTTGAGGAAGATGGAAAGATAGAGGATTTTCAGATACTGGATATGCTGAATGATAATACTTTTCTGTATCTGTATTCTGTGGCAAATCCGTCTGCTCAGGGCGGCACCAGAGTAGTCCACTGTGCTGCAGTGTATAATTTCCGGACGAAGCAGCTTAAGGTTGTCCATGAATCGGAATTTTTCCGGGATGAAGAAGCTCAGGATGAATCTTTTTTCGGTCAGTGGTGCAGCGGCGGCTCTGACAAAGGAGCGGGGACGCTTTTTGTTTATGACAATGGAGTGGGAAGTCTCTACGATTTAAACACACTTTCCGGGGTACCGGAATTTCAGACGGATGTTGAGACGTTTATGCGCCGTTATTTCAGCAAGCCGGTTTCGGTAAATACTGCCAATGCTGTTTCAGATGGGGAAAACAATATTTATATAGAACTTCTTCTGGAAAAGGAAGGCCTGCTGGATAAATATGAGGATGTATCGGATGAACAGCTGGAAAATGATTTTATCCAGGTTGTAATGGCATATGAGTTTGTTCCGCTTGCATCCAATATGCATCTTCGTCAGGATAATGAAAGTCTCGAAAAGCAGGTGGCAGAGTGGAAAAATATGGCAGAGGGAAATGTGTTTGACAGTGAGCCGGATGAAGCGGTCGACTGGGAGGCTGCGATAAAAAAATATCCCAATAAATGGAAAGAGGCGTATATACCGGAACTGGACAATCTGGGGATAAAACAGTGGAAGACAAATCCGGTTTACGGGTATGAGCAGGATGGATATGTATGCACATTTCAGGCAAAAGGGGAGGGGGAACTTACATCCCTGACAAATCCTCCGGAAAAGCAGATACTTAACAACGCTCTGGTTACCTGCCAGGAGTATGATTATACTCTGTGTGCTTATCTGGGAGGGTTTTCTGACTGCAGCCCCAGGGAAATATCACGTGATGTAACGGTAAAGACAGGGACTGATGAGAACGGGGAGGATATTACCGAAACGGTAACCCAGTCAATGACAGTATACGAAAAAAGGGAGCAGATAATGTATTCCATACTTTCTGATGATGAGGGAAATCGTCAGGGTCCATGGCTGGAAGGGTACAGGATTCTGAAAAAGGACAACGAATATGTATCCACTCTTTATGGGGAGAGTGACAGTGATATCCTGTGTGAGGTTTCAGGAAAACTTTACTGGATGAGTACGCAGAAGAATTTTACTCAGTGCAGTATTCCCTATGACGAGAACGACAGAATAAGCTTTTTTACGGACAGCGGGCAGACGGGGCTTGTGAGTTCGGATGGAAAGGAGCTGATCATTTATGATAACCTCGGAAAGACGGAGACTCCCAGAGGGGTAACAGTTGATTTACAGGCTCTGGAGAGCCGGTATAAGTCGGAAGCCGGTAAAGGGATCTGTCCGGATTACCCGACGGATACGAAATATGAAGGAACATATAATTATACAAATTATTTAAATTATGAGGGCAATAACATACTGAAAGTAAAAGTCAGCGGATGTTCTGTTATGGATAAGCTGAAGGAGAACTGGGGGGTGGATCTTCTCGGTCTGAGATCAGGGGAAAGTGCAGAAGCGTTTTTGTTCAGTTCTGAGACAGAAGGGATGAATATCTATGTTCCCGGTACAGAAAAGTCGTTTTGCCTGGATGATGGGAGCTGGTATCGCAGCTGGAAGCTGAATGATGGCTGTGCGGCAGTGGGATTTAATAATAATTTTGCGCTGAGCGGAGGAGATGCTGCCTACGCAAGAGTTATGGAATTTGATGTGCAGAAGCTTCTGGAACAGGCAGCACAGGAGCTGCTTGTACGGTATGAGGAAGATGCAGAACAGGCGGCGCAGAAAGAGTCGGAGGAAGCCTCTAAAGCGGCTGATGATGATCGAAACATGGATTTGGAGGAGGAGTGGAGGAATTTGTATGACGGTATGCAGAAGGGGAATTAAAAGAGGAAGAGCATTCCTGTTGGGACTTTTGCTGGCCGGGAGCGTATATTTTCCGGCAGAAGCGGGTATGTGGCAGGCACTTCCTGAGGGGGGATATGTATTTCAGGGAGATTCGGGAATTCCTGTGACCGGCTGGTTTGAGGACGGAGGAAAATGGTACTACGGCGGAGAAAACGGAGTGATCCTTATGAATTCCATGACACCTGACGGTTATTATGTGGATATGACGGGGGCATGGTACAGGCGTTCTGCAAAGTTTCTGGGGATTGATTTTCAGGCGCCCGATCGTTTTCTGACAAGGTTGGGCGAAACGGTAATCTGGCCCGGACAGAGCGGACTTGAGGAAATGGCGGTCTGTATCAGAAAAGCATTCGGAGGACAGAGAAGTCTGAGTATAAAGGAAAGCGGGCTGGAATACAAAGACAGTGAGGGCAATATTCTTATGGGGCTGTATCCGGACAGTGTTTATGGAGGATGGAGACTGGATCTGGCAGTAAAACTGGAGAGCGGATCCACAGATTTGACAAGTGCTTCTACATACAGCTATCAGGTGTTCCAGGCGTTTCTATACCAGATAAGCTCATCTCCGGAGCTGGCCATATGGGCAGTCCGAGACGGATGGAACGGGGGAAATATATGGGGACTTAATCGTACAGTGTGGACGCGAACGGGAGATATGCAGATTTTGTACGGCGCTTCTGAGGGAATGGGACATTTCTGGATGGTGCCGTAAAAAATAGAAAAAATGCGGTCAATGTAAAGTGTCTGAAAGGAGTTTTATAATGATGGGGAAATTTGCGAAAGCTATCGAGAACTTTAAAAAAAGAGGAAGAGGATTATTTACACGAACACCGGAAGAATGGAAAATAATGGACATGAATTTCAGAGAGCTGTCCAGCCGTGTGGAGAAGGGGCGTCCTCTGGAAGAAATAGAGGTGGCCAGGAAAGCGTTTTTGGAAGCGTGTGAGGCATACCATGAAAAATATGAAAAAAACGGAAAAGAGGCGCAGCGCATCCAGGCAGCTGCAGTTCTGTATGAGCAGATCAGAGAGCTGTCTGAAAAGGATATTCAGGCTGCCGTTTTTAACAGGGTAAGTCTTGAAAAATATGCAGGCAAGCAGGAGACTTATTATGATCAATACCAGAAAAAAATGATAGAGTACCGTTCTGTTTCGTCGGCCCGGATTCCCGAGGAGCTGAAAAAAATGCAGAGTTCTGTTCCGGGGATTGATTTTCGCCCTGTCACAGAATACAGACTCAACTCAGATGCGGTAATCAATGAGACGAATGTTAAAGCTGAAATAAAAAAACTGGATGATTACCGGAGAACGTGCCGGGAGCTTATGGAGGAGGGAAGAAAAACCTGGAATTTTGCGCTTGAGAATTACGCACGGAGGCTTTACAGACAGACCCTGGACAGTCCGCTTGACAATCTGCGCGATCTCAGACTGGTCCGGGAGCTGGAAAGCACAGGGGCAAAAATCAGCGACACGGATAAATACAGGACTCCTGAAGTACAGGTAAATCTGGACAGAACAAAGACACAGGGCGCCGGTCTTTCAGATCGATACAGCGGGGTACAGCTGGGAAATACGAGGGGATTTCTTACACCCTTCAAAGGCGGGAATTATGAAAATCAGGTCAATCGTGTCGGAGAACTGATGCATCGGGTTGACCTGAGCCGTCAGGCCACAGCCGTACTGGACTGGATACGCTGCAATATTTATATTGATCTTAATGACTTAAACGGATTGGAGAGTTCATTTGAAAGGCTGCAGAACAGTCCGGATTTGCAGCAGAAAATGGGTATCAGTGCGGATCTGGGAGAAGTATATAAAGAATTAACAGAAAAGAAGGTTTTCCGCGCATGGCAGACGGATTATGGCATGATGAGTTCCTACCAGTATGCTATGGGAGAGGAAGGACAGAAAGTATTTGAACACGGGTTTATAGAAAAGAGAAATGTGGCTATGAGCCGGGTGGCGGAACTTCTGGGAATAGGGGATGTTCTGGCCCGTTCCAGAATTGTCACTTTCAATGCGGGAGGAAAAAAGAGGCATGGCTGTTTTATGGATCAGGCGGAAGGAATACAGATAGGAAGCCTGACGGAAGAACAGGAACAGGAACTGATGGATGCGTCAAGGATTGAAGTGACTCCGGAAGCATGGAAAAAAACGGAAAGGCTTCTGCTTCTTGATACAATCTGCGGTCAGGCGGATCGCCATTTTGGAAATTTCTTTCTGGAATATAGCAAAAATGGAGACGGAAAGCTTGAGGTTACCGGCGTAAAGGGAATAGACAATGATGTGGCATTTGCGAGCCGGGCCTATTCCCGGGAAAGGTATGTTCTTGATAATTTCAGACCGCATTCCCACGTAAACGGTGCAGGAGACGGGAATTCGCTGTTTGTGGATGAGACACTGGCGGACAAAGTCAGAAATCTGACAGAGGACGATCTGCGCTATGCAGTGGGAGACTGCCTTCCGGAAACGGATATTCAGGCTTTGTGGGAAAGGACAAAGAAAGTAAAAGAACTTCTGGATCCGACGAAAAACAAAGAAGATCATATAGTTGTTCTGAGGGATGACGAAAAGGACTGGAAATTCCAGAGAGACGCAAAGGGCCGGATTGTGCCCTCGCAGACGGAGCATCGTCTGTGGGCAGAAGGGGCTCCGGACAGGGACGCTTTTGTGAAAAATTTCCGGATATTTGTTGAGGAAAAAGAATATGTGAGCATGTCGGGCTGCAAATTGCTGAGGGTGGAGGATTCCCTGAGAGCAAAGCAGAACGACCTGAGAGAGCAGGCTGAAAAGAAAGCGGCGGACCCCGAAAAAGAAGCAAAGGCACAGGAAAAGAAAGCGGCGGAAGCGGAGAAATCGGAAAAGTCAGAGGAAAAAGCTAAAGAAGTTCCGAAGGAGACTCAATCACTGCGTGAAAAAACCAGCTTTGAAGAGATGTCGGAGGAGATAAAAGCTTCCGCTGCTGTCAGATCGGGAACAGAAAAGGAACCAAGAAGCTGTACATCAGAGAAAACGGCTTCTCAGGCTGTTTCAAAAGCAATGGGGAAATAATAAATAACAGGATCGGGTAAATTTGCATCCTGTTCCGGTAAAGCATTTATTTATCACAAAATAAAAGTGATTTAGAAAAAAGCATCTGTCAGGCGATATTATGCCTTTCAGACGGACAGTCAGAAAAATACTGTGCGTCTTCAGGGCATAATACCGGGAGCAGATGCTTTTATAGTATTCGTATATATCGGGAAAGGGCAGGAATCCGGCTTTACAAAATCAGGGCAGTATGCTATGCTTTTAAAATTAGAATTCTAATTATTAGAATTCTAATAAAATGATGAAACGGGGGATGTGTATGGAATATTCATTTCATTACCTTCTTATGGCAAACCAGGTAAAATTTCACAGAGGGCTGCTGACTGAGCTGAGAGACAGCGGACTCACGATTGGCCAGCCGCATTGAACGTGTTTCCCGGATGGAGGGAATTGACAAGGCGAAAGCCAGAACGGAGATAGAGAAGACGGATAAACGCAGAGCGGATAATTACAGACATTACACGCGCCAGATATGGGGACATTCAGATCATTATGATCTGTGCATGGATACGCGGATGGGAAAGGAATTTATTCTTAAAACTGTTGCGGAAGCAATAAAACAGCCGCTTTGAGAGGGGGAATTTCATGATGTGCGCCGGAAAGCTTTTCGGGGTTCTTGCCGTACTGTTTCTGACAAATCTTGATGTGATGAATTTTGTATTCGGATTAGGCTGGAAAATAGTAATTCCGGCCGCATTGTGGCTCCTTCTCTGTTTTGCGGCATTTAATATTGTGCCGAACTGGAGAAAACATAATTTTTCCAGACTGGGAATCATGCTGGGAGGGGAAATTCTGATAGAAGTCAGCATTATTTCCTTTACTCTGAATGTGATTCTGGAGATTATTTATCTGACACTGCTGTTTCCGGCCGGCAAGCCGGTTCCGTCCCCGGGAGGGATTCTTTTTCATGTGCTGTTTTGTCTTTTTGTGACGTGGCTGATGGCAATGAACGGATTTATCCGGATATACGCATCATCTGTTCAGATGGGAATAAAATGGCGTGTTATCTTTCTGATTTTCTGGTGGGTCCCCATATTTAACCTGATATTTCTGAAGAAAATATGCGGGATTGTCCGGGAAGAGTATGCTTTTGAGACAGAGAAGCAAAAGCTGAATAACATACGTAAGTGCAGCGAGATCTGCAGGACACGGTATCCGGTAGTGCTGGTTCACGGAGTATTCTTCCGTGACAGAAAAGTGTTCAATTACTGGGGAAGAATACCGGGGGAGCTTATGCGCAACGGTGCCGAAATCTTTTACGGAAGTCAGCAGTCGGCTGCCGCAACAGAAGATGCAGCTTTGGAGCTGAAAGAAAATATTATGAAAATTATTGCTGAAACCGGCTGTGAAAAGGTAAATATCATTGCTCATTCCAAGGGCGGACTGGAAAGCCGCTGCGCCGTCAGCCGGCAGGGCCTTGCCCCATTTGTTGCGTCTCTTACCACCGTCAATACGCCTCATCAGGGATGTGCCTTTGTGGACTGGCTTCTGGAGAGAGTGCCCCGGTGCATCAGCAGATGGATTTCAGCACGGTACAATGGTGCTCTCAGGAAGCTGGGAGATACAAATCCGGATTTTTACGCAGCTGTATCTGACCTCACATCCAGGCGGTGCCGGGATTTTAATCTTATGACACCGGATGCTCCGGGAGTTTTTTATCAGAGTGTGGGATCAAAAATGAAAGGGTGGAGAAGTGCTCCCTTTCCGCTGAATCTGGCGTATATACTGGTTCGCTTTTTTGAAAAGGAGAACGACGGACTTGTCAGCGTTGAATCCATGAAATGGGGGAGCCGTTTTATAATGGCTTTTACACCGGGGTACAGAGGTATTTCCCATGGAGATATGATTGATCTGAACCGTCAGAATATCAGAGGTTTTGATGTGAGAGAATTTTATGTGGATATTGTCCGTGAATTAAAAGAAAAGGGCTTCTGAACACTGAAACGGCAGGAAAGAGGGGGATGTGTCCGTGGAGTCTCTGCTGCTTTCCGGCAATGAATAGCGGAGAGTCCTGAGGCATATAATGACAGCGGAGGTGTTTGTAATGGCAAAACGATGCAGAACGTTTATTGTGTGTCTGGCTGTCCCTCTGCTTGTGGGAGGGCTGTCCGCTTTTCTGACCCGGGGTGGGACAGAACAGTTCAGTATGCTTAATAAACCGCCGCTGACGCCGCCTGCATGGCTGTTCCCTGTGGTCTGGACCGTTTTATATATTCTCATGGGAATTGCATCATATCTTGTTCTGGTGTCCGGAGAACCGGATAAGATTGTCCGCATGGCGCTTGCAGTGTATGCACTTCAGCTGGGATTTAATTTTTTATGGCCCGTTTTGTTTTTTAATCTCGGGTGGTATCTGTTTGCCTTTTTCTGGCTTTTGTTTCTGGAATTTCTGATTTTGCTTGCCGCTTTTTTGTTTTTCAGTATTTGTCCTGCTGCCGGACGGCTGATGATTCCATATGTGGCGTGGGTGGCCTTTGCCGGATATCTGAATCTTGCTGTCTGGTATCTGAATCGTCTGCCGGCAGCCTGACTGCACGGCTGCGGCAGAATGAATCTTCAGAATTTTACAGATAAGGACGAATGTCTGCGGCAAGTTTTTCTTCGAGTCTGATAAGTTTCCCGGCAATATTTCTGGCTTTCATTGCTGCTGCACCGTACTGGTTCAGGTATCGGCTGAGAGACTTTACCCCCATGCCGCAGCCGTCTGTCAGAAGGTCAGCGATAGTCTGATCAGAATCTTTTATTGCCAGCATGACATTGGTTTTCAGCCATGACATGCCCTGGGCGATGAAATTAGGGTCTTTTCCGTCATCTCCGTATTCGCTAAGGAGTTCCCGAATCTCTTTTCCGAGCTCCTCATGTCTGTCTCTGCACTCAGTAAGGCATTCTCTGAACCGTGGGTTCCGTATGTCTTCCAGCACTTCATTCATAGCTTCTGTTCCCATTTTTACTCCTGCGTCACATTCACGCAGCAGCCGGATGGTATCCGGTTCAGCCATATCTGCATTTCCCCTTAATTTGAAATGGTCAGTTTTATAGTTAATGTATCCATTCTGCGGGCAAATTATTCGGCAGAGGCAATCTTCAGGCTGAATATTGCCTGTAATCTGCAATCTGTGATATGCTTAAGGGAAATGGAAAGCAGGATGGATATATATGACGTCTGAAGCATGGAATGATCGGGGAGGGATGGAATATGCTTGCATATACGTATGTGGAAAAAGGATGTTTTGAGCTGCGCGAAAAGCCGGTTCCGGAGATTAAGGATGCAAAGGATGCGATTGTACGGGTCACGCTGTCCAGCATATGTACAAGCGATCTGCATATTAAAAACGGGGCGGTTCCCAGAGCAGTACCAGGGATCACAGTGGGCCACGAGATGGTGGGAATTGTGGAGGCGGCCGGAAGTTCTGTAAAAACGGTCAGGCCGGGAGACCGGGTAGCTGTGAATGTTGAGACATTCTGCAAAGAATGCTTCTTCTGCAGAAAGGGGTATGTGAATAACTGTACGGATCCGGACGGAGGCTGGGCGCTTGGCTGCCGCATTGACGGCGGACAGGCAGAGTATGTCAGGGTTCCTCATGCCGACTGTGGTCTTACGCGGATTCCGGATTCTGTGACAGATGAGCAGGCGCTGTTTGTGGGAGATATTCTGGCCACAGGCTTCTGGGCTGCGCGTATTTCAGAGATTCAGAAGGGAGATACGGTCCTGATTATCGGGGCGGGGCCGACCGGAATCTGTACGCTTTTGTGCGCCCTTCTGAAGGAGCCCGGGCAAGTGATTGTGTGTGACAGAGATGAAGAACGCCTGGCTTTTGTGAAGAAAAATTATCCTCAGGTAATAGCAGTGCTGCCAGGAAAGCTGCCTGAACTGATTGGAAGAGTCTGCAGTCACGGAGGAGCTGATGTTGTAATAGAGGCAGGAGGAACAGGGGAGACATTCCGTATGGCCTGGGAATGCGCCAGACCAAACGCGACCGTCGTGATAGTGGCACTTTATGAGGAGCCGCAGATTCTTCCGCTTCCGGATATGTACGGAAAAAATCTGACATTCAAAACAGGCGGTGTGGATGGATGCGACTGTCAGGAGATAATGGATCTGATAGCCGGGGGACGGATTGACACGACGCCTCTGATAACGCATCGCTGCAGCCTTACTCAGATTGGCGGGGCATACAGACTGTTTGAGAATAAAGACGATGGCGTAATGAAAGTGGCAGTTCGCTGTTCTGAGGATGCGCTGCACCGGTAAAAGCAGGATGTAGGAAAAAAGGGAGAGAAGCCTGATAATCCCGTGATGCAGGGCTTTAAGGGATTGAAACTGTGCTCCTTTTTTGCTAGAATAAACCATATTGAAAGAGGAGGAGCGGCGGCAAATGGATGGTGGAGAAAACAGCTGGGAGAGTCAGCTTTGCAGGGTAAACTCAGATAATCCGTTCATGCTTCACAATGGCATTCGGGCAAGCTTTCTGGATGGAGAAAGAGCGGAGGTCAGAACCCGGGCCGGAGAGTTTTCAAAAAATGCGATGGGCGGTGTACATGGCGGTCTGATGTTTCTGATGGGAGAGACTGCTGCCGGCCTGTTAGTTCGCAGCGATGGGCACAGATATGTGACTCTGGACTGTTCTTTCCGTTATCTGAGAGGAAGTACGGGACAGAGAGAGCTTCTGGCTGAGGCCGTTTTTGTAAAAAGGGGAAAGACCATCGCGATCTGCCGCTCGACAGTCCGGGAAGAAGGATCTGACAAAATCCTGGCTGAGGGAGAGTTCAGTTTTTTTTGCATGGAGGAGAAGTAGGATCTTGCATTCCGGAAAAATGAAAAAGCAGGAGGAAGTATTATGCAGGCAACAAAAGTAACAGCTGTTTATTACAGTGCTACGGGAAATACGGAAAAGGTAGTAAAGGCTATAGCAGAGCGGATAGCAGAAAAGCTGGGGGCACCGATGGAGGTTTTTGATTTTACGCTTCCGGGAAGCCGCCGGCAGGAGAAGCATTTCCCGGCCGGGGAGCTGGTGGTGTTCGGAACTCCTGTGTACGCGGGACGGGTGCCCAATAAGATGCTGCCGGCAGTTCAGACACTTTTTAAATCAGACGGAGCGCTGGCAATACCGGTCGTTACCTTCGGAAACAGAAATTTTGACAATGGACTGATAGAACTTCGGAACGAGCTGGAAAACAACGGATTTCACACGATCGCGGGAGCAGGTTTTGCAGCCAGCCATGTTTTTTCTGATAAACTTGCGCCGGGACGTCCGGATGAGAAGGATATGAAGGTGCTTGAGCAGTTTGCCGATGCGGCGGGAGATAAGATTGCTGCGATGACAGAGATTCCGTCTCCCGTTTCAGTGCGGGGGGATGATCCTGTGGGCCCATACTACACTCCGCTGGGAACCGACGGAAAGCCGGCAGTATTTTTAAAGGCAAAACCACTTACGCATGCCGAGCTGTGTGATAAGTGCGGAAAATGTGTTGAAGTCTGTCCTATGGGCTCAATCAGTGCTGAAGATCCTCTGCAGGTTACGGGAATCTGCATTAAGTGTCAGGCATGCATAAAAAAATGCCCTGTTCATGCGAAATATTTTGATGATCCGGCTTTTCTTTCCCATGTGGCAATGCTGGAGCAGAATTATACAAGAAGAGCGGAGCCGGAGACGTTTCTGTAGTCGGTGCTCCCTGAAAATGAAATGAGAGACATGGAGGGATACAGCGGAAGCGTGTATCCGGAGGAATGATAATGAAAACAGTATTATTTATTGATGGGTGCGTCAGAGGCCGGCAGTCGAGAACCCGCATACTTGCAGATACATTTATCAGAGAACTTTCCCGCATACGGGATGATATCAGGATTGAGACAGCAGATTTGAATCAGCTGGCGCTTCAGCCTCTGAATGAGTTTACACTCAGAGAAAGGGAGGATGCTTCGAAAAACTTTGATGCTCCCGTGTTTGATGCGGCAAAACAGTTTAAAGAGGCGGATTTGCTTGTGATTGCGGCGCCATTCTGGGAGGGGACATTTCCCGCTGCCTTGCACACCTATATGGAGCATGTGTGCGTGACGGGGCTGACATTTTCCGTTGAAGAAACCGGTTATACCGGGCTGTGCAGGGCGGAAAAAGCAGTGTTTATTACCACAAGAGGCGGAATATATGAGAGCGGGCCGGCAGTAAAAGATAATCATGCCCCCGGCTTTCTGTCAACCGTACTTACAATGCTGGGTGTACCTGAGCTCTATGTGGAGGCTGCTGAAGGGCTGGACATAGAGGGATGTGATGTAGAGGAAAAAATGCGTCAGGCAGAGGAAGGGCTTACCGCGCTGGCCGGACGTCTGGCGAAGGAGATTTGACAAAGAGCGAAATGATAATAATGTGCAGTGCAGAAATGTACTGGTACCCGGGGGATCGGAGGATTGCTTTTCCGATCCCCTCTGCTGATGTTTCAGGCAGATTTCAGGTGTACATCATTTGCGGAAGAGAATATATTAAAATAAGTGATGAAAAGCGGGCCTGAATATAAAAATAAATTAGTAATCGTTCTCACTTGTAATTTTGGGAAATTCTTAATATAATAGTAAACGTAGATGAAGCTTTTACCTTTATTACTACAAATAAGAAGAAAGGCGGATTTTAGTTATGAAACAGTTAATTTATCTGGACAATGCAGCTACGACAAAGACACGTCCGGAGGTTGTTGAGGCAATGCTCCCGTATTTCACGGAGTATTATGGAAATCCTTCGTCCATATATGAGTTCTCATCTGAGCCGAAAAAGGCTATTGCCCATGCGCGTGAGACCATTGCAAAAGCGCTGGGCGCGAAGACGAATGAGATTTATTTTACCTATGGCGGAACGGAGTCTGATAACTGGGCCCTTATTGCGACAGCGGAGGCTTATCAGGCGAAGGGAAAGCATATTATCACAACAAAGATAGAACATCACGCAATTCTCCATACCTGCGAGTATCTGGAGCAGAGAGGGTTTGAGGTAACCTATCTTGATGTGGATGAATTTGGAGTTGTAAAGCTGGATGAGCTGGAAAAGGCGATTCGGCCGGATACGATTTTAATTTCTGTGATGTTTGCCAATAATGAGATAGGAACGATTGAGCCGATTAAGGAAATCGGGGAAATAGCAAAAAAACATGGGGTTTTATTTCATACGGATGCAGTACAGGCATTCTGTCATGTCCCCATCAATGTGGATGAGTATCATATAGATATGCTCAGTTCCAGCGCCCATAAGCTGAATGGCCCCAAAGGAACGGGATTTCTTTATATCCGGACAGGCGTAAAGACGCGCTCCTTTATCCACGGAGGGGCGCAGGAACGCAAGCGCCGCGGCGGTACGGAAAACACCCCCGGCATTGTGGGATTCGGCAAGGCTGTTGAGCTGGCAATGGCGACACTGAAGGAGCGCGAGGAAAAAGAGACTGCTCTCAGGGATCATCTGATTGAGCGTGTTATGAAGGAGATTCCCTATGTGCGTCTTAATGGTCATCCAAAGAAGAGACTTTCCAATAATGCGAATTTTGCTTTCCAGTTTATTGAAGGCGAATCTATGCTGATTATGCTGGATATGGAGGGAATCTGCGGTTCCAGCGGTTCTGCATGTACGTCAGGTTCTCTGGACCCGTCTCATGTGCTTCTGGCAATCGGTCTGCCCCATGAGATTGCACACGGTTCACTCCGCCTGACACTGTCTGAGGAGACAACGATGGAACAGATCGACTATACGGTTGACTGCATCAGGAAAATTGTGGAGAAGCTGCGCTCCATGTCGCCGCTCTATGAGGATTACGTAAAAAAACATGAGCAGGCCAGAGGCTGATTGCCCTGAAAGCAGTGCGGGATTTTTCCCGGGAATGAGAAATAAAAGAAAGATGTCTGGCAAGATGCTGCTTCGGAGATAACAGGGAGCGCATTCAGAGACAGGAGTACGGAAGCTGCCGTATGCGGCAGCGGATGAGAGGAGAAATTACATGTATTCAGAGAAAGTGATGGATCATTTTCAGAACCCGAGAAATGTCGGGGAGATAGAGAATGCCAGCGGTATGGGAACTGTTGGCAACGCGAAATGCGGCGATATTATGAGAATATATCTGGATATTGATGAGAATCAGATTATCCGGGACGTAAAATTTAAGACCTTCGGCTGCGGAGCAGCCGTGGCTACCAGCAGCATGGCGACGGAGATGGTTAAGGGAAAAACCGTAAAAGAGGCTATGGAAGTAACCAACAAAGCGGTAATGGAAGCTCTTGATGGTCTTCCTCCGGTTAAGGTTCACTGCTCCCTTCTGGCTGAGGAGGCGATTCATGCCGCCCTGTGGGATTATGCAGAAAAAAACGGCATAAAAATTGAGGGTCTTACCAAACCGAAGACTGATATCGGCGAGGAAGAGATAGAAGAAGAATATTAGAATGGAAAAGAAAAAAGTAGTAGTCGGCATGTCCGGAGGAGTTGACTCCTCCGTGGCAGCCTGGCTTTTAAAAAAACAGGGCTATGAAGTGATAGGGGTAACCATGCAGATCTGGCAGGATGAGGCGGCGGCAGTGCAGGAGGAGAACGGAGGCTGCTGCGGTCTGAGTGCTGTCGAGGATGCCAGGAGAGTTGCTGAGAGACTTGGTATTCCCTACTATGTGATGAATTTTAAAGATGAATTCAGGGAAAATGTAATAGACTATTTTGTGCAGGAATATATAGACGGGCGGACGCCTAATCCATGTATTGCCTGCAATCGTTTTGTCAAGTGGGAGTCTCTTCTGCGCAGAAGCATGCAGATCGGTGCGGATTATATTGCCACCGGTCATTATGCCAGGATAATCCGGCTTCCCAACGGACGGTATGCCCTTCGCACTTCTGCGACAGCGGCGAAAGATCAGACGTATGCCCTGTACAATCTTACCCAGTATCAGCTGGCCCATACACTGATGCCGGTGGGAGAGTATACAAAAGAAGAGATCCGTGCAATTGCGGAGGAGATAGGGCTGTCAGTCGCTCATAAGCCGGACAGTCAGGAGATCTGCTTCATTCCGGATCATGACTATGCGAGGTTTATACAGGAAAACACCGACTGTCAGATTAAAGAGGGAAATTTTGTAGACAGGGAAGGACGGGTGCTGGGAAGACATAAAGGCATTACCCATTATACAATAGGACAGAGAAAAGGGCTGAATCTGTCCATGGGACATCCTGTGTTTGTGACGGAAATACGCCCTGAGACTAATGAGGTGGTAATCGGAGGAAACGAGGATGTCTTTTCTGACAGGCTTTACTGTCGGGATCTCAACTGGATGGCAGTAGAGGGGCTGGGAGGAAAGGAAATGCGGGTCAGTGCAAAGATTCGCTACAGCCACCGGGGAGCTTCCTGTATAATACGGGAAGCTGGAGAGAATTATGTGGAGTGCATTTTTGACGAGCCTCAGCGTGCGGCCACACCGGGACAGGCCGTGGTGTTCTATGATGGAGATTGTGTTGTGGGCGGGGGGACTATTGCGCAGGGACGGTAGCTTTTGAGGAACTGGCACACAGGATAAAATATTGGAGTAATTTATTATGATAGAGAAATGTTTCAGAGGTAAATGGGCCGCTGTGTTTTTATGTGTGGTTTTAATTGCGGCAGCTATGGCGGGACTGGCAGGCTGCAGCAGAAAATATGGGGAGATCAGCCTGACTGAGGCTGCGGGACAGGCGGAGACGGATGCCGGCGCCGTGGCTGCTCAGGAAGAAGAAAACAAAGCTCTGATGCTTGAGGATGCTGAGGGAATCCAGGCTGCGGAAAGCCAGGCGGTGGCGGATTTGAGCGAAGTTGAAAGTGATCTTACAACAGCCAGCGGTTTCTCTGATGTGGATGAAACGGTTTATATTACAGATGATCTCGTTAATATTCGTTCCGGCTGCGGGACAGAGTACAGTATAGTGGCCCGTCTGAACAGGGGAGACAGTGTTAAGCGTACCGGTTCAAGTGAGGGATGGAGCCGTATTCTCTATCATGATGAGGTCTGCTACGTAATGTCTGAATATGTGAGCACAGAGAATCCGGATGAGGCAAACGTGACGGCGCTGGAAAATCGTGCTGCTGCTCAGGAGACTGTCGCATCAAACGGCATAATCGTAGCGATTGATGCGGGGCATCAGGCCAAAGGGAATTCAGAGAAAGAGCCAATCGGCCCGGGGTCATCTACCATGAAGGCCAAGGTCGCATCAGGAGCAGTGGGCGTTGTGACAAAACTGCCGGAATATCAGCTTACTTTGGATGTATCTGAAAAGGTAAAAAGAATCCTGGAAGAGCGCGGATACCAGGTTGTGATGATCCGTGAGACAAATGACGTTAATATGAGCAATGCAGAGCGTGCCCAGATTGCCAATGAAAGCGGAGCGTCAGTATTTGTGCGGATTCATGCCAACTCCCTGGACAGTTCCACAGTCCACGGTACGCTGTCCATGTGCCAGACGGCAGACAACCCCTATAATGGCGGGCTTCACGCTCAGAGCTATTCACTTTCCAAGATTATAACGGATGCCATCTGTGCGGCTACGGGATCCAAAAACAGAGGGGTTCAGGAAACGGATACAATGAGCGGCATCAACTGGTGTACCATACCTGTCACGATTGTGGAGATGGGATTTATGAGCAACCCTGAGGAAGATCAGAAAATGGCTCAGGATGAGTATCAGGAGCTGATTGCTGCCGGAATTGCCAATGGAATTGATGCATATTTCGGAAAGTAGGGGGTTCCTGAAAATAGTGGATGACAAAATCAGAATTTTTTAGTATAATGTCAAAAGTGCATTTCAAAGATATCCTTTGCGGAATGCGCTTCAGGGAGACGTAGCGAAGAGGCCGTAACGCGGCGCACTCGAAATGCGTTTGTCGGTTCATCCCGGCACATGGGTTCGAATCCCATCGTCTCCGTTTCATAAGAGAGCTGTCTGAGGGACAGAACCGGAAAACCCTGTAAATCCTGTATTTGCGGGGTTTTTTGTTTACTTTTGAGAAGATTGGCAAATGGCAATAAAAGCTGTTTTCTGACAGAAAAAGAGGTGGAAATTAATATGAATCATGATTTCCCAATACAGGAATTACGGGCACAATTACAGCAGGCGGGGATTGTAGATCGGGAATTTAAACTGTTTGGAGCAGATAAACATAAATATTGCTGGAATACAACAGCTTCTTCAGAAGAAGTGGAACAGTTTGAACAAAAAACAGGTGTATCTCTTCCGGATGAATATCGTAACTTTCTTCTTCAGGCCGGAAATGGCGGAGCGGGTCCATTTTACGGTCTTTTTTCGCTGGAGGAGACAGAAGACTGTCTGACATGGGATGTAGAGCCTGACAAGCTGCCGTTCCTTTCTCCGGAACACACAGGCAGAGATTTGGATATGGATGAAGAAAACTGGAAACGCGGGTGTATTCCAATCGGCTCCGAGGGTGATACATATTTTACCTGTCTTATGGTTGCCGGACCAGACCGGGGACGTATTGTTTATATTGAGTATGAGGGAAACTGGTTTTTCTTTCCGAAAGAGCCGGACTTTTTATGCTGGTATCAGCGCTGGCTGCGTGAAATTTGCAATCATTATAACATATTCTGGTTTGCCACCAATATAGATGGCGATGAACAGGAGCTGCAAATATATTATAAACAGGCAAAAACAGAAACGGAAAAGCAGAACATTATACATAGTTTTGATAAATTCCCTGCGTTTTCACAGGATACCACAAGCTTTTTAAAAACAGTCATGTCAGAACGTATCAATATGGAAAATGCCAGAGAATTTTTATTGCTGATTTATCGTATCGATCATGATTTTTTTAATTCTTTTTTAGAAAAACGATGGCAGTCAGGGCGTTACAATACAGTTGCAGGCGAAATATGGTATGCTCAATGGCACATTCGTCAGGAACGTAATAATATTATTCAAAAATGGTATTCTGCTGTTTTTGAAAAGCTTCCGCAGCTTTCAGAATATGTTCAGATCCTTGCAGTGGATATATTAAAGCAGAGCGGGAAAATCAAATTAGAGCAGGTGCGCTGGGTATTGGATCGGGCAAGGGAAACCAGAAATAAAACAGAGCTGCTTCGTCATTTTTCTTACTTTATGGATGCCGGAGAAAATCTGGATTTATGGTTTTCATTACTGGAGGAGAGAGAAGATCTGGAACTCCTGGCAGGGGCAATCACAACTGTTCCCACAGTTAACGACCGGAAGCTGAAAGACCTGATTTTCCATATTCAAAAAGAATTTTCATTTGCTGTGGAACTGATTTATCATACAGATTTCAGCGATAAAGAGGCAATAAAACGCAGTGAACAACGCCAAAAAGAAAATGCTGTATATAGATGTGCATGCTCAAAATGGAAGGAAATCTGGAAGGAAGAAATCAATCCAGAAGTACTTGGGATACCACGCCCGTACTTTTTGAAAATGAATCACTGTGACACTGTAAATCTTTCCCTTGATAAGCCGATACCGGAAAATGGCATTGCTGTTCATCCCATGATTGCTTTGGAAATACGAAATCAGTTCCATCGTCTGCCTTCTACGTCTTATGACTGGAAAAAGGTATTTGGAAAAATGAAAAAAATGTCACTGAGACTATATCATGCCACAGTGCGTCATTGGGATGATGAAGAACGTGTCGCTGAAATTTTTGCACCGGATGAATACCCTTTGCCGGAACCATTCTACTACAGTATGGATGACTGGTCTGCTATAGGTCTCATGAAAAATTTAAAAAGACTGACCATATCACAAATTTGTGTTGAAGACTTTTCTTTTCTGACACAATGTGAATCTCTTGAACAGCTGTCCTTGTATAATACAAACTTTTCAGACTGCCGGCTGCTTTTACAGATTTCAAAACTGAAAAATGCTGATTTAAGGTTATGCAAACTGGAACATACAGAAGTATTAGATTCTGCTTCGTTTACATATCAGTTCGGCGATCCGGTACAGGAATTATGAAATGGAGAAGTGAATTTATAAATGTAATTTTGTATTGTCAGTGTGTGCAGAGTATCTGTTGAACTTAAATAAGTATAGCTGAAGAATCTATTAGAAAACCGGCAAATCCAAGTATATAATCAGCAGGAGGTATGAATATGAGTTTTAAATACAATTTCACAGTAACAGAAATATTGGAAAAAATGGGTTATAAAAAAAGCAGAGATAATATTTTAAATGATCAGCAAAAAGGAATTGTTCTTCCTGCTGTTCTCAATGATTTTTTATCTTTCGCAATTAATACTTCTTTATTTTCCACGTCGGATGTTTGGGTACAAACAAGAAGCCTGATTGGTTTCCTTTACGATGACATAGAGGAAAATATTGAAGATGAAAAAGAATACTGGGGAAAAGACAACAGAGCTGCTGAGGATAGTAAGTATTATCAATTTTATAAACTTCCGAAAGAACAGTGGAAGGGCATTGTACCAAACTATTTGTTAATTGGCAGTGATTTTGCAGCAGGAGTGATAGAGTTTGGCGTTTGTATTACAGATTTAGATAAGAACGACCCGCCTGTATATATGAATCATGAGAATGATTCCATTTGCGAATGGAAGCTTTATACGAATAGTTTATCTGAATTTTTAATGTTGGTTTTTTGTGACGTTTTATCATGTGAAATGTATGATACTGCCATGGACACTTTAGAAAAGAACGGATGGGATGCCGGAATACTTTCTGAAGATGAATTGAATGTTTATGAAATAGATTTTGATTCCATGGATAAACATCCGTCATTTTATGATGGAAACGCTTTATTGGGATGTGCCTATGATGAGGACAACCATATTCTTTTAGTCGTAAAATTTGATGAAAACAGCGGGGAAATTTTGAACTGTATAGCATACAGCAAAGAATGCGATGAGGAATAATGTTAGTCTGAAAAGTTTGATGTGATAATAATAGCAAAAAACATAACCTTGGGAGGCGGAAAAAATTGGCGTTGATTTTAGATGGTATTTTATTTGAGCTTAATACTGAAAGCAGAAGCACAGCGTTTTTTATTCATAATGATGATGATGATGAATATGAATTTAGTCTTGACTGTTATTTTCATGCCAACACATTTATGGATGAAGAGATTAAACCGTATTTATGCATCAATGCAATTCCCGTAGATTCAGACAATATGGAATCAGTCACAGGTAAAACATTTGAAGTTAAAAATATAGAAGAAGCAATGAGAAGAGAAGATACACTGTGTGTCTTTGAGCATGAGCCTTTGGAAAGCTATAAAATAACCGTTATTGAATTTAAAAATGACAGGGCACATATTAAGTGCAGCGGAATAGCTGTTACCGACGGATATGCAAGACCATATAAAACTGCAAAATTTGAACTGGATTGCTGGCTTCCTGTCATTACAAATGTAAATGACTGGGGAAAATTTGGATTATAGCTTTGCAAATTCATGCAAAGTGAAAAAATTTTATTTAAGTGACAGACAAAAATATGCATCTGTATAATAAGTACAGTAATAACGGGCACAAAATAAAATCAGACTGAAGTGGGGATACGTTATGGAAGATTTTATCAGCGAAAAACATCTTGAGAGAATGCGCCGGAAAGCAAAAAAACTGGAGAGGGCTGTTATCCTTTTATCTGTCACTATGTTACTGTTTTATGTATGGCTTGGTTATACTGTCGCAACTCAGGATAATGGAATATCTGCACTTTCCACTGCAGAATCCGTTATTTTCATTGGGGAAATCGTTTTTGGAGTAGCTGTTTTGTCTGTAGGAACATTCTTGCTGTTATGGCTGATAATTGTAAAGCATTCTTATGAAAAATTCAATTCTGACTTTAAATCAAGGTATGTGCTGCAGATTATTGGTGCAATCAAAGGCTTTGATAAACTGAAGTATATGAAAAAGGGCGGTTTTACATAGGATGATGTGAGAAATGCGGCAGCTGTAAACTGCGGCGAGAAAAAATATTATGACAGTGAAGATTTGCTTATTGGAGAATATGAAAATATCAGATTTAAAATAAGTGATGTTACCACATATAAATTGGTTCAAATACATAAAAGAAAGCGTATTGAAGAAATATTCAGCGGACAGATGATTTCTCTTGATCAGTTTGATAACAGAAAGAAAAGCAATGGACATCTTCAGATTTTTGAAAAAAAGTTTATGTCTGATATGATTGGCTGGAAAGCAGAACACGAAATTTATACGGAAAATGAAACCTTCAACATCCGTTTCAGCGTATATGCCGCTGATGAACATAATGCATATTATATTTTAACGCCTCAGCGTATGGAAAAAATAATGAGCTTTGCTGATAATATTAATGGTCAGGTATCTCTTGTATTTCATAACGAAAAGCTTTTTGTTGCAGTAAAAAGAGATAGTATGTTTGATGCAAATATAGATAAGCCTGTTGCAGCCCAGACAGAAAAAATAAAAGAAGATGCACAGTTTATTCAAAAAGCAAAAGAGATTCTTGTGGAATAATAAATTATTTTAATTGATGTTTTTAATGATCATTACTTTCTGAAGAACCGGCAGTTGATTTTTGGAATATTAAAATTTTGTGATTATCGTTGATTGCTGAAAGGGCATATTATGAAATTTATTGTAATGATACTTACTGCGATTATAGCGTTTTTTTCATGGATTATATCGCCTTTTGTGCCGGAACGTACAGAATTTGTAGTTGATGGAAAATATGTTGGCTTTTCTTCGCCGAATAAGCTGATGGATAATTTTCTACTGTTAACAGAAGCAGAAGATGTTGACGGTATTTATACTGTTTTTTCTCCGAAGGCAAAAAAAGAATCAGAAAATTTAAAAGAAAAAATTCCTGAGCTAATACAGTTTTTCAATGAAAATATGACATCATGGGAAACTGACGGGGGTTATGGCGAGTCTTCTTCTGTTGGAGGGCCAGTTGTTTTTCAGGATTATCCTCAATATTTACTTTACACAGACAGCACAACATATTCCTGTAAAATGGACATTACAAAAATAGATACAGGCAATTCAGATAATGAGGGATTTTACAGTATCTTAATTTTTCCTGATGGCATGCATAAATATTGTTCCGGGTTTGGGGATGGCAAAAGCGGCATTTATAACCTGTTTACTCAGACGGCAAAGGACAATTCACAGAATTTACAAAAAGAAATCCCTGACTTCATAAATTTTATCAATGACAAAGTTTCGTCCTGGGAATTTAATACATACCTGACAGAAAAAGGAACCATTTCGGGAGAAAATGTTATAAAGAGAGAGCTGGTGTTCTTAATACATACCGATGACGAAACATACCGCTGTAATATCCGCGATGTAATCGAGGACAGAGAAAACGGAAAAAATTCAGGTATTTACAGTATTGCCATATATCCGGAAGATATGTATTTTGAGTATAATACCCTTGGCTATTATGAACCTGGAATATTCAGGAAAAGTCTTACTATAAAACCGAGTGATGATGACGTGGACGGCGGCAGTACCATAACACTTACGACAAGCCGGGAAGCAGCCGTGACATGTGATAAATCTTATGTCAAACTGTCGCGGAAAGATCCATGCACATGGGAAAGCAGGCATCGGGGACGCCATCCCTTTGAACATGACCAGCTCTGGGATGGCTATGGCATATGTATTTTCTCCTCCCGGAATTGGACTTTTACGGTGTTGTAATCCTTATTTTTCCAGCTTGCCGGCGTAATCGGTTACGGCCTGGCGTGCCGCCGTGAGAACCATGGCGGCGTTTCTTTCGGCAGCTTCACTGTCCGCGGTGTCAATGTGTGCCAGGATGTCCTGGGGGGACAGAGTCATAATTTTTAAAAGGGCTTCCATGTAAATGATATCGCACATGGCCTCGGCGCATGAGCGGAGGACATGGTCGTCTTCGGGAACCATAATGAATCCCAGTTGTGAGAAAACTTTTCTGTGTGATTTGAAGCCGAATATAAATGCTCTGTCTCCGTCCTGGACAGCACTGATGGCTTCTGCGTCTTCGGGAATTTCGTAGCTTATGTTCTGTTTTTCCATAGTGTTCAGTGAGATTACCTTTCTGATCAAAAATGATCTGCATTTTTATCACTATTATATTCTGCGTCCCGGAAAAAATCAAGGAAGCCGGAATGAGGCGCGGCTTGTGCACACTGCAGGATCCTGATGATTTTGCCGCATGGTCCGGTAAAGAGACCAAAATAATATTGGATTCCGCTTTTCATGATGCTATAATTATGTCAGACAACGGATCATTCCACAAAAGTGATTAAGCGGAAAAGAGCAGTAAGACTGCACAGGGCCGTATGGGAGATTAGAGCTAAAGAAGAGGGAGTTATATAATTTATGGCGCGCGTCAGAGCAGAGAAAAACAACGATACGGTAAGCAATGCCGAAAAAATAAAAGCGGCGGCACTGAAGCTTTTCGGCAAATACGGTTATGGTTCTACCACTGTCAGGATGATTGCGAAAGAGGCAGGTCTTTCTCAGGGACAGATTACGGTTCATTTCGGTTCCAAGGAGGAGCTGTTTGATTCCATTACAACCGAGATTGTCGAAAAAATGAATGAAGCTTATGGGCCGATCGATGAGGAGCTTGAGATGCTGCTCAATAAAAATGCCATAACACGGGAGGTTGCGTGGACATTCATTGAGCGGATTGTGGATATGCAGATTGATTACTGTCTCGATCCGGATAACCGGGACAGGCTCATGATGATGTATGTGGTAATTCCCAACAGCAAAATTGTCGAATCTGCCAGCGTCAATCTTCAGAAGGCGACTCATCATAAAATTGAGGAACTTCTGGCGCGGGCGATACAGCTTTACTCTAATAAAAAAGGATATTTGCGCTCCCGCACCATAAGCCGTGCTGCAAATGGAGCCATTGTTTCCTTCGGGGAGCATAACAACTTTCTTCTCGATGAGGTCTATGTCAGCAGTCATTTTCCAAATTCTGTGACGTGGATGAAAAAACATCTCAGAGATTATATCCTTGCAAGCATTAAGGCTGCGGATGCAGAGGATGCGGAGGATTACTGAGCCGGTATGCCCTGTGAAAAACTGAATAAAAAACTGAAAAAGGGAGACCTTCCTGTTCTGGTTCGGGCTTTGAAAGGCCGGAGTGATACGGGAAGGTCTCCTTTTGTATTTTCGTATAAAGAGTCCTTTATTTTATCTGCCGGGACATACAGCGTACAGTACGCTTTCGGTTGTTCCCGTGGAGTAGTGGCGCATAAAGAGTCTGTAGTCGGGACACAGCTTTTTTAAATAAGCCGGGATTTCCACAAGCTCCGTGATGTTATGATAGCAGCTAACGGCGATTTTTGGCCTGTTTTTTAAGATTGTTTTTTCAGCACCGGCCAGGACATCGAGCTCGGTGCCTTCTGTATGAATTTTCAGAAACGTGGCATCGGCACACTCGGGAACATCATCGATTTTTCTGACGGGGATGCTTTCACTGCTCTTGTCGACGATGTGTGAGTTTCCGATTTCTGCGGTGTGATGGAAAGGAAGCATCCCATTGATGTTGTGTACCCCCACGTTCAGAATCGTGACAGAATCCCGTTTGTCTTTTGAAAAAAACAGACGATTGTCCTCGCAGATTTCATAACAGAGCGGATCGGGTTCAAAGGCTACGATTCCCTTATATGTATCGCCGGAGTGATAGGCGAATTCAAGAGATGTGCTCATGTCCATGGCACCGCAGTCTACAAATACTTCGTTTTTGCCTGTTTCGATGATGCCCGGCTCAAAAAACATGGAGTCGTGGTCAACGACAAATTTTTTTACCGGCCGCATCTGGTTTATGTCGCCGGCGCAGGCATCAAAAGCGGCGCGAAGTCTTTGCGATGAGATGCTGTCCGGGTGTTCTGCTAAAAGTGTGCGGAGCATCTTTGCAATGTGCTGATACTCCCCTGTCATATTGTAGTTTACCTGCCCGAAGTAGACGATTCTGGATGTGGCATCCTCCAGCAATTCAGAGCAGATATTCGCTTTCTGTGCAAAAGTGCTGTTCATGTCTGACCTCTCGTTTCTGTAAGAATAAATGAGATATTAAAAACACATTACTATACCTTTGCTCAAAATTCAAGATCTTATTTTGAACGGATATAAAATAATACGATTGTATTTTATTTGTAATTTATTGACATTCACTATCAAAAGAATTATATTAAATATATCCAAAAATAAAAGAATTTTCGTGATATATTTGAGCAGAATAATAAATGAAATTTTAAAATACATTTGTATCATAAATCAAAAAGCCGAAATCGTAAACAGGCGGTGCGGCGAATATGGTTTTTTTGAGGCATTTTAATAAAAATTCAATGAAAAACGGAAAGGAGCGAATGACGGAATGGAAATTAAACCTATTACTCTCACTGTCAATGGCAAGAAGTATACGTTCATGACAGGCCCTGATGACGTTGAAGGCGTTATCCCGAACTCTGAAGTTCTGGTAAAGACGCTGCGCAATCGTCTGAGTCTGACGGGTGCGAAAGACGCATGTGAAGAGGGCGCATGCGGCTGCTGTACTGTTATCATGAACGGGGAACCGGTTACATCCTGCATGATCCTCACGGTAGATTGTGACGGGGCAGACATCACAACGATAGAGGGTCTCGAGAATCCGAAGACCGGAGAGCTTGATCCTCTGCAGCAGGCATTCATTGATAAGTATGCGTTCCAGTGCGGTTACTGCACACCGGGAATCATCATGACGGCAAGGGCATTGCTGAACAAAAATCCTCATCCGACAAGAGAGGAGATTGGCGAGGCACTGTCCGGAAACTTCTGCCGCTGCATCAGTCACTATCATGTGTTTGAGGCGGTTGAACAGGTTGCGAATCAAGGGAGGTAAACTATGGAAAAAACAGATCTGGTCGATAAGAAAGAATACCGCCACATAGGTAAATATGTCCCAAGACAGGATGCCCGCAACATCGTAACCGGCAAGTGCGTATTTATGGAGGATGCCAAGGACGCACGGTTTGATAACCTTCTTTATTGCCGTGTTCTGGGCAGTCCCTATGCACACGCAAGAATAAAGGACATCGATACCAGAAAGGCCGAGGAGATCCCCGGCGTAGAGCTTGTCCTTACATATAAAAATCTTCCTGACTGGGCAAAGGAGTATATGAACGGTCAGCCTGCCATCAAACCAATCGTTGACACGCGGGTTGTCAGCGTCGGCGATGCGGTTGCGATTGTCTGTGCTGAGACGGAAGACCTCTGCCGTCAGGCAATCAGACTTATCAAGGTTGAGTACGAACAGCTTCCCGCAGTGTTTGATCCCATGAAGGCTATGGAGCCGGATGCTCCCGTTATCTACGAAGAGCTGGGCTGCAACAAATGGCCCAAGTTCCTGGAATTCGGCGATGAGCGCATGCTTGGAAGCGTAGAGCGCGGAGACGTGGAAAAGGAATTTGCGGAAGCTGATGCAATCGGCGGCGGCATCTGCGGTTTTGAAACACGCACGGTTCCTCTTGCTCCCGAACCGCCGTCCGCCATTATGACGTGGGATGAGAGAACGCGTACATATGAGATGTGGGCGGCTGCTCAGAACTGTCATCAGCTTCAGATGTGCCCTGATGTAGGCGGACGTATGCCTCATGATCTTGTTATTCACGGTCATACATTCAATACGGGCGGCTCCTATGGTCAGAAGCAGGAATACACGCTTCACACGCTGATTCTCGGCGTACTGTCCCGTATGACGCACCGTCCGGTTAAATATATCTACAACAAAGAAGATCAGTTCCTTCTTTTTGAGTATCGTATCGGCTCCAGAATGGACATTGAGTTTGCCATGAAGGATGGCATTGTTACGGCTGTAAAGGGAAACTGGTATGCAGATTCCGGTACGATTGACGACGCAGGTTATTGTATCACTGCCGTAGGTCTTGGCGAAATGCAGCTTGCGCTGTCACACTGCAAGGCGTGGGATGTTGATACGATCATGGCTATCACAAACCGTTCGTACTCCGGTACGGTACGCGGCTTCGGCGGACAGGAACTTAAATCTGCCATGATGCCTCTTGTATGTGATGCGGTAAGAAAAGCAAATATTGATCCTGTGGAATTTTTCATTAATAACTTCGTGCATGACGGTATCGATTACATGTGGCGTGACTGCAAGTGGTACACCTGTCATGAGGTGGATTACCGCCAGATGATTAAAGATACAGCCGAGAAGTTTGGATGGTCTGAGAAGTGGAAAGGCTGGATGAAACCCACTGCAGTAAACGGCTCCAAGAGAATTGGTGTAGGTACCTCTATTCATGGCAACGGCGACGTTGGAGAGGACAGCTCCGAGGCACTGGTTCAGCTTCGTCAGAAGGGCGATGCCATTATTATGGTTGACTGTACAGAGTTTGGTCAGGGACAGAGAATGGCTATCGTCAAGATGGTTGCAGAAGTTCTCAATATCAGCTGTGATAAGGTTCATGTAACACCGTCCAGCTCCTGGGACAATCCGGAAGACTTCGGACTTTGCGGTTCGCGCGGAACGCTTACCATGGGTTCTGCCGTTACGAGAGCTGCTGAGGATGCTCTGCGCCAGCTGAAAGAGATTGCGGCGAAGAAACTCCGCATTTCTCCCGAGCAGGTACGCACGGAAGACGGATTCCTCTTCCCCTACAATAAGCCTCACAAGAAGATCTCCTGGGAAGAGTGTATTGAGTACACGACTGATATTATCGGCAAGGGACAGTGGAGAGCCAACTATGCTGCACCCAACTGTGTTATTAACTTTGTGGAAGTGGAAGTGGATATTGAGACAGGCGAGGCAAAAATCCTTCGTCTTGTTTCCGGTACAGACGCCGGTCAGATTATCGATCCGAAGGCGCTTGAAATGCAGATGCAGGGCGGCATAGGTGCAGCTGCTATCGACACGGGACTCTTTGAAGAGAATATTCTTGATGAGTACACGGGCCGTTTTGTGACGGGCAATCTGATTGATTATAAGTGGAGAACGTTCAACGATTTTCCGCAGATGGATCTTGTCATAAATGAAGGTCAGCCTAATATTTCAAGATTCAGAGCTGTCGGAGTCGGCGAGATTGCAGGTGCGGCCGGTGCTGCAGCAATCCAGATGGCAGTGCAGAATGCCATTGGCGTGGAATTCAAAGAATATCCGGCGACACCGCAGAACATCTTGAAGGCTCTGGGAAAAGCTTGATGGAGGAGGAATTGAAATATGGAAAATTTTGAACATATAAATGCAAAATCCTTTGAAGAAGCCGGAAAAGCCATAGAAGGCAACAGCAAAAGTGTTGTTATGGCCGGCGGCACAGATCTGATGACCGTCATGCGTACCCATATCCTTAAGGATTATCCTGAGAGGGTTGTCAATCTGAAGACAATTGAGAACGGTGCATACATTAAGGATGAAGGCGACAGGATTGCCATCGGTGCAATCACGAAGCTGAGAGATGTAGCTGATTCTGAGGATGTGGCAAAGGCCTGCAAGGCACTGGGAGAAGCGGCTTACAGTGTTGCTTCCCCGCTTATCAGAAACACAGGAACCATCGGAGGCAACATCTGCCAGGATGTACGCTGCTGGTATTACAGATATCCGGAGGATGGCGGCGGAGCGCTGAACTGTGCGAGAAAAGGCGGCGGCGAGTGCTATGCAATCCGCGGGGATAACCGCTACCATTCTATTTTCGGCGGTATGAAAACAAAGACGACAGGCTGTTCAACGGGATGTCCTGTGGGCACTGATATCGGCAGCTACATGGAATTTTTGCGGAAAAAGGATATGCAGGGTGCCTGTGATATCCTGATTGGATACAATCCCATGGGGGCCATCACAGGTCGAATCTGTGCACATCCTTGTCAGGATGGCTGTAACCGCGGAAATCTGGCTGCAACCGAAGCCATCGGCGAAGGCGATGACTGCGTGAGCATCCACACCGTAGAGAGAGCGATGGGCGACTATATGTTCGCGCATCCCGAGAGATATTATGCCGCTCCCGAGAAGGAGACCGGCAAAAAGGTCGTTCTTGTCGGTTCCGGTCCTGCCGGTCTTACAGCGGCGTATTATCTCCGCAAGGCCGGTCACGATGTGACGGTTATTGATTCGCAGGAGAAACCCGGCGGTATGCTGAGATACGCGATTCCCAACTACCGTCTGCCTCTTAAATATGTGGACAGAATCGAAGAGCTGTGGAAGGGAATGGGCATCAAATTCCAGTGCGGCGTAGAAGTGGGCAAGGATATTGAAGCGTCCAGACTGGAAGCAGATTATGACAAGGTGTTCTACGCCACCGGTGCATGGAAACGTCCGGTTCTGGGATTCGACGGAGAGGAATTTACAGAGTTCGGTCTCAGTTTCCTGGTGGAAGTAAACCAGTGGATGCAGAAGAAAGAGCGCAAACACGTTCTGGTTATCGGCGGCGGTAACGTTGCCATGGACGTAGCTGTAACTGCAAAGCGCCTTGGTGCAGAGTCTGTAACCCTGGCATGTCTTGAGCAGAGAAATGAGATGCCCTCCAGCGAAGAGGAAATCAAGCGTGCTCTTGAAGAAGGCATTCAGATAATGAACGGTTACGGTGTTTCCAGGGCCAATGTATCGGGCGGTAAGGTTACCGGCATGGAACTTAAGAAGTGTGTAAAGGTATTTGACGAAGATTACCGCTTCAGCCCGCAGTATGACGACACAGCTCTGACTTCTATTGATGCTGATTCTATCCTGATGGCAGCCGGTCAGCAGGTCGACTTGTCTTTCCTGAAGGAAGAGTATGATCTGGCTGTGGAGCGCGGCCGCATTAAGACAAATGAAGATCAGGCAACGAGCCGTAAAGATGTATATGCAGGCGGCGATGCTGTTTCCGGACCGTCCACTGTGGCTTCTGCTATCCGTCACGGCCGTGTTGCGGCAAAGAATATTAATAAGGAATATGACATTGACTGTCCTGTTTACTATGAGAAGAAAGGTTTTACCAGGTTTGATGAGGAATGTCTGAGTATCAAGTACGGTGTGAAAGATATCGAGACTCCCGTTGCGGAGCGCAGGATCGATAAGGAAGATTCGGAGACTGTCTCTGAGGATGCTGTATTTGAAGAATCCAGACGCTGCATGAACTGCTCGTGCTACTCTGTAAATGCATCCGATATTTCTCCGATTCTTGTCATGAATGAGGCAGAAATCGTTACAACGAAGAAGACTGTCAGTGCTGCAGAATTCTTCACAACCGAGCTGGATGCCAAGGATATGCTGGAGCCCGGAGAGCTGGTAAAAGAAATCAGAGTCAATAAGCTGGATGGCTACACAACTCATTATGAGAAGATGCGTACACGTCCCTCTATCGATTTTGCCATTATCAGTCTGGCTACCGCGTACAGGAAAGATGGCGACAAGGTTGGCGATCTGCGTTTGGTACTGGGTGGTGTGGCTCCCGTTCCGATTCGTCTTACCAAGGTTGAGGAGTTCGTAAAAGGTAAGGTTATGACAGATGAGCTGGCTGAAAAAGCTGCTGAGATGGCCGTGGAGGACTGCTTTGTACTCAGAAAGAACAAGGCAAAGGTTGTGCAGACCCAGATTTATGTAAGACGTTTCCTGCAGAGCATCTGACAATATCGCTTTGGAATCATGCTTACCGCGAGTGAGCATGATTCCCCTTTACAATGAAATGTGAATTTTTTCACATAGTTTCCGGTACTCATTAGGAGGTTTTTCAATGAATAAAAACAGTAAAGCATACAGCTATGCGATGCTTTTCATCCTGATGCTCGGCACGGCGATTCTGTACTACTCCAATATGATTTACGCTGTTCGTGCAAATCCGGCGCAGGCAGGCGAGTTAATTGCTTTCTTTGGTGTTTCTCCGGAAAGCCTGGGAGCTCTGATTCCCATGATTTCGACCATCGCCGGAATTCCGAGTGCAATTTTCAGTATTATTGTAGGCAATATTCTGGACAGACGCGGCGTGAAAATGTTTGTCGGTGCGGCAATGATTCTTACTGTTGCCTGTATGGCTGCAAGAATATTTATCCAGTCTTATGCCGGACAGGTTGCGCTGACCACGTTGATTGGTACATTCCTGCTGCCGATCATCATCATTGGACCGAAAATGATTGGCAGTCTGTTTGAGCCAAAAGACATTCCGTTTGCCATGGGCTGCTATGGCGCTGCCGGAGGAATGGGAACGACACTTGCATTCTTTACGGGGCCGATGTACAGCACACTGCCGGCCGGGCTTACGGGAATTACTGTCATTGGCGCAGTCGTAATGCTTGCATGGTTCATTGTCTGCAGGAATGACGGGGGCGGTTCTGAAGGTCCTGATCCTGAAATTCCAAAGGGTGCGTTCTCCAAGGTATTAAAGAGCTCAGTCATGTGGAAGACGATGATCTGCGGCGGATGTGCCGTTGGCGCGTCTCTGATTATGAATTCCAATTTGCAGATGGCATTTGGCGAGAAAGGCTTTGACGCCAGTGTCCTTGGCACATGCATGAACGTTGCCCTGATTGCGGGCGGTATTCTGTCAGGCATGGTTCTCGGCAAAATCGGAAAATTTAATGTGCCATACCTTTTTATCTGCATTGTGGGCGGAGCACTGTTCGTTCTTGGCTGGCTTGTGGAGCCTGGTCCGCTGACATACGTTATCTTTATTCTTGCAGGTCTTATTGTATCTGCCTCTGTAGGTGTTAACTTCACGAGAATTCCGCTGCTTCATATGACCGGGCAGTTCGGTATAGAGATGACCGGTGCGGCGTCAGGTATGCTGCAGACAGCACTGGGTGTATTTCAGTTTGTACTGCCGACCATTGTCGGTGCAGCTTTTGCGGATTACACGATGAAGTTTATTATGGCATTGGTGTTCCTGACGATTGCAGGCGTTCTGGGACTGACGATTCCGGAGCTTGGCATCAGGGGAAAACTGGCACAGCAGAATATGCCGCCGCAGCCGTAAGGTAAATACAGATGTGTATGCAGAAAAGGGCAGTGATATTTTGTGTTTTAAACATTTCTAAAGGATAAGATGTGATTATAAAAACCGCTGCGGGCGCTGAAAAATACGTCTGCAGCGGTTTTTTTGCTGAATTCAGAGAGTAAGCGTCTGCCTGATTTCAGCTTTCCTCAGACAGCATGTCAGAGAGCGGACAGTTAAAAATCTTTAAACTCAGGTGTTCTGCAACGGTTTCGTAGGCAGGTGTTGGCACATTGTATTTACGTCCGAGACGTATTACTTCAAAGACAAGTCCGTCTATTTCCGAGTCCTTTTTTTCCATGATATCTCTCTGCATGGATGTAGTGGCATCAGGAGACAGATAGGAGAGGATATCAAGGTTGACAAAGACATAGTCTTTCTCAAAAGGATAACCCATGGCACCGGCCAGTGCGGAAATTTCGCCGGTCATGGTTTTAAAGAGCTCTCTGGCGGGACCTTCCTTCTGGAAATCGCCGGCTGTGGCCTCAAGGTAGAGGCCTGCTGCGCCAATAGGGGATACGTAAGAGAACTTTATCAGCGCGTCCTTCTGAATGGAGGCGGAAAGCTCTCCTGAGATACCGCTGTCACAGAAGTCAGAGGCAATTTTCTGAAGAAGAGAATCTTCTGTCTGATGGTCTCTGGGACCAAATACAATGCGGTATATGGGGCCGTGCTGCACCAGGATACCGGGAGACAGGATGGCCGAGGAAACATAGATGCAGCCGTCCATTACCCGGGGTTCTGGAAGCAGTTTTTGAAGCTTTTCTCCTGTTCCATAAAGATTGAGAACGGGAATAACTATGGTATGGGAATCGGTAATCTGCCGAAGAAAAGGAATGATTGAGTTCAGAGAGTAGCCCTTGACGCATACCAGAACTACATCGGGTATCCGGCCGTCATATGAAGCGTACTCCTCCATGGAACAGGCGCGGACGGGGATTGTCTGCTCGGTGTGATCCCATAGATGCCGGACTGTCAGCCCATGCTGGCGGATTTCCTCCAGGTGACGGTTTCTGGCTATCAGTGTAACATCTTTTCCGGCGTGGGACATGACGGCGCCTGTAATTCCTCCGGTACCTCCCGCTCCTATAATAAGATAGTAAAGTTCATTTTTCATCAGCAATATCCTCCTGTTTATTTTGTAAGTTCCCAGAATGCGACAGCACTGGCAGCGGCAACATTCAGGGAATCAACGCCGTGAGCCATGGGAATGCGGACAGTGTAATCGCAGGAAGCAATGGTTGATTCTGCCAGGCCGTCTCCCTCAGTGCCCAGAATGATGGCCAGGTGTTTTTCGGATGTCAGCCGGGGATCGCTGATTGCAATAGAAGCTTCGCACAGAGCCATGGCAGCAGTTTTGAAATCAAGTTGGTGCAGCAGTTTCATGCCTGTCTCCGGCCAGCTGATATCTTTGCTGAGAACAGTCCATGGAACCTGAAATACAGTGCCCATGCTGACGCGTATGGAACGGCGGTACAGAGGATCGCTGCAGCCGGCGGTCAGTAAAACGGCGTCGATTCCGAGCGCTGCTGCAGAGCGGAATATGGCGCCGATATTTGTGGGATTTACAATGTCTTCAAGTACGGCAATCCTTCTCGCATTCTGACAGACGGCCTCCAAAGCGGGCAGAGGTCGGCGCCGCATGGCACAGAGAACTCCTCTGGTAAGATGAAAGCCGGTAAGCCGGGTAAGAATATCGGTGTCGGCGGTATAGACAGGAATGTCAGGATATCCTGAAAAAATTTTTTCCGGAATGGTACTCAGCTGCTGCTTTTCCGCCAGGAGAGATACCGGCTCATAGCCTGCGCTCAGAGCACGCTGAATGACGACGGGACTTTCGGCGATAAAGAGCCCCGGCTTTGGCTGATACAGATTAAAAAGCTGATTCTCTTTAAGCCTGGCATAGATATCCAGCTCGGGAGAAGATAAATCCGTAATTTCTATTACATGAAACATAAGCAGTTTCTCCTTAATAATGCTTCGTATTTGCAAGTTGTACGCAAATTTATTGCTGAACGTATTATAACATATCCTTGTATGTATGAAAATCCGGGAATCCTGATTTGCAGTTTACCATTTTGACCGGTATGAATATCTTTTTGTAAAATTTAAAATATAATATGTAATATATATTTGACAAAATGGAAAGTGCGTGATAATATTAAGATACAAAATAAGCTTATTGATGTATTAAAAGCTGTCCGGACCAGGCTGACTGTACATCCCGTTTTTTATTTGATGATGCAAATATAAAAGAGGAGGAATGAGTATGCGTTTCGGCGAAATGGGAGCAGTATATGTTTTTGTAATTATATTTTTTATAGGGGTTGTCTTGTTTTCCGGGAAACGAAAGGATATTAATTATGATGAGAGGCAGGCTCTGTACCGTGGAAGAGGATACCGGTATGCTTTTTTTGCCGTTATCGGCTGCAACCTGATATACGGTTTTCTGGGAACGGGTATTTTTCCTGTTGACCCGGATTTAATGGTTATGGTTATTGCACTTTTTGGCGTGGGGACATACTGTGTATACTGCGCATGGAAAGATGCCTACATCGGTGTCCGTCAGAACTGGAAAAAAGTAATGTGGTCTCTGGCGCTGATTGGCGTCATTGATCTGTTCAACGGAATTACGATTATTCTGTCGGGGCGCGGTGTGGAAAACGGAAGACTGAGCCAGAGTACACTCAGCCTGTTTATCGGAATTCTGTTCCTGGTATTATGCGGGGTTCTTACGGCCAGGAATCTGAGGCGCGATAATGAGGAGTAGGGCTTAATAAGTCAGGGGAGTTGATTGGAAGAATGAAAAATCTCAGATTAAAAGCGGCCAGAGCGGGAAAGGATATGTCGCAGCAGGAGCTGGCGGATGCGGTAGGCGTTTCAAGACAGACAATATCGGCAATCGAGAAGGGAGATTATAACCCTACCATAAAGCTGTGTCGTTCCATCTGCCGCGTGCTGGGAAAAACACTGGATGAACTTTTTTGGGAAGAGGATGAGGAAGGATAGAAAGAATAAAATGTCTGTCAGTCAGAGCTTCGGCCGGCCAGATTTTTCATTGAATCTGACCGGCCGAAGCTCTGACTGTTCCACTTAAAAAATCAGTGCGTTTTTATGCCGTCTAAATAAATGCGGACATTGTTTTCGTTATCTTTCAGAATGTCACTTTTTCCGCCCTGTATACACCAGTCAATCAACGCGCCGCGTTCCAGGCGGACATTGCTTTGAATCAGATCATCGATAGAAAGGTCGCGGCGTATTATTCCGGCGGTCTGTCCTTTTGAAAAAAGTTCACTGGATATCTGGTAGCAGATACGTGTACCGCTGGTCATTCTTTCTTTTAATTCTTCATTCCGCATCATATAAGAGTAGCTGATCGATACAACATCATGTCCCCATCTGCTGTAATTTTCCAGAACCAGAAATATTTTTTTTCGTATCAGTTCCGGGACCTGGTCAGCAGTTGCACCGCATACTTCTTTTTCGTAAAAATCTTCATATATTTCATCAAGCTGTTTTACCCATTCGTAGATTAGTTCTTCTTTACTTCTGAAATAGTAATAAAAAGTTCCGGTAGAGATACCTGATTTGCCGGTAATCTCTTCGACGGTTGTATTTTCAAAACCATTTTTCTTAAAAAGAGCAGTAGCCACGTTCAGGATATTTTCCTTGGTCTGCATAGCCTGCTGCTTTCGCTTTGTTTTTTTTTGATACATGCCCTTTGCTCCACTGTTCTTTAATAATTTAATAGCCGATTAGTCCTGTTTTCGCTGTGCTTCATCTGTTTTGAGAATTTGTATTCTGTGAAGTGTTCCTATTATAAATCATAATTTTCATAAATGCAAACCGTTTGTTTTTCTATAAAAATATATAATTCTGAAAATTTTAAAACACATTGACTTATTTTTTGAATTCATATATACTGAATGCATTCTATGAATGCATTCTATGAACGTAATCGATGAAAATCAGGAGGAGTAGTGGGAGGTATTGTATGGAGTTTTTGCATGTGCAGTCGGCGCCGCATTTATTGATTTATGTGGCGGCATATATGATTATTATGCTTGGTATCGGTGCGTGGGCATCCAAAAAGGTAAAGAGCAGTGATGATTATGCGCTGGCGGGGCGGAGTCTGGGGCCTTTTGTATTGATGGGAACATTGCTTGCGACATCTGTGGGCAGCGGAACTGTAACCGGAGGAGGAAATTCGCTGGCATATGAATACGGATGGTGGGGCGGCGTACAGTGGGCCATACCTTATGTTGTGTTCTGCATTATTTATCTGTGCTGTTATAAACAGATTCGAAAAAGCAACTGTTATACGGTTCCTCAGATTCTGCAGCAAAAATACGGGGCTGAGACGCGTATTCTGGGATCATTTATCAATCTGCTCGGAATGGCCGGAATCATATCTTCACAGTACAAGGGATTCGGGTATGTGCTCAATATTACCATGGGTGTTGATAACAAGACTGCCACATTGATAGCCACAGTCATTATTGTGCTTCTGTCGGTAACGGGAGGCCTGTTCTCGGTGGCATGGACTGATGCAATCAGTGCATTTATGATATGGGTCGGATAGACCCAGTTGAGTACGTTGGAGTTTCTCAACAGAGAAACGGAAACGTGCGAAATATAATCCAC
>CALWSF010000005.1 GCA_944384125.1 uncultured Lachnospiraceae bacterium | reverse complement strand
CAGGCCTTGCACAGACCTGGCTCTTATTCTCTGCAAAAAAAGTGCTGCCGCACTAATTATTTAGTGCGACAGTCCCTATATTTTTTTTATAAGGTGTACATATGGGACAAACAGTGTACAGATAAAAATGGCGCACTTTAACAGGCTATTAAACAATAGCCTGTTAAAGTGCGCCATTTTTGTGAGTTTTATCAATTCATCAATAAAGCAGACACTGTATTTCTGGTATAATTAATTCAAATTAAAAATAATTCATTTTTTTTGCAAAATAAATATGAATATTTTGGTATAATAAAAATAAAATTTTTACAACGAATTCTTAAAAAAATGAAATTATGCACGTTGAAAAGCATTTGAATGCATGCTATAATAAAAAAGATTATGAAAGTGACATAATATGACATAATTTACATTATGTCGCAAATTACAAATGTGGGGAATGGGGAGGAGAAGCCATGTCTCAAATGTATGGAAATGGTTTGTTTTTAACAGAAAAAACGTTGGATTACCTGTGGATTCGTCAGAGTGTGACGATGAATAACATTGCGAATGTAGATACTCCTGCATTTAAATCAAGATATGTGACGTTTGAAGATGAACTGGCACGCCGGCTGGAGGGTGCCTCCTCTGCAAATAATGAAAAACAGGCAGTTACTGACGCGATTGGGCGAACAGGCTTAAATTTACATGTTACACGCACTGAAAGCAGTCGTCTGGATGGAAACAATGTGGATATGGATCAGGAACAGGTTGAACTGGTCAGAACCGCATATGAATATCAGGCGATGGTTAATTCTGTATCTAATGATATTTCCAGACTGCGTGCGGCAGCCAAAACATTTTAATATAGGAGGATGAGAATCAGATGGATGCGGCAATGTTTATTACACCGATGACGCCCCTTGGAAATATTGGGACAGAAAAAGAAGAGGCAGTTTTTGCGCCTTCACAAGAGGCACAGCTGTTTAAGGATATTTTTCATCAGGTTGTAAATCAGGTTGAGACGACACAGAAAGATGTGGAAGAGAAACAGTATCTTCTGGCAACAGGGCAGATAGATGACATGCATACATTGCCGATTGCAGAGGCAAAAGCAGCGCTCAGTCTGGATGTGATGGTTGCAATGAGAAATAAAGCGATGGAAGCTTACAGCGAACTGATGCGTATCAGTATATAAAAGTTTGGATGCGGAAGATTAGGACATGAAACCAATGAATACACAGATTATAAAAGAAAAGTGGCAAAATTTATCTCCACACACAAAAAAAATTTCCGGTGTGCTGATCGGCGGAACGCTGGCCATCGCAGCGGTCTGTTTTTTAGCATTTCAGTTTTTGGGCGGAGATAAGGGATACAGCACATTGTTTACCGGGCTGAATCAGGATGAGGCTCAGGAGGTAGTCGGACTTTTACAGGATGAAAATATAGACTACCGCTATAATACCAGTTCGGGCTCTATTCAGATCCCGGATGTTCAGGTGGATCAGATTCGGGCAGAGCTCTTAAGCAAGGGTTATCCGAAAAGTGGTTTTACATACGATATGTATTTGGACAATGCCGGATTAATGACGACAGAGTCTGACAAGAAACAATATACGTTGTATGAGCTTCAGGACAGATTAGGGGCGCAGATCCGGCTTTTTGATGGTGTCAGTGATGCAAAAGTGACAATTGCCGAGGCGGGCGAACAGCGTTATGCACTTGGAGATGAGGGGGAGGCAGATGCCTCTGCTTCGGTTGTTGTAACGATGGAGCAGGGAGCCACCCTTACTGCTGATAAGGCTTCTGCAATTAAGAATCTGATCGCACGTGCCGTTCGCGGAATGAATTTTACGAATGTTTCCGTGTTTGATGCAGCAACTATGCTGGAAGTGGATGCGAGTACCCCGGAGGGACAGGATACATTCAGCGCGACCAAAGATATGACGGCGCTTACAAGTCTGATTGAAAATAATATAGCAGGGAATGTCAGACGTGTTCTGGAACAGTTATACGGAGTAGGAAATGTGGCGGTTTCTGTTAAAGGAACGCTTAACATGGAAAAGCTGATTCAGGAGACAACTGAGTATACTACACCGGAAAAAACAGGAGATGGAGATAAAACCGGCTTATTATATAAGGAAGATGTATCCAGCGAAAATATGGGAACAGCAGATGAGACGGACGGAGGAGTCGCCGGAGCTGATGCCAATGCGGATGTCCCCAGATATCAGTACAACGATGAGGGAAATACACAGGGAGATACATATGGCAATGAGACAGCTTCAAGAGAGTGGCTGTTCAATTCTGTAAAGGAACAGCGTCAGGTAGACCCGGGTGTGCTTGAAGACACATCTGTAGGTGTGGTAATTCTGACAGACGATACAACGACTGTCAGCACCGATGATTTGCGTAATCTGGTTGCCAATTCTGCCGGTATCCCGCTCGATACTGCCCAGCAGAAAATCACAATAATCCGGGCACCGGGAAATGGAAGCTCGGATCAGGCGGCACAGCCGGCGGGAACATCAGCACAGACAGGGCTGTCGTTATCCAATCCTCTGTTTATTGCGGCTGTTGCAGCTGGTCTGCTGATTTTGCTGATTCTGATTCTTCTTATTATGCGGCGGCGCAGTAAGAAAAAACAGATGTCAGAGTTCGGCGAATTTGAAGGAGGGCTTACACCGCCTCCGCTTGATGAGCCAAATGATGGTTTTGCACAGGCGTTTGAAGAAAAAGAGCCGGAAGAGCCGGATGATTTGTCTGCGAATGAAGAGCTCATCAATCTGCGTATGCAGCGCAATTTGAAGCTGAAGCAAAGTATAGGCGAGTTTGTAGATCAGAATCCCCAGATTGCGGCGAAGCTGATTCAGAGCTGGCTGAGAGGAGAGGAAAGTAATGGCAGAGGTAAAGACGGACGGGGTCGGAGTTAGAGAGTCAGAAGACGATTCCGCAGCAGAACAGATGAGCAGCGAGCAGAAGGCGGCCGTAGTAATCGTATCACTGGGGGCGGACAGAGCCTCTCAGATATATAAGTATCTGAATGAACAGGAAATTGAGGATTTGACCTACGAGGTGGCAAAAGCGGGAAAAACAACCAACGCGCAGGTCGAGAAAGCGCTGGATGAGTTTTATAAGCTGTGCCTGACTCATAAGATGATGACGGATGGAGGACTGGATTATGCGCGGAATGTTCTGGAAAAGGCATTCGGCGAATCAACAGCAAGAACTCTTTTGGAAAAGGTATCCAAGACACTTCAGTCGAGACCGTTCAATTTCTTTATGAAAGGGGATCCGAAGGCACTTATATCGCTGCTGCAGCACGAGCGGCCACAGGTAATTGCCCTGATTATGTCCTATATGGGACCTGAACAGGCAGCCCAGATTCTGGAAAACCTTCCTGATGAGAAGCGCATTGCGACTGTGGAGGGAATGGCCAAAATGGACAGGGTTTCGCCGGAAGCTATTGCAATTGTAGAAGAAGAGATGAAACGCAAATTTGCAACGATTATTACCAGCGAAGACAACACGAATCTCGGCGGTATAGATTATGTGGCTGATGTGATGAACCACATTGATCGCGGCAGTGAAAGGAAGATCTTCACAGAACTGGATAAAACGAACCCGGAACTGTCACAGAGCATCAGAGACAAAATGTTCGTATTCGAGAATATTCTGGATATGGACAATCGTTCTGTACAGAGATTTGTGCGCGACTGCGATCCCAAGGATATTGTATATGCTTTGAAGAATGCTTCCGACGATATGAAGGTGGTATTCTTTGGAAATATGTCAAAACGTATGGCAGAATCCGTTCAGTCAGATCTGGAGATTACAACAAATGTAAGACTGAAGGATGTTGAGGAAGCACAGCAGCGCATTGTAAATCTGATTCGCTCTCTGGAGGAAAAGGGAGAGGTAATTATCAAGAAGGGAGGGGATGATGATGATATCATCATCTAACCGGAATATTTACAGAGGATCAGAGTGTGAAGTGAGCCGCTTTTCTCCTCCGACGATTACACCTCCCGAGAGGAAAGAGCAGGAAGCTGAGGAAAAGGCCGATTCTGCAGAGGATGAGTTTGCCCGGAGCGAACCTCCTCCTGTCGCAGAACAGGATCGAATAATCGAGGAAGCAAAACGTCAGGCAGAGGCAATTTTGGCGGAAGCGGAGAAAAAGGCAGAAGCTCTTCGTGAAAAGATTCTGAATGAAGTGAATGAGGAGGCGGAAAATATCCGCCGGGAGGCCCGGGAGCTTGGATTTGATGAGGGTCACAGAGAAGGACTTAAAAAGGCAGAAAGTGAATCATCTGAGCAAATCGGAAAGGTATTGAATCAGCTGCATGAAGATATTCAGACTGCTCTTGAAAATATCGAGACGGCCAAAGAAGAATGTCTGCGCCGCTATGAGGGAGAGCTTCTGGACTGTGCAACAGCGGTGGCGGAAAAGGTTATTCATATCAGCCTTCATTCCAGTGGAGAAGTGATGAAACGGATGATACTGAGTGCCACAGAAAAGCTGAAAAAGACAGCCTGGGTCAAGATTTACATAGACAGTTTTGACTATTCAATGATGTCAAAGATAGATGCAGACGTAGCTGCTCAGCTGGCAGTGCTGTCCGATAATATTAAATTTGTGATTATGGATAAAGAAGGCGAAGGAACCTGCATTATTGAGATGCCGGAAGGTGTTATTGATACAAGTGTCAGTACCCAGATGGAAAATATCCGTGAGATTCTGGAAGGAGTTAAGCCTTAAAAAGAATGTTTAAGAATATACCCAAATTGATTGAGAAGGCTGAAACGGTTCGGCATATTGGCAAAATAGAAAATGTAGTCGGCATGTCCATGGAGGCGTCTGGAGGAAAATCGGCAATCGGTGATATTGTAATGATTTACAATGAGGAACAGAACCGTCAGGTACCGGCAGAGGTTGTGGGATTCAAAGATGGAAAAATTCAGCTGATGACCTACGAAAACACCACAGGCATTGTCTCCGGGAGCTTTGTAAGAAATACGCGGCAGAAGCTTCATATTCCGGTAGGAGATTTTCTGAAAGGACGGATTATAAACGCGCTGGGCGAACCGATTGACGGCGGTGCCCCTTTTGAGAAAACTCAGTATTACACAGTGGACAGTCACTATACGAATCCTCTTGAGCGTCCGCCTATCCGGGAGAGACTTCATTTTGGAGTGAAGGCAATCGATGGACTGAATACGATTGGAAAGGGACAGAGAATAGGTATTTTTTCAGGATCCGGAGTAGGAAAAAGCACATTGATGGGCATGATTGCAAAAAACGTCAAAGCTGATATCAATGTGATTGCGCTTGTGGGGGAAAGAGGAAGAGAAGTACTGGAATTCGTTAAGAAGGATCTGGGGGAAGAGGGTATGGCCCGTTCGGTTCTGGTTGTAGCAACCTCAGATCAGCCGGCGATGCTTCGCATGAAATGTCCTCTGGCGGCTACAACAATTGCCGAATATTTTAAGGATCGGGGAATGGATGTCCTTCTTATGATGGATTCCCTTACACGATATGCGATGGCTCAGCGAGAGATAGGACTCGCAATCGGGGAACCGCCCATTGCCAGAGGCTATACACCTTCAATATATGCGGAATTTCCCAGACTCCTTGAACGAAGCGGGAATTTCGGAAAGGGATCTATTACCGGAGTTTATACTGTGCTGGTAGAAGGCGATGATACAAATGAACCAATTTCAGATACAGTCAGAGGTATCCTGGACGGACATATAGTGCTTAGCCGTCAGCTTGCCAATGAGAATCATTTTCCGGCCATTGACATTGGAGCCAGTATTTCGCGTCTGATGGTGGATCTGGTTTCGGAGGAGCACAAAAAGCTGGCTTCCAAAATGAGAAATCTGCTGGGAATTTACCAGAAAAATGCGGACCTTATTTCAATTGGTGCTTATAAAAAAGGGGTTAACCCGGCCCTGGATGAAGCAGTTTCCAAAATTGGAAAAATAAATGCTTTTCTTGAGCAGGGGGTAAATGAGAGTTTTTCATATGAAGAAGTGCTGGAACAGATGAAGGCAATTACCGGTTAAAGCGTTCAGGAGGCGCAGAGGTGTGAAGCGGTTTCAATATCGGTTGGAGACAGTTTTAAATTATAAAACACAGGTTCTGGATGAACTTAAAACACAGCATGCGGCTGCTCTCAAAAAGGTAAATGTGAAGAAAGAAGAGATAGCCGGATTAAATCGTAAGATGGATCAGTTTTGCGCCGGGCTGGACGAAAAAAAGAGAAATGGCTCATCGGTTAAGGAAATGCAGCTTTTTGACATTTGTATTGGTCGTATGGAAGACATTATTCAATGTGAAAAAGAAAAGCTGGTTGTGCTCAGAGAGCAGGAGCAGAAAAAAAAGGAAGAAGTTATCCGGGCCAACGTAGACACAGCCAGATATGAAAAATTAAAGGACAGAAGGCTTAAGGAATATCATCAGGCGGAACAGAAAGAGCTTGAACAGTTTATAGAAGAATTTGTGTCACATACCAGTCAGACCGGAAGAAGATAAATTCTGAAACGGATTTCTGACAGAAGGAGGGTAAGGAAATGCTGAGGGTGGATCTGAGGCTGCCGGTATCATCCGGCAGTGCAGGTAAAGCAGAAGCAAAAGAAACAGGGAGTGAGAGCAGCAGTTTCGAGGAACTTTTTATTCGTAAAAAGGAACAGGCAAAGATAAAAGATTCAGACAAATCAGAAGAGAAAAAGGATGTCTCCCAGGAAGAGGGCACAGTCTCTGACAGCGAAGAAGCTCCTGCAGGAAATATAAAAGAGGAGCAGCTGGATGAGACTGCGGCAGGATTGGGGCTTCTCGCAGTTTTGCAGGCGGCAAATATTTCGGACAGCATTAAGGATGTGTCACAAATAATGGAAGCCGGTCAGAGAGTGGACAATACAGAGGCGGTCTCCGCATCTTCGGAAGAAGTGGTCCCGGTTTCTGAAGATAAGGCACAGATTCAGAATGCATCATCGGCGGAAGCAGATATAAATGGAATGGAAGAGACAGTCCGGGTATTTGCGGATCAGACAGGAGAAGGAGCGGATGTGCAGCCTGAACAGGATATTAAAGCGTTTTCTGAAGCGGGTTATGAGGAGCCGGCAGGTCTCTCCGGTTATGGGGACGAAACAGAAGAAATGACGGTCGGGGAAGACAGTGGCAGCGGGAATCAGGAGATGTCACAAAATCATAATGCATCCAGAGAGACGATAAATATTGGGGCAAAAGGAGAACAGATGGCTTCCGGACTGGCGGCATCTGCTTCTGCGTCAAAGCCTGTGGAGACAGTTATTTCTGCGGCGCAGGAACAGGTACCTGTTTATAAGATGTCTACAACACAGACACAGATAGTTCAGGATCTCGGACAGATGCTTTCGGAACATCTGCCTGCGAAGAACGGCGAGATGGTATTGGAGCTGGAACCGGCGTCTCTTGGTAAACTGACTATCCGGGTTTTGTATGAAGCGGGCAGAGCAGAGGTTTCTATTTTGTCGGATAATGTCAGGACTCTGGAACTGCTGGGACAGCATTCACAGCAGCTGGGGGCAATTCTCAGGGACAATACCGGACAGGATACGGTAATCTATGCGGGAAATTTCGGACAGCAGAATGAAGAAAATTTTGAGAGACAGGGCGGAACAGGCGATAATCCACAGAAGGATGGGCAGCAGGAGCACAGGCAGAAACAGGCCCAGGCGGATTCGTTTGCTCAGCAGCTTCGTCTGGGACTAATCTGATATCAGGGAAAGGAGAGCAGAATATGGCAACAACAGTAGGGGGAATAAGCTCCAGCGACAATCCATATCAGACCGGGAGCTATACGCCGGAGTCAAACGATAAAAATACGCTGACAATTACCGGATATTTTCAGCTTCTGGCTGCGCAGCTGCAGAATCAGGATATGACAAATCCGATGGACAACAGTGAAATGATGGCGCAGATGACACAGATGGCCATGGTTCAGTCCATGCAGTCCATGACAAATTCTATCGATACATCCACAGCGATCAATGTTTCGACGTATGCGGCCAGCCTGATAAATCAGGAGGTCACAGTAGCAGTGACAGAGGAGAACAGTTTTGGTCAGGAAGTAGCCGTAAATGTAAAGTACGGCATTGTGGAATCTGTAAATCTGACAAGCTCATCGCCTACCATTAAGCTTAAAGATGATGATAAGGAGTATCCTATTTCATATGTGCTGGGGCTGGGAAAAATTCCTAATCCATACGAGGAAGGCGATGGAGAGGATAATGAGGAAACTCCGGGAACAGAGTCGGCAGCACAGGGATTTACAGGAGTGGATTTTTTAAAGGCGCTTCAGAGCAGATAAATATTCTGAGGAGATAGACAGAAAAGTATTTATGACGAAAGGAAGGAAAAGAACATGGCAATGTTAAGAGCAATGGACTCAGCCGTAGCCGGACTCAGAGCCCATCAGAGCAAAATGGATGTAATAGGAAACAATATTGCGAATGTAAACACATGGGGATTCAAGTCTCAGAGCTACAATTTTAAAGAGGCTCTGTACCAGACAGCCACAGCGTCCACCAAAGGCAATGCGGACAATACTACAACAACCTCGGGCGGTGTGAATGCGGCTCAGTACGGCTATGGTTCTCTGACCGGTTCCATAAGCACGGATATGACAGCCAGTGTTCCGTCTTATGTGGGAGGCCTTAACGCATCCATTAACGGAGAAGGCTTTTTTATCACGATGCCTACACTGATTACCGATCCGGATGCCGGTGTTGATATAACACAGGATAATGCGCTGAAAAACACGGGATTTCAGTATACGAGAGTAGGGCAGTTTCAGATAGATGCCAACGGCTATCTTCAGGATCTGAACGGAAACTATGTATACGGATTCAGGACAGATGATGGCAAGTCAGATACGATTGGAGATTTTAATAAGCTGGTGCCTCTGCGTGTACCGACAACAGATGGAACATTTAGTTATGATCACGATGAACAGAACCTCGTGCTTTTAAAAAGCGTTTCTATTGACCAGAACGGAATGATTAAAGGCATGGGTGAAGATGATCAAGGAGAGACTGTCAGCTTTTATCTGGGCAAAGTGGGCCTTGCATATTTTCAGAACCCCAATGGTCTTACCAAGAATGGAGGAGGCTATTATACGGCAAACCTGTCTGATAACTCCGGAGATGTGACTGCGGCAGCTCCCGGCGGAACAAGCAATCTGATGGCCGGCTATATTGAGACTTCCAATGTGGATCTGGCAAAAGAATTTTCAGAAATGATTACTACTCAGAGAGGATTTCAGGCTAATTCCAAGATTATTACAGTCAGTGATGAAATGCTTTCGGATCTGATCAGTATGAAACGATAATATATTGTTTTGAAAAATAAGGCGGCTTCCGGTTATCTGAAAAACCGGAAGCCGCCGGAGAGAGGAAAGTATGATAAGTGTTGAACGGTTGAACGGTTCTGTACTTTATTTGAATGCATTTCAGATTGAATCAATTGAATGTATTCCTGAAACAAAAATCAGAATGATGAATGGCGATTTTTTTCTGGTAAAAGACACAGTGGAGTCTATCAGCCGGCAGATAGAGAAGGCCTTCAGCCGGTATTTTCATGGAGAAAAACACGAATCGCAGAATTTTTAATTAGATTCTGAAGGAGGAAACAGGATATGGACTTGACAACAGTGATAGGAATTGTGCTGGGAATTATTCTGGTTGTATTTGGTATTGGTACTGCCCAGCTCATGAATTTCTGGGATGTGAGCAGCGTACTAATCGTATTGGGAGGAACTCTGGCGGCTTTGCTGGCCAGCTATCCGCTGCATATAATTCTTGATATTCCCAGACATGTTGCTGTCCTGTTTAGAGGAAAAAAATACAATATACCTAATATGGTAGAACAGATGGTGGATTTGGCCATGGTTGCCAGACAGAATGGTCTGCTGGCTCTGGAGGAAAAAGCCAACGAGATTTCAGACCCTTTTTTTAAACAGAGCGTACTGATGATTGTGGATGCCAATGATCCGGACAGAGTCCGCTATCTGCTTGAGATGGAGATGGATAATATGGCGAGCCGCCATGAGGAGGTTGCCGGCCTTTATGAAAAGGGGTCTGATTATGCTCCGGCTTTTGGTATGATAGGAACCCTGATTGGACTTATTAACATGCTGAAACAGCTGAATGTGAGTGACGGGACATCTACGAATCTGGGAAGTTCCATGTCAGTCGCATTGATTACTACCTTTTATGGCTGTATGCTTTCCAATCTGTTTTTTAAGCCCATAGCGAAAAAACTGCGAATTCGTCAGGAGGAGGAGGAACTGTATTGTTCCCTGATTATTGAGGGAATTCTGGCAATTCAGGCAGGGGAAAATCCCAAATTCCTGCGGGAGCATCTTCTTTCATCTCTGAAGCAGTCACAGCAGAGAAAACTTTTAGCTCGCGCGGATGAGGAACGGGAGGAGTAGGAACATGGCAAGGAAAAGAAAAAAGGCTCCCGAAGGCGGAGGAAACTGGATGGATACATATGGCGATATGGTAACCCTGCTTTTGACCTTTTTTGTCATGCTGTATGCCATGTCCAATCTGAATCAGCAAAAGTGGGAAATATTTGTCAAGAGTATTAATCCGGCGACCGGTGAACGCCAGGAGGTTGCACTGCAGCAGGAACTTCATGACGGGGAGTACGAGGTTACCGGAAATATGAATTCGGATCAGGAGCTTCAGCCTGAAGAGATAGGAAAGCTTTATCTGTATCTGGCACAGCAGATGAACAATGAAGGTGTCTCGGATGTATCTCTCTCAAGAGGCAATGGCTATACTTTTATTCAGTTTCAGGGAAAAGCCTTTTTTAATGGAGACAGTTCGGTTCTGACAGAGGAGGGTAAACATGTGCTGGATATATTCTGCGATTCAATTGCCCCTGTTGCAGACCAGATCAGACAGATCGACATTATGGGGCATACTTCCCAGGGAGATCCCAATAAACCGAATGATCCGCGAACGGACAGAATGCTTTCAGCGATGAGAAGTGCTGAGGTTACCATATATATTCAGAACAGACAGGTAATCGAGCCTGAGAAACTGGTTGGAATTGATTATGGTCAGTTCCGCCCTGTGGGCGATGTGGGTACGCGTGAAGGAAGGGCGGAAAATCGCCGGGTAGAGATCCTGATTCTGGATAAAGATGCGGAACAGAGAAGTCTGGATGAGTATCTCAGTGAGGTAATGAGCGGAGAAAATGAAACAATTGTGACAGACGGTGTTCCGGGAGATGAGAAGGAAGCTTTGAGTCCGCCGGAGGCAGGTCCGGAAAATTCAGCAGGTGTTGAGGGAAATGGCGTTTCTCCGTCTCCTGCCCAAACCGGGGATGTTTCGCCGGAATAAAAGAGTAAAGGTGGCTGTGAAATGGCTGATGTACTGTCCCAAAGTCAGATAGATGAACTATTAAATGCAATGAAAAATGGGGGCGACAGTCCCGGAGAGAAAGCGGAAGAAACGTCGCAGAAAGATAATGGCAAACAGGAAATTAAATATACCAAATATGACTTCTACAGTCCTCGTAAATTCACGAAGGAAAAGATGAAGCTGCTGAATAGTATATTTGAGAATTATGCCAGAATCCTTACATCACAGATAAATGGCGTATTCCGCATTATGACAGATACCACTGTCATGGAAATTCAGGAACGCCGGTATTATGAATTTGTGAATGAAGTCGGAGATAATGACAGCGTGACGCTTGTTTCGGCTGAAGCTCCGGATTCCAGCAGAAATAATATTCCGCTTATGATAAATATAAGCCCGGGACTTGTACTGACTCTGATTAGTCATATGCTCGGCGGCGGAGATGAGATTATCCGCGTTGAGAATGGTTACCGGTATTCAGATGTGGAGAAAGCGCTGTACCGCAGAATATGCCGATATTATATAAGTGCTCTGCGGGATGGATTTTCCAATTATTTATCCATTGATTTTAACATGGAACGGGTGGAGGAAAACCTGAGTATGGTGCAGGATGTGGGACTGGATGAGACAGTTGCGACAATCCTGCTGAATGTAGATGTGAGCGGTATGGCATCAGAAAAAATAAAAATCTGTATCCCGGGTACGCTTCTTGAGTATCTGTTCCATTTAATTGACAGCCGGAAACATATGGGCCGGGGCGCCGTGTATGAAAATAACAGGGATATCATTTTGGAAAGTCTTAAGGATTCCAAGATGACAGTAACAGGACTTCTGGCCAAGGTCGAGCTGGATTTGAATGATATTTATCATCTGCATCCCGGTGATGTAATTGACCTCAACCATTCTCAGAATGGAGAGGTAAAGCTCTTTGTGGAGAAACAGGCCTGGTTTGCGGGGAAAATGGGTACCTATAAAAAGAATATGGCCATACAGATTAACCGCAGGCTGATTGAGGAGTCAGAGACTCAAAAGGAAAAGATAGAGTAAGAAAAAGGAGATTGATTAGTCATGGCAAAGATTATGTTGGTGGATGATGCGGCTTTTATGAGGATGATGTTAAAAAAGGCATTGACAGAAAACGGGTACAGTGATTTTGTTGAGGCCCAGGATGGGGCTGACGCGGTAAAGAAATACGGAGAAGAAAATCCGGATATGGTTATTATGGATATCACGATGCCCAATATGGACGGACTTCAGGCGCTGAAAAAAATTCGTGAGATGGATCCCGGTGCCAAGGTCGTTATGTGTACGGCTATGGGCCAGGAGAGCATGGTTGTGGATGCTATTAAGTCAGGTGCGAAGGATTTTATTGTCAAGCCGTTTAACAGTGAGCGAATTGTACAGACTGTAAATTCAATTGTAGGAAAAGCATAAGGGGGCGGTAATATGGCATTTTTGAGTTCCTTCGATATCTGTGCATCCGGTATGAGTGCACAGCGGATCAGAATGGATGTTGCTGCTGAAAATATTGCCAACATTGACACAACAAGGACAGAAGCCGGGGGAGCCTATCGGAGAAAAGATGTCGTTTTTGAGAGTTACGGATCGGATTCTTTCAGACAGGCTTTGCTGAACGCACAGGCGGGCAAGGGCTTTCAGAGTACCAGTGCCGGTGTAAGAGTGGCACAGATTGTGGAAGATGACAGAGAGATGAAGCGCGTCTATAATCCGGAGCATCCCGATGCGGATGAGAACGGATATGTGACGATGCCAAATGTGGATCTGCTGAAAGAAACAGTAGACAGTATGGCAGCAACCAGATCCTATGAGGCAAACGTAACAGCTCTGAATGCTATGAAGACCATGGCGCAGAAAGCGCTGGATATAGGAAAATAAGCCTTTGCTGATATCTGGCAAGACATAGTAAGGAGATTGAAAAATGGGCGCAGGCGGCTTTAATGAAATGGAAAAAGATGCGATAGGCGAAATAATGAATATCAGCCTTGGCGCTTCTGCTACGGCAATATCTACGATGCTGGGAGCAAAGGCCAACATTACGACACCTACCGTGCGGATTCAGACCCGGGATGAATTTGGCTTTAAAAAACTGGAGCCGGCAATCGGAGTTGAGATTGCCTATACAGAAGGTCTGGAAGGAAGAAACGTAATGATCTTCCGGAAGGAGGATGTACGTGTCATAGTTGGAATTCTTATGGGAGCTGAAATCCCGGAGAATGAATTTGAGATGGATGAAGTAACCATCAGTGCAATCTGTGAAGTTATGAATCAGATGATGGGTTCATCCGCAACGGCTCTGTCAGAATTTTTGGGAACGACAGTCAATATTTCGACTCCAAAATCATTCATTATTGACAGTGAAGAAAAATTTAAGGATGATTACTTTCCTGCAAAAGACAGCATGGTAGTAGTCAGCTTCGTTCTTGAGATAGAGGGCAAGCTGAAAAGTGAATTTTTAAATATCATGTCCATGGATCTTGCAAGACGGCTCTTAAAGCCTTTTGAGGATACTCTGGCTGTGGATAAAGAGCCTGAAATCCAGAATACCGCTCAGAGTGCAGAAAAAGAGGAAGAAAAGGCTGAACTTCCGAAAAATGTGGAGGAACCGGTAAAAGCGGCAGAAACAGTGACGGATTCTCCTGAAATCATGCAGCCGCTTTCCGAGGATATTCCGTTGCCTTCTGCTCAAAATGATGAGAAGCAGTCAGAGCAGCCGGATGCCGGGAAAATACAGATGGATCAGCCATTTGCAGCGGCTCAGCAGACGCAGCAGCAGGTTCCGCCTCAGATGGCCGGTTATGTGCAGCCTGTATATGCTCCTCCTGCGGCAATGGATCCTGTAATGCTTCAGCTGCTGACGCAGATGCAGCAGACGCAGGCACAGATGATGGAAATGATGCAGGATATGCGGAAGTCAGATGGAAAAGGAAAACAGAAAGATCCGGACAGACCGAATCTGATACGACCGCTTTCTTCTGTATCTCTGGAAACAGGTGATACTAAGGCCGGGGAGGAAGAGGAATATACAAATCAGGAAATGCTGATGCAGGTTCCTCTGGAGGTATCGGTTGAGATTGGACGCACAAAGAAGAAAGTAAGGGATATTCTCGAATTTACCCAGGGGTCTCTGGTCGTGCTTGACAAGATGGCCGGCGAACAGGTGGATCTCTTTGTCAATGGACGGGTAATTGCAAGAGGAGATATCGTAGTTGTAGAGGATAATTTTGGTGTCCGTATTACAGAGATTGTCTCAAAGACAATAGATGAGGAGACTCTTTAATGGGAGGTATATCACTTCTCGGAGCCGTTTTTACACTGATATTAGTTCTGGCCCTGGCATACTGGTGCAGCCGTTTTCTTGGCAGCAGATGGAATCATGTAGCCGGAAATGGAAAGAAAATTCATATACTGGAGCAGATTCCGATAGGGACAGATAAACGCCTTTTGCTGATTCGGTATGGAGAAAAAGAATATCTTCTCGGAGCCGCACAGGGAGGGTTTACTCTGATTGCCAGTCAGGAAGCGGAACTGAATAATACAGAACTCTCAGAGCCGCCCAAAGCGTTCAGCCAGATACTGAGAGCCCGTTTTGGCAGAGAGGAGAGGAAAGGAGACAGGAATGAATAGTCTTTTGGAAGGATTGAATGGCGGAAATGTGCCTACCCTCGAATTGCTTTTTATGATAACGATGGTAGCGCTGCTGCCTTCGATTGTTTTAATGATGACTTCCTTTACCAGAATTGTGATCATTCTGTCTTTTACCAGAAGTGCCATGGGCGTGCAGCAGACGCCGCCGAATATGGTGCTGGTGGGTATTGCACTGTTTCTGACGCTTTATATCATGAGTCCGGTAGTAGCCAGTGTCAATCAGGATGCGTACCAGCCATATTTAAGGGGAGAGCTCACGCAGGCTGAGGCGGTAGAACAGATGACGGTTCCCATGAAGGAATTTATGCTGAGAAATACAGAAAAAGATACACTGGATGCCTTTGTTGAGATGGCGGGGGAAGACCCGGATAAAGAGGTCATGGATTACCCTCTGACAGTTGTAACGCCGGCATTTATGACCAGTGAACTGAAAAGAGGCTTTATGGCTGGCTTTCTGATTTATCTGCCGTTTCTTCTGATTGATATCGTTGTTTCTACTACACTGATGGCCATGGGTATGGTCATGCTGCCGCCTACAATGGTTTCCATGCCATTTAAACTTTTACTCTTTGTTTCGGTAGATGGATGGCAGCTTCTGTTTGGGAGCATTGTTCAGAGCTTTCGGTAAATAGGGAGGTGTATAGAAATGAGTGATGTAGAGGTACTGGATGTCTTATATGAAACTTTTCAGATTGCAGTACGCATTTCCCTTCCCTTTTTAGGAATCAGTCTGATAGTCGGGATTATTGTAGCAATTTTTCAGGCAGCCACGCAGATCAATGAGCAGACAATGACCTTTGTTCCCAAGCTTCTTGCATTGCTGGTTGTACTTTCTGCTCTGGGCAGTACGGATCTGCTGATGCTTCAGGAGTTCGTAAGAAAGATTTGCGGATTTATTGCCGGAGGATAAAACAATGTTTATTCTCTTTTCTTTAATTACCATGCGGATGACAGGAGCTGTTGCTCTGAATCCTGTATTCGGGCGGACAAATGTTCCATCACAGGTCAAGGCAGCCTTTATTTTTGCGTTTTCAGTCCTTTTGTATGTTTCCCAGGGAGGAGAGCTGCAGAAGGAGCCTGCTACACTTGTTGAGTATGGAGTGATGCTTGTCTCAGAGCTGTTTCTGGGCTTCGTGATAGGCTTTGCCATTGAACTGGCAGTACTGGTGGTGCAGTATGCTTCTGCGGTTATGGATTTTTCAATGGGACTTTCGATGGCTCAGATTTATGATCCGGAATACAATACGCAGATGACGGTAACGAGCGGTGTGTTTTATGCCTTTTTGATGATGCTGTTTCTTGCTCTTGACGGTCATGTGTGGCTGGTGGGTTTGTTTTTCCGTTCTGCTTCTGAAATACCCTTCGGTCAGGTAAACATCAACCCGTACATAGGAATAAAAGTGCTGGATATGTATACTCAGGCCATCTATATGGGGCTGCAGTTTGCGTTCCCTCTGATCGCCATGGAACTGGTTACCGAAGCGGCGGTGGGAATTCTCATGAAGATTATTCCCCAGATTAATGTATTTGTTGTCAATTTCCAGATTAAGCTGATGGTGGGACTTCTTATGCTGGTATATTTGTTCAGCCCCATGTCTGATCAGCTGTATGAAGTAATTGATTTTCTCGAACGTTCAGTGGAAGATTTCATGCGGTATTTTTAAGCACAAAGGGGGGAACAGTCAGTGGCGGAGTCAAATGGACAGGAAAAGACCGAAAAACCAACCGGTAAACGGCGAAGTGATGCACGAAAAGAAGGAAATGTTCTTCAGAGCCGGGATGTTGCAAATGTAATATTGCTGTTTTCTTCTTTTACGTTTCTTCATTTTTTTATACCGTCTATATATAAGACTGTAAAAGAATACATGGTATTCATTTTATCGGATATAGACGCGCCATTTGAATCGGTTTTTTCCTATGAGACATATGCCAGACTGGGCTACAGTGCTCTGCGCTGTGCCCTACCGCTTTTATTTGCAGTAACGGCAGTTGCAATACTGGCCCATTGGGGACAGACACGTTTTCTTGTTACATTTCGCCGTTTAAAACCAAATTTGAGTAAGCTTAATCCGATTTCGGGGATAAAGCATCTGTTTTCTCTGAAAAATCTGGTTGGGCTTCTGGGAAACCTATTTAAATGCTCTCTTTTGATTATTCTTCTGTATTTTCTGCTGAAAGAGGAGCTGGTTCCTGTTGCGAGAATGATGGATATGTCGCCAATCAACGCAGGGGCATACAGCCTCCAGATGGTTTATGATCTGGTAAAAAAAGTTTGTCTGGCATTTGCTGTGATAGCTTTTTTTGATTTCCTTTACCGTCGGTGGGATTATGAGAAAAACCTGATGATGACAAAACAGGAGGTAAAGGATGAATTTAAACAGACAGAAGGAAATCCCGAGATCAAGGGAAGAATAAGAAAAATCCAGCGTCAGATGGCTCTAAGCCGTATGATGCAGAAGGTGCCGGAGGCGGATGTGATTATCCGAAATCCTACGCATCTTGCAATTGCGCTTCGGTACAATCCTCATAAAGATCGGGCTCCGGTTGTCCTTGCGAAAGGACAGGATGAGCTGGCATTGCGGATTGTCCGGGTTGGGAAGGAAAATGGTGTATCAGTAATTGAAAACAGGGAACTGGCCCGTGCTCTTTATCCGGTGTGTGATCTGGACAGAGAGATTCCTCCGGAGTTTTACGGAGCTGTGGCGGAGATACTGGTTTACATTTATCGGGCAGCAGGAAAAGAAGATCTGCTGCGATAGAATTACGGTTCAGACAGGTGAAGAATCAGATGAAGAAAATTTTAAGCTTTTCAGTTGTACTATTTGTACTGACAATCATACTACTTTTAATTATCCCGTTGCCGGCACCTCTGGTGGATGTGGCGATTATCCTGAATATGTCTCTGTCAATGACAGTTCTTGTTGTGACGATGACTATCCGGGAGCCTCTGGAATTTTCTATTTTCCCGTCGCTGCTCCTTATTACAACGCTGTTCCGTCTGGGAATTAATGTATCTACAACACGGAATATCCTGACCAATATGGGATCTTCCGGTCAGGTAATCCAAGCGTTTGGTGATTTTATTCTGCGGGGCAATGTAGTAGTAGGTCTGATTATTTATCTGATTATTGTTTTGATGCAGTTTATTGTCATCACGAAGGGTGCTGAGCGAGTTGCGGAGGTGGCAGCCAGGTTTAATCTGGATGCTATGCCCGGAAAGCAGATGGCAATTGATGCGGATTTGAGCTCAGGTCTGATTAATGAGCAGGAAGCCCGCAGGCGCCGTGAAAAGATTCAGAGCGAAGCTGACTTTTATGGTGCGATGGATGGTGCCACCAAAATTGTTAAGGGAGACGCTGTCATGTCTCTTATTACTACGGCAATTAACCTCATAGGAGGAAGCATCATCGGAATTATCCAGTCCGGCCAGCCGATTGGGGAAGTTCTGAATACATATTCCATTGCCACAGTGGGTGATGGACTTGTTGGTCAGATCCCGGCGCTGCTGATTTCAACGGCTACCGGCATGATTGTTACAAGAGCCGTGTCACAGGGAAGCCTGAATGAGGATATTTCAAAGCAGTTTATGGCGCAGCCCTATGCGATCATGATCAGTGGTATTGCAGTCGCTGTGCTGAGTCTGATTCCGGGAATGCCTGTGATTCAGATCCTTATTGTGTCGGTTATTCTGGTTACAGGAGGTTATTATCTGAGCAGACATATGCTGCAGCCGGCACCGGAGCTTGCGTTTGCGTCCGGACTGGCGCCGGGTGCAGCGGACACTGCGATGGCAGAGCCGGAACAGGCACCGTCTGTTTCGGAGGAAGATTACTACCGTGATGTAAACAATGTGTACACGCTCCTGACCGTGGAGCCCATTGAGATGGAATTTGGATACAGTCTGATTCCGCTGGTGGATGAATCAGTGGGAGGCCGTATGGTCAGTCGAATTATTATTTTCAGACGGCAATATGCACAGGATATGGGATTTGTAATTCCCTCTATTCGCCTTCGGGACAGTTCCGCGCTGAATCCCAATCAGTATTCAATCAAAATAAAAGGCGAAGATGTGGCCAAAGGAGAAATCCTTACAGATTATTATCTTGCCCTTGAGCCGGAACACCCGGAAAAAGAGATTGACGGAATTGAGACGGTCGAGCCGGCTTATGGAATCCCTAGCCGCTGGATTAAGCCGGAAGACAGAGAAAAAGCGGAGCTTTATGGATATACGGTAATTGATCCGCTGTCTGTTATGGTTACGCATCTCTCAGAAGTGGTAAGGCAGCATGCATATGAGCTCCTGACCCGTCAGGAAGTGGTCCGGCTGGTTGAGAATACCAAGAAAAATTCTCCGGAACTGATAGAAGAGGCATTTCCTAATTTGATTTCCTACAGTCTGCTTCAGAAAATTCTTACGAATCTTCTGAAGGAAGGAGTGCCTATCCGTGATATGGAGACGATTATTGAGACAATTCTGGAGCAGGGAACGGGGAAAGATGTTGATGGCCTGATTGAGGCAATTCGTATTGCATTAAAGCGTACGATTACCAGACTGTACTGTGAGGATGGCTCAATGAAGGTTATCACTCTGGATTCAGATCTGGAAAGAACTCTTGTTTCTTCAATTACGAAAGGGGAGGGCGGTTTTTATCTGGCAATCGGACCGGATATACTGCAGAGTATGATTGGACAAATGACATCTCTGCTTAAGAAGTTTGACAGTTTTGGTCAGGCACCGGTTATCCTGACATCCCAGGTAATGAGAATCCACTTTTATCATCTCATTGAGCAGTTTTATCCGAATGTCAGGGTTCTTTCTTTCAATGAGATTGCCGGTAACATACAGATTCAGTCAATTGGAAATCTGAGTCTGGGAGCAGAAGAGAAAAAACGTGCATAGAGGAAGGGGAGAGATACCGTGCAGCAGACTGATCGCTTGAAACAGATGAGCAACCGTGAACTTCTGGAGCTTTATCAGGAGGAAAAAACGATTGAGATCAGACAGGAGCTGACAATGCGTTATCTCTATCTGGTAAAGGCTATTGCTGCTCAGATGTATTCTGCTTTTGCAGGGAAGATTCAGATGGAAGAGATAATTAATGAGGGGGTCATTGCTGTTATGAGGGGAATCGATCGGTATGACATCAGCCGGCATAACAAGTTTGAAACCTACATAGCCATGAGGCTGAGAGGCATGATCATTGATATGATCTACAAAAACAGATATCTTCCCAGAGAATTTAAGAAAAAGGGGATGGCGGTGGAGAACGCCAGGAATGAACTGGCTGCATCACTGGGGCGTACTCCCTCGGACGAGGAGGTTGCGCAGCATATTCATATTGATGTGGGTAAACTTAGAAAAATTCAGGATAAAATGAATCTGATGAATGTTCTTTCCCTGGATATGGTTACGGAGGAGTCAGAATCAGGGTGGTCTGTTCAGCTTGCCAGCCAGGATACCAGCAAACAGCCGGAAGAGCATTATCTGGACGGGGAGGCCAGCCGTGTTCTCGCGCAGGCCGTGGAGAAGCTGGAAAAAAAGGAAAAAACGGTAATTTCACTTTATTATGTCGAAAATTTAAATATGAGAGAAATTGCAGCTGTGATGAATGTAAGTCAGTCGCGTATTTCCCAGCTGCACAGTGCGGCAATACGAAAACTGAAAACATATATGGAGGAATACTATAATACTTGAGGAGGTATCGGCATGTATCAGGGATTTTATAATTTAACATCAGGAATGCTGACCCAGAGCAGGAATCTGAACGTAATCAGCAATAATATGGTCAATATTCAGACTCCGGGATACAAAAGTGACAAGATGACGAGCACTACATTTGAAGAAGAGATTCTTTATCGCACAGGGGCTCACAATAAAGGAAATCCCACAGAGTTAGGCAGCATGTCAAAGATTAAAACGGCGGATCAGACGTATGTTAATTATGCCCAGGGTGGTTTTGAGGAAACCGGAGGAATATATGATTTTGCCATTCAGGGAAATGGTTTTTTCTGTGTACAGGGAGAGAATGGAACGGTGTATACGAGAAACGGTTCATTCGAGGTTGATGAAGAGGGATACCTGACACTTGCCGGAGTTGGCCGTGTTCTGGGAATGGACGGACAGCCCATTCGTATTGATAACGAAAATTTCACGGTGGATTCCAGAGGTATTATTTCTGTGACGGAGATTGAAGACGGAGAGCAGGAGACAACGCAGCTGGGACAGCTCAGGCTGGTGGATTTTGCGGATTATAATGCACTTCACAAGGAAGACTACGGTGTATTTTCCACTGCACAGGCAGAGCAGCAGATAAATATCGGTACAAACGGTCAGGGAATTCTCTGGAAGAGTGTGGAGAAATCCAATGTAGACATGGTGGAAGAGATGACAAGTATGATGTCTTCTCAGAGGGCTCTGCAGAGCGCAGCTCAGGTTCTGAAAATGTATGATCAGATTATGGGGAAAGCCGTTGCGGATGTAGGAAAAGTATAAGGGAGGCTTAATAGAATGAATCTTTCTTTTTATGTGGGAGCACTTGGGGCAAAGGGAAGCTCAGACAAAATATCGGTTGTGGCAAACAACCTGGCAAACATTAATAATGACGGCTTTAAACCTAAAACAGCAGTATTTACAGATTTGCTCAATTATAATCTGAACGATTCTGAGGAAGCTACGACGGATCTGCAGGCCGGAAACGGTGTCCGTGTGCAGAGAACAAGTACGGACTTTTCCATGAGCGGTATTACACAGACCGGAGATATGTATGATTATGCCATAATGCAGGGAAATGCATTTTTCATGCTTCAGAATCCGGAGACCGGAGAAATTACATATACCAGGGACGGTCATTTTCATCGCGGAGAAATGGAGGATGGATTTTATCTGATGTCCGATACAGGAAAATATGTATTGGATGAGGATGGAGAGCCGATTCTTCTTGAAGTCCTTGATATTGAAAAAATCAACGAGATGCGGCAGGGGGAGTATGATGAAGATGAGGACGATGAGGAGGACGACGAAGAAAAACAGAAAGTAGGAGTTTATACATTTTCCAATCCCAGCCGCCTTATGAGTGCAGGGGATAATGAGTATATGGCGGGACAGGAGCTTACTCCGCAGCTGGTGGAAAATCCCGGGCTGATGACAGGAGCGCTTGAGACATCGGGAACTGATCTGGCGAAGGAAATGACGAGAGTGATTGAGTGTCAGAGAGCATTTTCCTATGCATTGAAAATGGTTCAGACATCGGATGAAATAGAAAGTACGATTAATTCCCTGAGAGGATGATAGGAGGCTTGAGAGATGGCGAGAATACGCTCGTATGAGGACATGAATCTTCAGGAAATGGATGTGATGAAAGAGATCAGCAGCATCGGTACAAGTCATGGAGCCACGGCCCTTTCTAAATTTCTGGGTAAGGAAGTTCGTATTACGATACCGGAAATTCAGATTCTGACGGTGGAAGAAGCAGTAAAACGTCTCGGTGATATGGAGGAGATAGTGGCTGCGACATTAGTACAGATGTCCGGTGAAATCCGGGGCCTGATGCTTTTTGTGTTCAAGCTGGATTTGGCAAATGTGGTGTTTGAAAAACTGTTGGGCAAAGAATACCAGTCATTTCTGGAAATTGATGAACTGGCCTTTTCAGCACTCCAGGAAGTAGGAAATATTATTATCTGTTCTTATATCAATGCATTTTCGCATCTGGTAAATGTGGATGTCAGTTTGTCAGTTCCTTCTTCTACCGTTAATATGCTGGGAGGAATCATGACAGTTCCTGTAGCTGAGCATGGCTATGAGACAGATCGGCTTATGTATATCAATGCAGAATTTATTCTGGATGGAAAGCGGTTGTCGGATGGACTGCTTATGCTGCCGGATATAGAATCGCTCAATGAGATTATGGAGAAATTAGGGGTTTCATAGATGATGGAAAAAGAACTGAAGGTGGGAATCGGAGATATGAAGCTGACCAGAGGCGAAGGGAGAATCATTACATACGCCTTGGGTTCATGTATTGGAATCAGCTTTTATGACCCCTTTTTGCGGCTTGGAGCGCTGCTGCACATCATGCTACCCGAAAAGGGGGATATGAGAGATCAGAATGTATTTAAATATGCGGACAGCGGGATACAGGAAACTCTGAGAAAGCTGACAGCATTTGGTTTTGTGAAGCGCAGAGCAGAAATAAAAATCGCAGGTGGGGCTAAGATGTTTGAAATCAGCGGTAACGCGAATTTCGGAAATATCGGACAGAGAAATGCGGTTATGGTAAAAAAAATTCTTGCAGCCGAAGGCCTTCGGATAAAAAGAGAGGATATAGGCGGAAGCTGTGCCAGAACAATGAGTCTGAATGTGGCTACGGGAGATGTGCTGGTAAAGGTATTTGGCAGACCGGAGCTTCATTTATAATTAATACCGGGAAAGGAAGGTTGGCAGAATGGAGCAGAGGGATAAGATTCTGTTGGAATCGGGAACAAATGAAATTGAAATTATGAAATTCAAAATTCAGGGTGAATATTACGGCATCAATGTGGCAAAGGTAAAAGAGATTATGATGAGCCAGAAGGTTAAGCCCATGCCGCATGCACATCCTTCCGTAGAGGGAATTTTCAAACCCAGAGAAGAGCTGATTACGGTTATTGATCTGGTGTATTATCTTCTGGGAGAACGTGTGGAGCACGGTGTCCGTGATTTATTTATTATCACGAATTTCAATAAAATGACAGTTGCCTTTCGTGTTCAGAGTATTGAAGGCATCAGCCGTATTTCATGGAGTAATATTCAGAAGCCAGACAAAACACTTTCCCGTGGAGATGAGGGAGTTGCGACCGGTATCGCCCAGTGCGGAGACGAACTCGTGACAATTCTTGATTTTGAGAAAATTGTGGCGGAGATAGCTCCCGAAACAAGCATTCAGGTTTCGGAAGTGGAGCAGATGGGAGATCGGCCTCTCTGCCAGTGTCCTCTTGTAATTGCCGAGGATTCTATTCTGCTGCGGCGAATGATTGATGATGCGCTCTCGAGAGCCGGGTTTATGAATCTGACAAATTTCAATAACGGACGCGAGGCATGGGATTATCTGTCTGCAATAAGAAATGACTCTGATCTTTATAAGAAAGTTAATCTTGTCATTACGGATATTGAGATGCCGGAAATGGACGGCCACAGGCTGACAAAACTGATTAAGGAAGATGAGCGCCTGAAAAAAATACCGGTTATCATTTTCTCATCCCTTATTAATGATCTTATGCGAATCAAAGGTAAGGAACTGGGAGCAGATGAGCAGCTTTCCAAACCGGAAATTGGACATCTGGTAACGGTAATTGATGAGCTTCTGGAGAAATTCCGAAAGGAGCAGGGAATGGATGAAGAAGAATAGGATTGCATTGCCGGGACTGATTCTCTGCGCCGTGCTTGCTTTTTCATTCCCCGCCCGCGCAGAGGGCTGGGCCCTGTCTGATGACGGAAAATACTGGATGTACTTTTATTCTCCGGCAGAGCCGGCTGAAGATGAGTGGATTGAGAGTGATGGAAAAGAATATTATGTGGATTCTTCCGGACATATGAAGACGGGATGGGTAACGGATAAAAACTCGGGAGAGCGTTATTACCTGGGCTCAGACGGAGCTAAGGTATATAATGCGTTTACCGGAGACGGAAAATATGTAGGATCAGAGGGGACAGAAGTAAAGGCATTTGACAGTTACAGAAAAGCAGCTAAAAAAGAAATTAAGCAGATTTTTTCTGAACTGAAAAAAAATGGTCAGGAATACGCCTGGATTGTATCAGATGATTTGAATCGTGACGGATACCGGGATTTGGCTGTATCTGCGGTAAATCCGCTGAATGCGGGAGTTCCGGGTCATCTGTTGGCGGTTTATATCTGGGACAGTGAGGAGCAGGAACTGAATGTTTCCTTTGAAACAGAAGTTGCAGCCGGCAGTGAAAAGGCAAGACTTCTGCGGGGAAAAGAGGATGGAACACTCTGGCTGGAAATACAGACTGACAGCTCCGGCTTTCTGTACTTTGATATGGAGGATGATGCAACATCCTTTGAAAATGAGAATAATTTTTCCATGGAAATCAGCGAGTGGGGAACACCTGTGTTTCTGAATAACAAAGATGAGATGGAACGTCTGGAATGGCTGGCAGCAATAAAAGAGCGGCAGGACAGTCTTGTAGATGAAATTACGCTGTCATATGTTTTATGTGATCAAAATGGAAGTGACGGACTGATTGACAGAGGATTAACGGAAGAGGAAACAGAGCTGTGGGAAGACGAATGATGAAGGAGGTATTATTGTGGCAACCGTAATTACAATTTCAAACCAGAAGGGAGGAGTCGGAAAGACCACTACAAGTGCTGCGTTGGCTGCTGGACTGGGCATGAATGGAAAGAGAGTGCTGGGGGTGGATTTGGATCCCCAGGGAAATCTTGGATTTTGTCTGGGTGCGGAGAGTGAAGGAAAACCGACTGTACTTGATGTATTAACGGGAAATGCTGCAATAAAGGATGCTGTCTGCCAGGCAGATTCCTGTGAACTTCTGGTTTCTGATATTACCTTGAGCAGCAGCGGACTGGAGCGTATACCAAAGGAGCGTGAACTGATTCTCCTTCATGCTCTGGAAGAAGTGAAGGAGGATTATGACTATATAATAATTGATACACCGCCGGCTTTGAATCTGCTGACGATCAATGCGTATACAGCTTCAGATTATCTGATAATTCCAATGGCTTCCGATATCCTGAGCCTGGTAGGGCTTTCTCAGCTGAAAGAAACGATTGAATCTGTAAAGCGACTGTTTAATCCCAAGCTGCAGGTTCTGGGAATATTACTGACACGGTTCAGCGGACGGACGGTTCTCTCACGGGATGTGATGGAAATGGCACAGCAGCTGGCAGTCCAGATTGACACACAGGTATTTGAGACCAAAATACGAAGCGGTGTGGCGATTGCGGAGGCCCCGGCTCACGGAGAAAATATTTTTTCTTATAATGCCCGTTCCGGAGCAGTCAAGGACTATCAGGCCTTTCTGGAGGAAATTGAGAAAGCCATAGGATAGAAGGAGGGGAAAGGGAAAATGGCAAAACGAACGAATAAAACGTCTCATGTCTTAAATTTACTGACAGCACCGACAGAGGAAGAAAAAGAGGAGAAGCAGGAGGGGGAGAAAGCCAAAGCCGGGGCAGAACCGGAAAAGGTTCCGGTTTTTCAGGAGCAGTCTGATTCAAAGAGTCATTCTCTTCCTCGTATAACAGTAGTGGATGAAGGTTCTGAAAATGAAGAAATATCAGAAAAAATCCGGGAAAATCTTGTTTCAGAGCTGGAAAAGGAGGAGCCATCTTTTAAGCAGAGCCGGGAGGAACCGGAAGAGCTTAAGGCAAGTGATACAGACAATAAAGAAGAACCGGAGAAGCCGGAAGAACCGAAGGAAAACGTGAAAAAAGAACCGGAAGCCACGTTTCCTGAACTGGATGATGAGGAATATTGTTATGTTAACGTAATGGAGGCAATTATTCGTCGGCAGCAGCCGGATCCCACTCAGTATGGTGTCTGCGGCTGCAAGCGCTGCAGGGCAGACGTTATGGCGCTGGTTCTGACATATCTTCCGTCAAAGTACATGATTGTGCAGAAGGATTCAGTTGTTCCTCTTCTTAATTATTATGAAAATAAATATAAAGTTGCCATTCTGACGGCTCTTATAAAAGCATGTATGAAAGTAAAAGAGAATCCTCGACATAAAGCAGCATTAAAGAAACAGGAATAGATTTTTGAGACTGAGGAGTTTCTGAGACAGGTTCTCTCCCATTTCTGTAAAGTTTTTCCTGAAATTTACGATATATAAAATATAGAGATTAAAGAAATTTTGCTGTATTATGCAGCTTTTTAAGATGGCGAAAGGAGAGATTAGATATGGCAAGTGTCTCAGGAACCAGCAGTTTAGGAAATACAGCCTTAAGAGGATATGGTGGTCTTGCAACCGGTCTGGATCGTGACGCTCTGATTGAGCAGATGACCATGGGAACCCAGAATAAAATTGATAATAAAAAGAGCGATATGACGAAGCTTGAGTGGAAGCAGGATGCTTATCAGACTATCAGTGATATGATTCTGGCGCTGCAGGATAATTATTTTACATACTCATCCAGCAACAATTTGATGAGCAGTGCGTTTTTTGCCAAAAATCAGATTACCGCAATTGGAGATCCAGATATAACAAAATTTGTAACAGCCTCCGGTTCATCTGATATGATGAGTATGATATCAATTTTGGGTGTAAAAGAGCTGGCATCATCAGCTGTCCAGAAAAGTGATGAAATAAACGGAGCAGTGACAATAAACGGAGATCGTTTTGCGGATAATTCCATGGTATCATCCAATTTGGCAGGAAAACAGCTTCGTTTTGCAACCTGGCACGAGGGAACGGATGGAGGAGAGGGTTACTATGAGAACAAGGTAACGTTTGAGCTTCCTTCAACTTACAAAGATGAAAATGGAAAAGTGCAGCAGATTGATTATACGGCTGCCCCTGAAGAAGTCGCAAAAAATCTTCAGACGGCTTTGGAGCAGTCTGGCCTTAAAATGGGGGATGAAAAGCTTTCTGATATAATTGAATTCAGTTATGATGGAGACAAACTGAGTATCAATAAGAAAGACGGTGCAACAACACAGATCGTTATTCAGGAAAATTCTACTGCTCTGGAAGGTTTGGGCTATCAGAAGAGCGCTGATGGCAGTCTCGAAAAAAACGGAATCAGTTTGGATGAATATAATGCAAACCTCGGTTCGTTTAAGGACTCCTATGTCAATGATGATTTTGAGAATGCATTTGATTACCTGAAAGGAAAGACACTGTCATTTACCTATAATGGAGTCACAAAAAATATCGCTTTAGTGACAGAAGATGAATACAGTTCCAGTATGAATCTTGACACAATGGTAGAAAACGTACAAAAACGTCTGAATGATGCATTTGGAGAGGGTAATGTTATATTTGATAAAAATGAATCGGGAGATTTGAAGATTACCACAAAAGAAGAAAGCTCTACCCTCTCTGTCAGCTCTTCTGATTCTGTATTGCTCTCTAATCTGGGCTTAGAGAAAGGTGCAAGTACAAAGATTAATCTTTCCGATACTCTGGATCAAGCTAATTTAGGATTAGATTTATCGAAGTATTCTGAGGATGGAAAATTAAACCTGGAAATAAACGGGACAAAGATTGAAGGTCTGACCATCAACAGTACAGTTGGCGAAATTATTGACAAAATAAACAATACCAAGGGAGTCGGAGTAAAAGCGACATATGTGGATACAACAGGACAGTTTGTTTTGATTTCGGAGGAAACAGGCTCAGGGCGTCAGATTGATATAAGTAATCCATTAGCCAGCGAGCTGTTTGGCGGCAGTGAAGAAAATGGCGGAGGATTTGTTAAAGGCGAGGATGCTGTTATCGCTGTAAGTTATGGAAATGGCATGACGGTTGAGATTAATCGTTCTTCCAATACTTTTGATTTGGAAGGACTGAAGGTAACCGTTACCGGAACTTTTGGGTACACAAAAGATTCGTCAGGCGAGTTAAAATTAGATGAAAACAGCGGGAGCTCCGTAAGTTTTTCCGGTAAGGCGGATATAGATGGAGTGACAGAAGCCGTTTCAAAATTCATCGAAGAATATAATGCAATGGTTACGGAGGTCAATAAGCAGCTGACTACAAAAAGTGACAGCAGTTATGGGCCGCTGACAGATGCTCAGAAAGATGAAATGACAGAAAAAGAGATCGAGCAATGGGAAGAGAAAGCCAAATCAGGTCTTCTTTTCGGCGATTCTACGATTCGCAATCTGAGCATGGATCTGCAGAATGTTCTTGTGTCTATGGTGTCATCCAATGGAATAAGTCTGCAGGAACTTGAAGAAATGGGCATATCGGTTTCCGATGATTACAGTGACGGCGGGACAATTAGTTTTGATGAGACAAAATTCCGAAAAGCCATGGAAGAAGATCCGGAGCGGGTTGGAGAAATTTTTGCGGGTGGCAGTGACATCACAACAGGACTTTCCAAGACAATTGAGGATACCCTGACAAAATATGCTACCAGATACGCTACCAGAAACGGAGGTTCCTACGGAAGCCTTATTGAACTTGCCGGTTCGGAAAAAGTTCCTCTTTCTGTTTCTGACAATCAGATTTATAAAGAACTTAAAACGATGCAGGAGGATCTGCAGACATTGCGCGAGCGTCTGGCTACGGAGCAGGACAGATATATTACTCAGTTTGCTTCTATTGAGACCCTGATCAGCCAGATGAATTCTCAGTCTTCATGGTTGTCATCTTTGGGATAAGTTATCCATATTGAAATGGCAGGGGAAGATAAGAATGAATATATATCAGAAATATAAAGAACAGAGTGTTTTTTCTATGTCGGGAGCGGAGCTTCTGAATCTGCTTTATGTAGAGGCAGACAAACGTCTTGCGCGGGCGGAACTTGCTTTGGAAGAGAAGATGTACCAGGAATTTGAAAACTCTATGGTCAGGGTTAGAGATATTGTTCATTATTTGAACAGTGTACTGGATATGAGTTATCCCATCAGCCGTGACTTGAGAAGAATTTATACATATCTTCTGTATGATATCAGCAGAGTTAAATCAGGACGCGAGAGACAGAAAGAAGAGATTGGCAGAATCAGGCATATTCTTTCAGAACTGAGGGAGGGATTTGAGGAGGCTGCCAATCGTACAGGAGAAAATTCGCTGGGGCGGAATCAGGGAATTTTGGGCTAACAGGAGATATTGCCATGGATCAGGTTATGGAGAAGGTTATGCTGCTTATGCAGAGGCGTCTGAACTGTATAAGAGAAATCAGTAATTTAACGAGAGAATTGGAAGAGCCTTTACAGAGAAATGATCAGGTTTCTGCACTGCTTATTCTGAGAGAAAGAGCGGATGAAATGGCAAAAGTGGATACATGTCAGGAAGAGCTCATAAAGCTTGGAAAAACGAGCGTGGAAGCGGGGGAGGCGGTGGCCAGACTTCTGGCCCGCCCGCCTCAGACACCTCCGGACAGTGCGGGACAGGAAGAGAAAAAGGCGTATGAGATAGCGGTTAATTCTGTATGCCTGATAAAAGAAATACGGCGGATTGACGAGAGACTGAACCGGCGGGTTGCGGGAGATAAGACTTTTTATAAATAAAAACGGACCGCAGGAGCAGCCATCCGGGGAGGAAGTGGGGTTATGGACCGATTGATTTTTGAGGGACGCTGTCTGTTGGGGATTGCGGGAACAATTATGCGTCAGGATGATTTGAGAATCATCCATAAACGACTGGACTGGGAAAAGATGTACCGTATGGCGGATTATCACAGGATTGCCAATATTGTGTATCTGGGGATTCTTGGTCATGGAGAGGATGTTCCTGAAAGATGGAGAGAGCGTTTTTTCGAAAAGTATCAGGAATATTTACGGCTGTCAGAGATATGTGATGAAGCAGAGCGGGAGGTACTGAACCTTTTTGAAATGCGGAAAGTCCCCTGTGTTCTGCTGGGGTCAAATGAAGTTCGAAGACTTTATCAGATTGAGGAGGCGGCAGGCATTCACAGCCTGTCGCTTATGATGGATAAAGAGTCATACAGCCTGGCAAAAGGATATCTGATAGACCTGGGGTATGAGCTTTTAGAGTTACTGGAGGATGCCGGAATCAGATTGAAAGGGCCTTCGGGGCTTATGGTAGATTTATACTGGAGACTGCCATTCAAGCCTCCATATTATGAAAAGGCAGCTATACACCTGGTGGAAAAGGCAGTTCCTGCTGACGGATTTTCTCAGATTTATATTCTGAAGCAACAGGATTATCTGGTGTTTTGTATGGTTTTGGCTGTGTATGCATATGTCAGCAATGCGCTTACTCTTCAGAATGTGCTGGATTTGTATGTGATTTATCGAAAGTGGTGGAATGAAAATTCAGATGAATTAAAAGTCCGTCTGCGTGAATTCAAAATCGAAGACTTGGCACAGAGATTGCTGGATCTGACATATATGTGGTTTGCAGATAAGAAAACAGAATATCTGCAGAGACACAGTTTTTCTGAGGAAGACAGTGAACTGTTCGATTCAATGGAAAGTCGACTGTTAACCAGAGGGATGATCAGCCGGGAAAGAGAACAGCAGGCATTGGCGCTGGACAAGGCTATTCAGAAGGAATTGGAAAAGGAGAAGAGAAGGGATAAGATTCTCCGTTTTAAACAGAAGATACAGAAAAAAACGGAAAGAATAAAGAAAAGTATAAAATGGATATTACCTTCTTATTCATATATGTGTTCCCTCTATCCGATCCTGGAAAAAATACCTGTTCTGTATCCTTTATTTTGGATAATAAGAGGGCTCAGAAGATTAAGAATTGATTTAAAAAGAGAAGACGAAACCGAATGAATTAAGATTCGGTTTCGCCTTCTTTTTGATTTTTATCCGTTGCATCATCTGACTTTTCAGATGATGCCGGAAAGACAGAAAGTATCTGATGGAGCGGCATTAAAGAGGCAGCTTCCGGTCCCAGAGCGTCCTGATTGACTTTCTCTGCCTCAGCCAGTTCTTCCCGGATAATGGAAATATGTTTAGGAGCATCAATTGCAATCCGAACACCGTCAGAAGCACATTCTATAACGGTAATACGAATATTCTTTCCTATTAGAAAACTCTCATTTTTTTTGCGTCTCAGAATCAGCATGTTCCTTCCTCCTGTATGTCTGTATTCTGAATTGCCGGGAAGGATTTAAATGCATGGCGATATCCGTAAGGGGTATTCTGCATTATAACCTGTATGCCGACTCTTGTTTCCGGATTGACAGCCAGAGGACATTTAAGATTGACTGTACTGTCCAGATACTGACTCCGTACAACACAAATTGCATAATAGCAAAGGTCTCCGGAGTCAGATACCTTTAAAAATTCCAGCTCTTCTGTTGTAAGTACCGGTTTATAATCGGAGAGAAGATAATATGGATTAATAACCAGAAATGCAATTTCCGGCTTCTCTGTTGACTGAAGCAGGATGACAGAATCATCATTTTCTTCAAGACAAAAGGGAAGAAAATATTTTATATCCTGAAATCCCAAGAGTCCGTCAGGAAAAAATAAAAGATCATTTTTGTCATATTCTACATCTCCGAAATAATCAGTTTTAACCAGCATAATAAAACCCTCATGTTATGTGTTTAATTTAAGTGTTCATGTCTTCAGGTGCGGGAAAAAGATTGTAATCACCGGTATATTCAAAGGAAATACTGGGATACTGCGTAATAATAGTCAGCACAAGCGGCGGAACAAAGGTTAAATCCCCTGAAATTGTCCGCATCTCAAGAGCTGCCCGCTCTACTGCATAGGAAGAAGAATTCTGGGCTGTCGTTTGAGTTGATATCTCCGAGGCCTGTCCCGAATCAGGAACTGAATTACCTGATAAAAGCGCAGTCGGAGAAGAGGCTCTCAGGGAATGAACAGAAACAGACGGATCCTGGGGTTTCGATGAAAAAGCATGATTGATTTTTAATATGTTCTTCAGCTGATCGCCGCCCCATGCATCAACATTGCTTCGGGTTGAAAAGGCTATGTGCCTGGCAAGAGCCATCCGCCGCTGACTTTCCATGCTGTTGGATGAAATCAGGCGTGCATTCTGTGTGAAATGTATGGCCTGAAATGGTTCTGTATGAACCTTTAAAAGCATACTCATAAAGACACCCCCTTATATCAGAATCGTAAATCGTTTTTACTTAACAAAATCAAAAAGAGAAGAACCAAAGAGCTGTGAACCTACCTGGAGTGCCGCATTGTAGGAGTATCTGTAATTATACATCTCAATAATAGATTCATATGGATCTGCTCCCAGTTTATCAGTGTACTGTTCAGTCAGATTGTTTTTTGAAAGCGTCAGCTTGCTTTCTGTATCTTCCAGAAGATTATATTTATTTCCCAGATCCGAGTAGGAGACACTCAGCATATGTTCTGCCTCCGTCATGGAATCAATAGTGCTGCCCAGCACATCATCAAGAACACCCTTGGCATCTGCTTTCTGATCTTCCGGGGTATTGATATAATCTCCTATTGCCATCGCGGCAGATCCGATAAGTGTAAGGGCACTGCTGTTTATTTTATCAGTAATGCTAATATTATGGGCCGTATCAGCGCGGACAGCGTCAGAGCTGACTCCGGTCAGCAGATTAAAACCGCCTGTGTAAGTGTCCAGAAGTGTATTTATATCATCAGAAGAGCCGTATCCGATGTCCACACGCCCCTGCTCTTCCATTGCTTTTCTCAATGTGTCCTCGTCTGCTGGATCGATATTATATATATAGGATCCATCAGGCTGCTTTGTCAATTGCATATTAACTTCCGTAGGAGCCGTGTCCCCGGGAAAAGTATGAGTAAAAGTCAGTGTCATTCCGTCTTCACTCAGAGAGAACGGAGGAGTGGAGAGATCATTTCCGCCATAAATGTAGAAATCCTGAAACTGAGCATTTAGATCATTCACGATAGCCTGCTGTTTCTGGAGAAGATCCTGCCTTAAAGTATCCAGGGTGGAATCCTGTGAAGAGGTTTCTGTTCTGGCATACTGTACTTTTGTTTTGGCTTCTGCCAGAATACTCTGTATGTCCCTGGCTCCCAGCTCCTGCTGATAAAGACGATTTTTGACATCTGTAATCAGCGACATCTTACTCAGCACATCCTGGTACTGATTATCAATTTTTTTGCCTTCATAGTATGCAAGCGGATTTTCTGCCGCTGCAGAATAAGCTTTACCGGTAGAGATTTTATCCATACTTTTATTCAGCCGCTGGTGCACCTCATTGACAGAGGCAGAGAAATTCCGGCTGGTTGATGCATTGGTAACACGCATATTGCGTTCCTCCTTTAAAATAGCGATATGAAATGAGCCAATCAAAGAAACTTATCGTCCGACTACTCCGGTTCCGTTAATCAGGGTATCCAGAGCTTCATCAAGTGTTGTCATAAGACGGGAAGCAGCATTGTATGCTGAAATGTAGGACATCATGTTAGACGCTTCCTCGTCAAGACTCACACCGGATAGAGAGTCTCTTGAATTCTGTATTCCATTCAATACTGTGACATTGGTTTTTAATGAGTTTGTATTATTATACGAATCATTTGCCAGGATGGTGGAAACATGGTTGGCAAAATCCGCAAAAGAATTATTATCCAAATCAGTATGCGTATTTTTCATGGAAGCCAGCATATCCAGAATGGCGCCATTAGTACTGTCTCCATCTGAGGCAATGTGAATATTTCCTGCAACCCAGTCACTGCTTAGTCCAATATTGGCGGCAGTTATATTTCCGCCATTGGGCTGAGCTGTCAGTAAAGCGTCACCCTTATGGTCTGTGTTACATTTGTTGATAACCTCTGCAAAAGTTCTTGCCAGTGTATCGAGTTTATTCATGTAATACTGGTAACCCCGAACACTTGTGCCTGTACCGTCCTGCACAAGCATATCCAGGCTGGAGGCAATTGAGCCACCTGAAAGCTGGTTCGTGGATGGTTTTCCACTGGCAGAATCATAACCAAAGGAGCAGTCAGGTGTTGTCTTTCCTGCGCCAGTAAAAGAAACGGATGCTTTTGTAGGATCATCCTGGTCAGCCTGTACTTTTAAGGAACCGTAATTTTCGCTGCCTTTTCCCTCTGTACCATTTATCAGGGTTATTTTCTGTGTGACATTGTTTCCGTCTGTGTAGACGAGTTCAACTCTGAGATCATCGGGCCATTCTTTTTTTCCGATGATATTTCCATTCTTATCTAAGTCGTATATTTCGCTTTTTGCATCGTCTGTGTCAGTCTGTCCGTTGGCATCAATCCCGTCATGAGCTTCATCTTTATAGTATGTGACTTCAATGGGAAGGTAGCCGGCCAGTTCATCAAGCAGCACATTTCGCTCATCCTTCAGTTCAAGGGCTGACTGTCCTACAAGTTCATTTGTTTTTATCTGCCGGTTAAGATCTCCAATCTGTCTTAAAATATCATTCACTTCATCTACGTAACCATTTTCGCTGCTGCCTGTTCCGTCCAGTTTGGTATACTCATTTTTAATTGCCTGAGATATATCTTTGGAGGAAGAATTTAAAAGGTTGGTCAGCTGCTGCATACGGGTGCGAAGTTCGCTCTCATATATCGGATCATTGACTTTTGCGGGATCCTGCATGCTTGTCAGAGTTGACTGTATGTCATCGAATGCCTGCCGGATACCGGAAACGTTCGTCTCATCCAGAATAGCTGCCAGAGAGTCCAGAGAAGTCTGCATGGAATCGCTGTAGCTGGATTTTGACATCTGAAGGCGGTACTGGATATCCAGATAGGGATCACGAATCTGAGACACCCCTGTCATTGCCACTCCAAATCCCACATTTGCCATAGGGTCGCTGGAATAATGTCCCGTTGGTTTGGTAAAGTTCAGGCTGGAAACATCCAGCTGCTGTCTTGTGTAGCCTACAGTATTCATATTAGCAAGATTCTGCCCTGTTATATCCAGACGTTTTTGATTGGCCTGAAGTGCGGAAAGGGCAGTCGTAAAACCTGCAAAAGTTGCTCTAACCATATTTTAATGTATCCTCCTTATCTGATTCGAAGTAAACGTATAATATTCAGACATATTTTTCCCGCATTGAAAGGTTATGGGAATTGTTGTTATTTTTCATTGCTGAATTGCGATGCTCCTGTTCGAGAAAAGTCTGAAAACTGCGCATGCGCAAATTTAAAATTCGCTCTGCAGATTGTCTGGAAGAGGAAAGCCCCTCCACAGCTCTGCTCAGATCATCAAAAAAGGGAGACAGTATTCCGGACTGCGATTCCGGCAGAAGAGGAAGCACCTGGCGGAATGAAAGCCCTTCCCACCCATGCTCACGCATGTATTCCAGTCTTTTTGCCTCCAGCCCTTTAAGCTTCAGAATAGAAGCCTGCTCTTTTCGGATGCAGGCTTCCAGATCTGTGTGATGATACAGTGATACAGCCTGGGCTTTCTCGTTTTCAATCTGAGAAATTTCTTTTACAACGTCTGTCAGTTCCTGAATCAGAACCGTAAAAGTATTCAGTGATTCTGTAGTAATATTCTGCATGTAATGATGTCCTCCATCATAAATAAAGCGTAATCAGTAACCCAGCAGCCGTCTGGCAATCAGCTGTGCATTGGGAGTATAGGTTCCGTCGGAAACCTCACGCTTAAGTCTTGCCAGTTTTTCAGGGGATGTATTTTTCCCTGATTCTTCAATGACTTCTCCGGTAAGCTTTCTGGCAATGGCAGCAGCAAATGATCTGTCATCAGTAGAAAATAATGTGCCGGAATGTAATGTGACCGTATCGTAATTTCCGGGAATGTTTTTTACGGGCTGCCGTTCCCCTCCGCAGGGTGCAGAAGAGGGGAAACCCGGAGTAATGCCAGTCGTCTGATAAATTTGATTCATAATCCATATCTCCTTTCGGAAATGGGCTGATCGGGCCCCTCCTTCCTCAAATTTAATTGTCAGAGACAAAATTTAACTTGTTATATTTATTTTATCGTAGGATTTTGGGGAAACTTAAGGAAATTGAGAGAGTTATTTTCAAGAAAAAGGAGAAAAAAACTAATAATCTGATGGTATTGTACCGATATATAGTTATAGAAATGATTAAGCCGTTTTTATGATTTTTTATCGTGTGGAGGCGTTATGGCAAATATATTACAGGTAACAACTCCGGAATTGAAGCCGGAATATGGAAGGTATCCGTCAGACGGACAGGCGGATGGTCGTCAGGTTGCCGGACTTAAAGTACAGAATCCGGTGGATCCTTCCAGAGTTGTACGGGCGGACGGACAGGAAAAGATGGGCGCCGGTTCACAGGAACAGGGATTTTATGGCGTTGTTGATTACGACAGCAATTACGGCGCTTTTTTGAAACAACTGGCTCAGAATTCTGCCGTTTCGTCTTTTCTTGAGGGAATTTTTTCCGGGAAAACGCAGTTTTTTGCCAGAACCGGACAGACGGAGATGGCAAAACTGGCACAGTATCTGCTTGACAGTATGTCTGCCGATTCGCCTGAGGCTCTGGCCGGGCTTCTGAAAGAGGCTGTTTCGCAGCAGGTGTTATTTTCCGGACCGTTTTTTGAGCGGCTTCGTGCATTGCTTGGCCAGCGGCAGCCGTCAGAAGAGACCCTTAACAGAATTGGTCAGTTTTTAAAAAGCTACAGTGCGGGTGTTTCCGGAGAACATCTGCTCCGGCAGATGTTTCTGCTTACAAGAGATATTGAAATTCTCCTGCATCGTCAATATAAAGAAGATTTCAGGCAGCTTGCGGATATGATGGACTGGGGAGCAAAGAATGGAGATGTGGCGCATAATACACAGGTTCTGAACAATAATCTGCTTCCGTTTCTGGCCTCATATATTTCTTCCAGTCATGACTATGGGCCGGTAAGGGAGGCCGTGATGCTTCTGATCTATTATGCAGCCCGATATGAAAGCGGGGGATCAGATCAGATAGAGACATTATTTCAGCGTCTGGCCAATTCAAATCTGTTTGCCGGAGAGATGAGCCCGGAAGAGGCGGAGATGGAGATGCGGAAACTGATGGATTCTCTTGGAAACAGGACGGAAGGAAAGGAAAATTCTCTGCTGTCTTTTCTTGCGGAAGGAGCAAAAGGGGGAGCAGGTTCCGAAAGTGTTCAGCAGTATTACAATGCGCTCAACAGCCTTCTTCTGAATCAGAGTGTGTATATGCCGCTGCTGCATCTGTTTTTACCTTTTCAGTTTCAGGAAAATCATGGGACGATGGAGGCCTGGATTGATCCGGACGCAGAGGGAAATGAGAATGGCGCCAGAGGGACAAAGCTTTTTTTTAAGTTCAGTGTAGAAACGCTGGGGCATTTTGAGATGATTCTGTTTTATAATGAGGAAACTGCAAAAATTCAGATGAAGGTTCCGGATTCGCTTGCGGCTTCTGCAGAACGGATTGGCGGCGATGTGAAGGATATTCTGAAAAAAAATGGAATTGCCTGCAGACAGATATCTGTTGGCAGTCTGACAGCTGAGACACGCCTGGAAGAAGTTTTCCCGGAGCTTGCCAGAAGAGGAGGGGGCATAAATGTCCGAGTTTGACGATTTGATGAAACAGAAAGCGGTAGCTCTTAAATACAACCCTGATAAAAATGAAGCTCCCGTAATTGTGGCATCGGGAATGGGATATATGGCACAGAAAATCACAGAGACAGCCATGGAGGCAGGAATTCCTGTTTATGAGGATGATTCTCTTGCATCCCTCCTGTCACAGCTGAAACTGGGAGCGGAAGTACCACAGGAGCTGTATCAGGCAATTGTGGAAATTTATATATATTTTCTTCAGTTTACATTGCCGGCAAAACAGCCAAAACAGGAGGACACGGATGATTAAAAAAAGATTGGCAATCTGCGCACTGGTACTTTCCTGCGTTTCTTTTATCTGTGAAAGACCGCAGATGGTTTTAGCGGCTACTAAGCCGATACAGTCTGTGAGCGTGAAAGTGACATCAAAGCTGCAGCCGGGACAGGATCTTCCGGATATTCAGACAGATTCCTCTGTATCGGAAGGAGAAATCGGGGTGTCTGCCGGAAATTCCCGTTACAATCTCACAGAGGCGGAGTGGATTGACAGTCTGTCAGGGGGAGTAAATGTGGCGGATGAGCCGAGAATGAAAGTTACCCTGGAGCCGGAGGATGTAAGTGAGGCATATTTTCTTGCAAGCTATAAATCTTCTGATGTAAAAATCAGCGGCGGAAGTTTTGTATCGGCGCGCAGAGAAGGGGATTCTCTCGTTGTAACCCTGCGGATTAATGGTGTGAAAGGAGATTTCTCTCCTCCGGAGGATGCTTACTGGAATGAAAAAAATATGGGAGAAGCCAGGTGGGAAAAGGCAGATTTTGATTCCGGTTACTATGAGGTCACTCTGTACAGAAATGGAAAACGTATCTACAGCGTAGATAAGACTTCTGCCCGAAATTATAATTTTTATCCGTATATGACGGAATCGGGAGATTATACTTTTAAGGTGCGGACTGTACCCAGTACAGATCTGCAGAAAAAATATGGAGGCGACAGTGACTGGATTGAATCCGGCGAACTGAATATCACGGATCGCTATGTTTCAGACGGAAAAGGACAGAAGGAAAGCAGCACAAGTGTCAGATCGGGGACAGCAGAGACAGTTGGCTGGGTAAAAGATGGCACAGTCTGGAGATATCGCTATCCGGACGGAAATCTGGCGAGAGGCGGCTGGGGCCTGATTGACGGATTCTGGTATTATTTTGATATGAATGCATCAATGATGACAGGATGGCAGGATATTGGCGGATATCGGTACCTGCTTTTTGACAGTGGTCAGATGGCAGTGGGCTGGATTCGTCTTGGTGATAAATGGTATTATTTTCTTCCTTTTGCGGAAGGAAACGCTCCGCAGGGTTCAATGGCAGCATCCGGGTGGAAGGTAATAGGGCCGTATTATTATTATTTTAATGCGGACGGAACCATGTATACCGGATGGCTTCAGCAGAACGGACACTGGTATTATCTGAATACACTGGACAACAGTCTGCAGGGAGCGATGTTTACCGGCTGGTTTGAACGTGATGGAAAGACATATTATACAAATTCCAGAGGAGAGATGGTAGAAGGCTGGTGGCAGATTGATGGCAGATGGTACTATTTTTATCCCGGAAGCGGGGAGATGGCACGCAATGCGCAGATTGCCGGGTTTTATGTAGGCGCGGATGGTGTGTGGAATCCATAGGAGGAAGCAGATATGGCAGGAGTGAAAAAAATTTTAGTATGTGTTCTGACTGTAATGGCTGTTTTCTGGTACACAGAGGCAGATTTTCAGAGCTTTGCAGCAGAATCCAGTGTAATTGAAAAAGTTACGGTTAAAATTGATACAGATTTTGGAGCGCCGGAGGAGATTCCGGATCCTGTTATTACGGCGGATGGAAACGGATATTCTCTTGGAGATGTGCAGTTTAAAACAGATTATGATAAATGGGAACCGGGAAAAAAGGTCCGGGTGGACATAAATCTCTTTGCTGATGAGGGAAAATTTTTTCCGACCAGTCTGAATCGTTCGGAGTGCAAGGTTACCGGAGCAGATTTTGTTTCGGCAAAGGCTCTGGACGATACAACACTGCAGGTCAAGGTAGATTATCGCCCTGTTATGACATTGGGAGATACTGCCGAGGCAGGATGGAGCAGCACCTCCAGTCGGAAAGCTGTATGGAAAAAGGTAGATTTTGCACCTGGCTATACGGTAACACTGTATGGGGATGATAAGGTTGTAAAACGTCTGAATGTAGAGACCAGCAGCGTGGATTTGTCTTCATATATGACGAAGGATGATGTTACATATTATTATGAGGTAAAAGCTGTCCCATTGACATCAGATGAAAAGAAATATTTTAAAGAGGGGAATTATGTTACTTCCCGTGATACGGAAGTAGAGCTGGATACGGAAGAAAAACAGTATGTCAGCCGTTACAGTGCAGGTGACGGAGGAGAAGTGAAAGGTTCCAACTATGTGTACGGAGATGGACAGCTGGCCAGAAATTCATGGAAAAAACTCTCGGATAAGTGGTATTACTTTGACCAGAATGGAAATATGGCAAAGGGATGGATCTTTGTAAATGGATACTGGTATTACATGAATGAAAACGGGGTTATGCAGACCGGGTGGATTAATCTCGGAGACGGATGGAGGTATCTGGGAGAAGATGGGAGTCTGAGAACCGGGTGGCTGAATCCGAGTCCTGACAAATGGTATTATCTGAATGCATATGGCTTTATGCAGACGCAGTGGGTACTGGTTGATGGAAAATGGTATTTTATGGAAGCGGACGGAAGCATGAAGACGGGGTGGCTTAACTGGAATAATTGCTGGTATTATCTGAACGCGGACGGAAGTATGGCGGAAAATACCATAGTGGATGGCTGGTATATTGCTCCCGGCGGAATTGCAACAAAGCTTTGATAATTTATGAAAGAGGAAGGATGAAAGTATGTCACTGGTAACATCGGCTGCCGCGGCGGCAGCCATGCAGAATAAAGGGATAGAAAAAACGTCTGCTTCCGGAAGTGAAAAGGGAGGATTTACACAGACACTTAAGGAAAAGCTGGGGGCACCTGCCTATATGGAGCAGATTTTTGATGAGGCATCCCGAATTTACGGTGTTTCCAAAAACCTTATCCGGGCAGTTTCCAAGGCGGAGTCAAGCTTTAATCCCAAAGCAGTTTCCGGGGCAGGAGCGATGGGTGTCATGCAGCTTATGCCAGGTACGGCCAGTGCCCTTGGCGTTTCTGATCCCTTTGATCCGCGGCAGAATATTATGGGAGGAACAAAATATCTGCGGGAAAATCTTGAGCGATTTGGCGGGAATGTTGAACTGGCACTGGCAGCATACAATGCAGGACCAGGAAGCGTCGAAAAGTATAATGGAATTCCGCCCTATGAAGAAACACAGAATTATGTGAAACGGGTCAAAAGCTATATGGGAGACGAGACAGTTTATATGACTGCCAGTGCAGCAGAACAGAGCGGCACTGGAACTGATTACGACGGGGATCTGTATGTGAAGGCGATGATGTCATCATACTCTCCGTTTTCTCTTTCGGGACTGAGCCTGGAGGGAGTGGAGGATAATGGGGAGACAGTTACAATGAGTAAGGAAAGCTTTGCCAGCCTGATTGAGCTTTTAAGAATTCAGATGATGATGAATGCTCAGAATGATGTGGGAAGCCTGCTGACATAATAGAAAGACATTTCGGAATGCAGAAGGAGTGAGAGTGATGCTGACAAAGGCGTGTGAACGTTGTCTTGTATACGGAACAGATGGGAAACCTCTGGCGGAGGCCAGGGTTGTAAAACAGGATGATAAAAAGATTTTACTGTATTTCAGAGAGGGGCATTTTAAAGATGCGAGAGTTGTACTGCCCGTAGATTTTTTTGATGCATGGAAAGGGAGAATCCGTACATATTCAGAACTGGTATTCCGGCGCAATCCCAATTATATGAAGGAATCCGAATACTGGGTGGCGGACTGCAGAATTCAGAAAGCATACAGTGTAATTCAGCGTCAGGCGGATATGCGAGTACCGGTTCAGTATGAGGAGGAATTTAAATCGGCCAAGCATGGCAGTTTTTTTGGAATAATAGAGAATATCAGTGCGGGAGGTTTTTTTGTGTCTACCTCTCAGCTGTTGTCTAAAGATGAAATAATCAGTTTCCGGGCAAAATTTCTGAAGAGTGAATGGGAACTGGAAGCAAGTACCAGATGGATGCGCCCGATGATTCATGGAAAATACGGATATGGCTGCCGGTTTGAGGTGCTGCCGCGGGCAGCGGAGGCCAAAATACGAAGCCTGGTTTATCAGATACAGATTCAGAAGGAAAGGGAAGAAAATTGAAAATTAATCTGGTCATGATTGTAAGAGACGAGGCAGAAAGACTGGAACGCTGTCTGGACTCTGCGAGAGGACTGGTTGATCGTATGATAGTGGTGGATACGGGTTCGGAAGATAATACAGCTTCGATTGCCCGGAGGATGGGAGCGGAGGTATATCACTTTGTCTGGACAGGGGATTTTTCAGCGGCGCGCAATGCGGCACTTGCGCATTCGGACGGAGACTGGAATCTTATACTGGATGGAGATGAGTGGATTGTGTCCGGTACCCGGGATGAGCTGAAACGGTGGCTTTCAGGCCGGCAGAAATGCCTGGGAGGAATACTTCGTCAGGATTGTTTCAGAGATGGAAAAACCGGAGAGATGCGGTTTTCCAGCAGTTATCTGCCCCGTCTGCTGCCATGTGGGGTTCGTTATACGGGCATGATCCACGAGCAGCCGGATTCCTGTTTTCCAATGTATGCATCTCCTCTGGCGGTAAAACATGACGGATATCTTCAGGAGGGGAAAGGAAAGAGAAATCTGCAGTACCTTTTACAGGCAGAGAGAGAACATCCTGAAGATGGGTACTATCAGTATCAGGTTGCAGTTACACTTCGCAATTTAAATCAGCTGGAGAACAGCCTTCCTTATTTTCGACGGTTTTACCGTTTGTCGGATGGCGGGGAAGGATACTGGCAGGAAGGGGTTTTGCTTTATCTTTACACACTGGTTGACCTGGCAGGAGATTTGCTTCAGGAAGCAGGGGGACTGTTTGAAAGTAATGAAATAAAATTCCGGAAGAGCCCGGATTTTTATTTCCTGCGGGGACTTTATTATATGAAGCTGGTGCTGTCAGATGTAAAGCGATATATAGGATGTTTGGGAGAGATAGAGGAAAGCTGGAAAAAGTGCCTTGAGATAGGAGACCAGGAAGGGCAGGGAAGTGTGAAAGGAACAGGTTCATATCTTGCTCTGTATAATCTGGGTGTCTGGTACGAGGTAACAGGGCAGAGTGAGCAGGCAAAAGAATATTATGGCCGTGCGGCAAAGGAAGGATATGAGCCGGCATTAAGACGTTTGGAGGCCTTGTAGGCGTTAGAAGGAGGTAAGGATATCATGATTATCAGAAACAATATCAGTGCGATAAATACATCCCGCAATCAGAAAATTGGAAATCGGTCATTAAATAAAGCGCTGGAGAAGCTCTCTTCCGGATACAGAATTAATCGGGCAGGAGATGATGCAGCAGGACTGGCCATATCAGAATTGATGCGTTCTCAGATTAACGGTCTTAAGCAGGCGGAGCGAAATGTTACAGACGGAGTGGGGCTTGCTCAGACTGCAGACGGAGCCCTGACGGAAATTCACAGCATGCTTGATCGTCTCAAGACGCTGGCAATTCAGGCAGCGAATGGAACTTACAGCAGCAGTGCAAGGCAGGCTGTGGAGGAGGAGCGTCTCCAGCTTCTGGAAGAATTTGACAGAATTGCATCGTCCACTGATTTTAATGAGATTGATCTCTTTGATTCGTCACTGCCGGCCAACATTGATCCGCCCCAGGTATCGGACAATATTACCCTCCAGATAGGCCCTTCTGACAAGGAGCTGCTGGATGTAAACCGGTATTATCTGGGAAGTAAGGCACTGCTTCTTGACACAACGGATTTCAGCAGCGTGGAGGAAGCGGGAAAATCAGTGGATGTGATTGATAATGCCATTGAGGCTGTATCAGATATGCGGGGAAGTCTGGGAGCAGCCCAGAATCATCTGGAACATACTCATAACAGCCTGACGGTTACGGATGAGAATATGAGTTCGGCGGAAAGCCGGATCCGCGATACCAATATGGCGGAAGAGGTAACTGCGTACACAAAGGATCGGATTGTGCTTGAGGCATCTCAGGCTATGATGTCCCAGGCAGTTTCCATTCCGCAGATGATTTTGAATTTGTTAAAATAAAATATATATTTTACTTATTATTTTTGCAAAAAACACGATACATATAAGTGTAAGATGAAAGTACAATCATCAGTATATTCTGTTGCGGCAGGGCCCGTGCGGCGACGGAGGGTGGAGACAGGGAGGTTTCCGCAGTAGTAGTACATACAGGAGGTATGAATTATGCAGATTCAACACAACATAGCAGCAATCAATTCTTACAGAAACTTGGGAATCAACCAGAGCGCTCTGAGCAAAAACCTGGAGAAGCTGTCTTCCGGTTACCGTATTAACCGTGCCGGCGATGATGCTGCAGGTCTTGCTATTTCCGAGAGCATGCGTTCTCAGATCAATGGTCTTAATCAGGCTTCCAAGAACGCAGAGGATGCAGTTGGTCTGATTCAGACAGCAGAGGGTGCTCTGACAGAGGTTCACTCCATGCTTCAGCGTATGACCACACTGGCTACCGAGGCAGCTAACGGAACCTATAACTCCACAGCAAGAGCTAACATCCAGGCAGAGGTTGACGAGCTGTTAAACGAGATCGATCGTATTGCAAAGAATACAGACTTCAATGGTATCAAACCGCTGGCATCTGATGGAAAGAACATGACATTCCAGATCGGACCGACAGCTGCAGAGACCATCAGTGTTGGAACCAGCCTTATGACAGCAAGCGGAATTTCTGCTGAACTTGGAAATCTGAAATCAGTAGGAATGGGTACTACAAGTACAACAGAGGCTAATAAAGCTATTTCTGTAATCAAGAGTGCTATTGATACCGTTTCCAGATATCGTGCTAAACTCGGTGCTGCTCAGAACCGTCTGGAGCACACCATTGCCAACCTGGATGTAACATCTGAGAATATTCAGGCTGCTGAGAGCCGTATCCGTGATACAGATATGGCAGATGAGATTACTGCATTCACGAAGAATAATATTCTTCTGCAGGCATCTCAGTCCATGTTGTCTCAGGCAAATGCAACGCCTCAGAGCGTGCTGAGCCTGCTGCAGTAAGCTTTTAACTGTGAGTTGAGACTCAGAACAGTTAAAAAGACTGAGCTTTTCAGTCATTTGGAAAGGGAAAGCCGTTTTCGACCGGTAAGGGAATGGCTTTCCCTTTCCTTTTTTGAATTATGTGTTTTGCAATAGAGAATAGAAGAATAGTATGGGAGAGAAGAAGATGCTTCAGAAAAAAAGAGGAATTTCTCAGTGTATGATAGTAAAAAATGAGGAAGAGAATATCCGCAGGGCGCTTTCCTGGGGACGGGAGTTTCTTCTGGAGCAGATAGTGGTAGATACGGGAAGTACGGATCGGACAAAAGAAATTGCCCGGGAGATGGGGGCAAAGGTATACTCTTTTTCGTGGACAGATGATTTTGCTGCAGCCAAAAATTTTGCGATTGAAAAAGCGCAGGGAGAGTGGATTGCGTTTCTGGATGCGGATGAAATTCCTGCTCCGGGAGATGAGCAGAAGATGAAGGCACTGGCGGATAAACTCGACAGCCGTGTTGATGCAGTGGCCTGCAGCCTTCTTGATCTGGATGAGGAAGGAAAAGTCTGTTCGGCAGGGACTCAGATCCGTATGTTTCGCAATCTGCCGGATCTCCGGTATCACAGACGAATCCATGAGCAGCTTCTCTTTGAAGATGGACGGCCGCTTTGTCTGGCGGATGCGGTGGGGAAAATTTCGATCCTTCATACGGGATACGCAGGAAAAGCAGCCGAGAGGAAAAAGACAGAAGGCAGAAATCTTCGCCTTTTAATGCGGGAGCTTGAGGAAAACCCGGAGAGCAGTGAGATTCTGGGATATATAGGGGATGAATATGGAAGTCTCGGAGAAACAGGACAGGCCCGTAAATGGTACGAAAGTGCCATAGCAGCCATGGGGAAAGATGAGAAAAATGTACGGTGTGCAGCCACTTTTTCCCGTCTTATGCAGCTGGAGGCCGGCGAAAAACAGGAGGAGAAGGTAAGAAAATTATATACTCTTGCTGTATCCCGTATACCAGAAGAACCGGACTTTGATTATATTCTGGGTCGTTATCTGGCTTCAGAGGGAAACTATGATGAAGGTTCTGAATATATAGGACGGGCATTTGAAAAGCTGGAGAAATTTGGAAACCGGGATCGTGCTATGATTCTCGGAGGAGATCTTCCAAAGGCGCTGGAGGCGATGACAGTCTGCTCTCAGAAAGCAGGAAAAGTGGATGAATGTATTCAGTACGGGCGCTGTCTGCTTCAGGAAAATCCCTACGAAATGGGGACACTGGTGGCTGTCCTGAAGGCATTTTTGATGAGTGAAAAGGAAGCAGCCGTCAGTGCGGAAAATTTTCTCCACAGGATATATGGAGACAGAAAGCCTCTGAAGGCGACACTGTTCTGTCTGCGAGCGGCGAAAGAGATTGGCTGGGAAGAACTTGAAAATAAGATATACGGATGGCTCACAAAAGAAGAAGCTTTCTGTCTGAAAGCGGCGCTTGGAAAGGAGAATGGGAAGTGGGAATAAGACGGATACCGTCACTGTCTCAGTGTATGATTGTAAAAAATGAGGAAAAAAATATCCGGCGTGCTTTGAGCTGGGGGAAGGATATTGTGTGCGAACAGATTGTGGTAGACACGGGAAGTACGGATCGCACGGTGGAGATTGCCCGGGAAATGGGAGCCAAAGTATATTTTTTCTCCTGGATTGATGATTTTGCGGCTGCAAAAAATTATGCTATTGATAAAGCGACGGGAGAATGGATTGCTTTTCTGGATGCCGACGAATATGTGCCTGAGGATCAGGTCAAAAATATATTACCGTTTCTGCGAAGTCTCAAAGACACAAAATATAATGCAGTCGCCACGGACTGGATGCAGGTGGATGAACAGGAGAGAATTCTGGTAGGGGGCACTCAGTCACGTGTATTTAAACGTCTGCCGGGACTGCGGTATAAAGGCCGGATTCACGAAGATTTATGTGCTTATGAGGGAGAGAAGAATCTGGTAAACGGGAGTGATGCCTTTTCTATATTTCATATGGGCTATCACGGGGAGTCAAATCTGAATGGGGCAAAGGGAAAGAGAAATATTCCGATTATATTAAAAGAGCTCAGTGAAAACCCGGAAGATCCTGATATGATGGGGTATCTGGCAGATTCCTATCAGGTAACGGGAGATAACGAAAATGCGGAAAAATGGTACAGAGAGGCAATTTCCCGTTTCCCTGACAAAGTGGATGAGCTGAATGTCAGAATTTCCCTTACATTTTACCGGCTTCTGCAGATTCTGGCCGACAGCGGAAGGGAAGAAGAATTTGAAGAAATTTATGAACAGGCAATCAAAAAAATGCCCAAAGAGGCGGATTTTGACTATATAGCGAGTATACTCTATTACAACAAAGGTAATCTTGAAAAGTCCGTTTATCACTCGGAAAGGGCGGTAGAGCTGATTGAAAAATGGGGAAATGCAAATCGTGCCATGGCACTTTCCGGTCAGCTTCAGTCCGTCTGGGAGCGTCTGGCAGTGTGCTATTTTAATATGGGAAACCTTGATAAATGTGTTTCCTGTGCCATAGCTGTTTTAAAAGAGAATCCTTATCTTCCCAGTACGCTTCATGTACTGATTGTCACTTTTTACAGGGCCTACCGTGAATCAGGGCATCCTGCTCCGGAGGAGGTAAAAGAGTTTTTGGGGAAGCTGTACAGGCTCAGTGAGCAGAAGGACCGTATTTTTCTCCTTCGTATTGTGGAAAAATCCGGTTATGGGGAACTGGCAGCACAGATTCGATCATGCTGTACTCCGGAAGAACTGAGTGCCTTTGACAGAGCAGTTAAAAGATAGTGTCAGTTCTCCGGAGATCAGGGGGATGGCAGGCAGACGGCCCAAAGCGGTCCTCCGCTGTCATAAGATTCTTTCAGTTCATCCATGAGCAGTGACAGATCCCAGCGCTTCTGGGTGTTCTCATAACTGTTCGGATCTGCAATAGAGACAGAACCATCCTCTAAAAGACGAGTGATAAGAATAAAATGCCCGTTATCAGTCAGAATTCCTTTACCCATAAGAGCAACCAGGATATGGCCGCTTTTTAAAAGTTCACTGACATTTGCGACGGAATAATCCGAGACACTTTCTACGGACAGGCCGAATGCAGTCAGTGAATCAGGAATCAGACTGTGATATGAGCCGCTTCCACGGGCATAATAGCCGTTTGCAGATGCCCAGTCTGCCATAGTGTCCGGCGTGACAGGGGTGGAAAAACTGTTAATCAGCATGGCTACCGCTGTTGGACCGCAGCCATAGGCAGACATGGGATCAAAGCCTCCGTACAGGTAATCGCCCCATCGTGCATCTCCCTGATTGTAATAGAGCATTGGTCCCATAGAGGAATCAAGCATGACAATATATGTCTGTTCTGACAGCTCTTCAGAAAATGGTGTGTGCAGAGAGGCAATGTCTCCCGTTTTTTCGGACAGCTCCATGGGTGGTGCTTCGTCTTCTTCCTTATCTGAGAAAATATTCTGAATCATATCAGTAAAAGAATCAGGATCGAAATCTCTTATTCTCTCAGCGGATTCAGACAGAAAGGCCGAAACTGCATTTCCCGAGAATGTCAGGAGCTGTCTGACAGAGCCGGGACGGAAAAAGGAAAGCAGGCTTCCTGCAAGTATAAGTGCACAAAGAAAAATTCCTCCGCCAATCAGGCGGAAGAGAAAAGGATTAGCCCGGGAGTTCCCGGGCTTATTATTTTTCGGGTATTTAATGTTTCTTTTTTTCATATGGTTAATGTCTTTCAGCGTCCTGATGATGCGGACAGCTGACGGAATACAGCCTGCGGAATAGAGGAGAGTGGGGATTGGAGACATACAGCTCCGATTTTGTAGGCTTCCATTGGCATACCGTAGACGACACAGGTTGCTTTATCCTGCCCGATGGTATAAGCACCGTTTTTTCTCATGCGGAGAAGGCCTGCCGCGCCGTCGGCCCCCATGCCTGTAAGAAGAATACCAATCGCATTTTGGCGTGCCGTCAGAGCGACGGAATCAAACAGTACGTCCACAGAAGGGCAGTGTCCATTAACCCGTTCGTCTTTGGTACAGTGTACGGCGTACCCGTCTCCAAGACGGACAACCCGCATCTGGAGCCCGCCGGGGGCAAGAAGGATCAGACCCCGGCGAACTCTGTCGCCATCCTTTGCCTCCTTTGCCTCCATCCTGCACAGACGATTCAGGCGTTCTGCATACATGGCAGTAAAACCGGCAGGCATGTGCTGTGTTATGACAACACCAGGCATATCAGCAGGAAACTGGCGTACTACCTCTAAAATTGCTTCTGTACCTCCGGTAGAGGCCCCGATTGCAATCAACTGATTTGAGCTCTTGACAGAGAGTGTCTGCTTTGCGGACGGTGCTTCTGCAGAGCTGGGGAAGGAAGATGATGTACTGGAAGGAAGGCGAACGTGGGAACGGGAGGCTATAATGAGCTTCGCGGTAAGCGCCTTCAGAAATTCTTCCTTGGCCTGAGGTGCTTCATCCGGTTTCCTGACAAAATCAACAGCACCTGCATTCAGCGCATCGAAAACTCCCATATTCAAAGAAGAAACGAGAATGACGGGAATAGGATGGAGCGGAAAAAGCTTTTTCAAAAATTCAAGCCCGGTCATTCCGGGCATTTCTATATCAAGAGTCAGAACGTCAGGCTTGTAAGCCGGAAGCTTTGCCATAGCATCGAATGCATTCGATGCCCAGCCAACAACCTGAAACCGCAGATCTTTCTCAAGATTTTTTATCAGCCAGTTCCTGAAAAGAATGGAATCATCAATTACCATGATTTTGATGGGATTGTTCATACATAAGCTCCTTTTTGTTCTTATGCTTTCCGATAAATGGCAGGCATAATATATTGATATGGACAGGTAGTCTTTGTAATACTTTCAGAGTGGCCAATAAAGAGATAACCTCCCGGAAGTGTTACATCATAAAATCGGCGTACCAGATTGTCCTTTGTGTTCTGATCGAAATAGATCATCACATTTCTGCAGAAAATCAAATCAAAATTTCGCTTGAAATGAATCGGCTCCATTAAGTTAAAAGGGCGAAAAATAACATTCTTCTGAATTGAGGGCGCAACCGTCCATGTACCGTCAGAGCGGGAAAGAAAATATTTGCGGCGCCAGCTGGGAGAGACATCTTTGAGACTCTCTTCCTCATAAGAAGGATTCTGTGCTGAATTTAATATCTGCTGAGAAATATCGGTAGCCAGAATCCGTGTATCCCAATAAGGAGCCTGAGCGCCGAGAAACTCCTTCAGATACATGGAAATTGTATAAGGTTCCTCGCCGGAAGAGCAGCCGGCACTCCAGATACTGAGAACTTTATCACGTTCATGCTTGCGTACAAGATAAGGCAGAACCGTACTCATCATGTAGTCAAAGTGGTTTCTCTCTCTCAGAAAATAGGTATAGTTGGTTGTAAGCTTATTCAGCATAGGTGTAATTAATTCGGGACGTCTTCCCGCAGTAATGTCATCTATATAAGCTGTAAAACTGGAATAGCCTTCTTTTGAGAGCGTTGTGGAAAGCCTGCTGACAATAAGCTGCTTTTTTTTGCTCAGGTCAATTCCGTAATGCTGTTTAATATATTGATAAAGCCTGATAAAATCTTTTTCACTAAGGGTTAGCATATGATACTCCTGTTACAGTTGTTATTCCCGGATAAGGGCCGGACAATCCAGCGCCATCAGCACGCTGCCGTCTTCCAGTGTTACCATGCCGTTCAGAAGACGCTGCTGCCGTTTGACGGGAATAGGCTTTGTATAGCTGAGATCGATATCGGTTACCTGGCGCACAGAATCAACGACTACACCCAGCTGAATGCCTTCTATATCCAGAACAATAATACATGTCTGCGGTGTGAATACAACCGGCTCTTTTCCCATATAAGCCTGCAGATCCATAACAGTCAGGATCTGTCCGCGGAGATTGATAATGCCCAGTATATAGGACGGTGCCAGAGGGAGAGGAGTGATGGTATGGCCGTTAATGATTTCAACGACATATTCGGTGCTGATGAATAAAGGAAGATCAGCTGATTCAAAGGTCAGGCAACGTTTGATATTCTGTGTTTTCTCAGATTTCTCAGCAGACTGGGAAATCTCCGGTGCTTTAATTTCATCTGACATAATGATTCCTCCTCCATTATCGGTTTTCGATTGCTGCGGTATGCAGGCTTAATACGTCCAGTATAATACTTATATTGCCATCGCCCAGTATCGTGCAGCCGGAAATGCCGTAATTTTTCAGTTCCAGTCGGTTTAAATATACCGGGAAAGGTTTTAACACTACCTGCTGCTGTCCGAGCAGATCATCCACGAACAGGCAGAAGGAGCGATCAGAGGATTCCACCCATATAATAATTCCATCAGAAATGTCTGTGACCGGGGTGTCAATACGGTAAAATTCATGTAAGCGGACAATAGGATAAAAACTGTCCATACATTTAACCATTTCGTTTCCGGCCTCATCATAAATGAGCTGTTCCTGAGTAATCTTAAAGGACTGGCGTATATTGGCAATGGGGATTGTAAATATAGAGCTTCCTACCCGCATTTTCATTCCGTCTACAATAGAGAGAGTAAGAGGAATTTTTAAAGTGATGGTAGTTCCTTTTCCTTTCTCACTGTCCAGGGAAATAATGCCGCCGACGGATTCTACATTTTTCTTTACAACATCCATACCGACACCCCTGCCGGAGTATTCGGTAACCTGTTTATTAGTGGAAAATCCGGGAAGCATAGTCAGTGCCAGAATTTCCTTTTTTGAATATTCGGATTCAGGTTTTGTAAGAAGACCTTTTTCGCTGGCTTTTTTAAGCAGGGCCTGAGGATCCATGCCATTGCCGTCATCAGAAACAGTAATGACTACCTCACTGCTGGTATGAGTTGCGGATAAAATAATCTCTCCCTGCGGATCTTTTCCCGCTGCCACACGCTCAGCGCGACTGCTTTCAATTCCGTGATCCATGCAGTTGCGGACCATATGCATAATAGGATCCTGAATACCGTCAATGATTGTTTTATCAACCTCTGTATCTTCTCCGATAATAGTGAGCCGGACATCCTTATCCAGTTTTTGCTTCATATCACGGACGATTCGATTCATTTTCTGGAAAATTCCGGAAATAGGAACCATTCGAAGCGACAGAGCAACATCCTGGAGATCATCTGTAAGTTTACGAAGCTGTCTGGCGGATTTCATAAAATTATCGTAACTGCCTGACGGAAGCTGTGCCAGTTCCGGTGCGGAGGATACCATCGATTCAGTAATGACAATCTCTCCCACAATGTTGATCAGATCATCCAGTTTTTGCAGATTAACACTGATAAGATTCTGCTTTACAGGTGCATGTGAAGCCGGATGCGCAGCTGCGGCAGTGGTGGAAGCCTGCTTGGTTTCCGTTTCTCCTTCCTGAACAGGGGGAGTTTCCTGAACAGCTGTATCAGAAGGAGCGGGGGCGGGCTGCTCGATTTCCTGGTAGGAACGGATATGACTCTGGGACTGGAGAATATCCAGTGCTTTTTTAGCGTCATCTTTTGAGTCAAAGGCAAGATAAAAACCATTTTCAATAATAGTACTGCAGGTGTCTGCATTGGATTCCAGATCCGGAGGGTAGGAGCGTGTCTCAATATCGCACTCTTTGATGGCATTGACGATCATGAAAGCCCGCAGATTTTCCATTCCGATATTATCCTCTAAAAAGACGTGGATAAAACATGCTGCCTGAGGATCCTGCGGAAGCCCTTCTGAAACTGAACTCGAAGAAACCGCCGGCTGTTCGGCAGCTGTATCAGTTTTTTTATCATCAGTTTTTTCAGGAGTTTTTTCTGCTTTCTTTTCTCCGGATTTATTTCCCGGGACGGCTCCTTCTCCATTGCTGATTTTTGTAAGGAAATTTCCGATTTCTGATACAAAGTCTTCCACATTTTCTGTCAGAGGCTGACCTTTTTCGACTTTTTCTACTTCCGCACGAAGATTATCTTCTGAGCGAAACATCAGATTAAACAGCTCTTTTTTATGAGCAGGATCCAGATTTTCAATTCCTTTATCCCGGATATAGAAAAACAAGTCTTCCATCCGGTGTGCAATGGTTGCAAGCGAGGTAAACTCCATCATTGCGGAGGAGCCTTTGATGGTATGCATGATACGAAATATTTCGTTTACATCATCCGTCGGGAAATCGCCTTCCTTTTCATCGGCAACCAGCATTTCATCGAGCTGATCCAGCAGAGAATTGGTTTCATAGAGATAAGTGTCCATCATGCTGTCCATACCGTTATCCATAGTAAACACCACCTGTCCTTCCTAAATTTTTCAGTACACCATTCTATTTTTACTGATTTCGCACAGAGCAAAAAATGGCAATCGTATTCCTATATTAAATATCGGGGAAAATGTCAAAATGATAACCTTAACAGAAAAAAATATAAACAGTGTTATATAAACAGAGAAAATAACGATATATATAATTGAAATTGCATACAGAAGGAGTTTATTATGCGCAGACAGATAAAAAAGAAATTTGAAGAAGTGGTTTCTTCCCTGAGAAGAGCGGAGAGAACACTGGAAAAGTTAATCGTATATGAAAAAAAAGATGGTAATATAGAGCAGCTTCTGGAAGACATGCAGAACTGTGCGATTGAATTAGGCAATTCCATTGAGGAATCTGAGGGAGAAGGGACAAAAAGTGTCCTTCTTCTGGAAGAATACTGTGATCTTCTGTGGCAGTGTTTTTCATCGAAAGAAGGTGTAGAGCGGAAACATATTGCGCAGCAGATACAGAATAAAGGACAGGAGATTGCTGATACTCTGAACGAAGAGTTTACAGAGGTAAAAGAGGTTGTATTCGTTGTGTTCCGGAAGGATATGTGGGACGGAATAGAAAAGCTGTGGCAGGAGTTTTTGGAACGTCAGGATTGCACATGCTACCTGATCCCGGCTCCTTTTTATGAAAAAAAACCAGACGGAAGTGTTGTCCGCTGTTATGAAGGAGAGGAGTTTCCGGATGAACTTCCGGTTGTCTGGTATGACGATTATGAGTGGGAAGAAAAAAATGCGGATGTAATTGTACTTCAGGATATGGAGAAAAATGATGGCAGATGTACATGGCCGGAGGAGAGATTCCAAAAAGAGAAACTGGAAGAATGTGCAGAGCTTCTGGTGGAAGTTCCATATGCGGGAAAATAGTCTGTGCTGTTTGATAAGAAAGCAGAAATTTTGCGTTTGGCTGTATAGCAAATAAATTCCTCTGACAGGATACAAAAAATTTGTTTCTGTCAGAGGAATTTGTTATTCTATCTGTGCATCGCCAAGTTCATTATATTCTTTTTGGATTCTTTCATAAATTCCCATGGCACGGGTGCTTGCAGTCTGAATCTCCTGGTAAACGATTTCCCGGTTTTCTTTAAGTATGCCTACTACGTGAGGACAGATTTTTCCGTTTGCACACATTTCATCCAGAATACTGAGAATTTTTTCAAAAGTAAAAGGAGCTTTGTAGCTTCTTTGCTCAGAAAGAGCACTCACAATATCAGCAACAGATACGATTCGCTGGGGAAGTGTCAGATCCTGAGAAGAAAGACCGTAAGGATAGCCTTTTCCATCCAGAGTCTCGTGGTGCCGGATAGCAATCTGCAGTACCTCATCACTTACTTTTCCCTGTAAAATATGTTCTGTAATGTTTACATGGGCCTGCATTACCACCCAGTCTGCCCCTTCCAGCTTGCCGTTGGATTCCAGAATGCGCAGCGGAATAGATATTTTCCCGAGATCATGAAGAAGGGCTCCCAGGTGAACAGAACGGCAGGTTTTTTCATCCAGTCCGCAAAGCCTGGCCAGAAGGTCGCTGACATGAACCATGATATTGCAATGGATTGCTGTGTAGTGGCTTCTGAAGTCAATAGAGTTAACGAGAGTTCTGAGAAGGAGTTCTTCTTCATGTTCTGTTACATCCATTCTTTTTAAACGTTTGAGAAGAAATTCATGAATTTCTTCCTGTGGCGGGAGTGAGAATGGAAGGCTGTTATCGGGGGACTGTACTGCCAGCTGCTCAATTGTCTCTATGGCTTCCTCAGAAAAAATGATAGTGGAGAGACGTTTGAGATAATTAAGCAGTGCTTGTTTTGTTATCTGCGGGTGGCGTATATGATATAAATCAGTAGTATCGAAAATCTGAAGACATTTTGTTACCCATTTTAATTTTTCGCTCATGGATGAAGCATCCACCCGATCATGGCTGGAGTGGTGAAACAGTACAAGAGGAGCATATTCTGCAAACGGGCTGAAATATTTGAGGAAAAGGTAACCGTATCGTGCGTGAGAAAAATCTGTGTTGTATTCCTTTTTTACTAAATCTGAAATGCCGATATCATGAAAATTTCCGATATCGTGTAAAAGTACGATCCAGGTAATTTTGCAGATTTCTTCATCAGAGAACTGTGGATTCTTCTCCAGAAGGTGTACCATACAATATGCAACCCGTTCTCCGTGTCCCGTAAGCTGTGCATCCATCTGGTTTAAGGAACGAACGATAATGTCCATTAAATTTTCCAGAGATATATCTTTCATGAGAGACTCCTTTACATTTTAATATCTTTTTGTATATCGGGGGTTTTATATATAAATATTAGGCATTTTACATAGATTTTGCAAAACGTGCAACAAAAATATGATATTTATTAAATTACAAAAAAAAAATAACGATATTATAAATAGGGGATAGAAATACAGGAGGTTGTTTTTATGAAAGCGCCTTGGGAATATTTGGAAAATATAAATGAAATTGTAATCGTAATTAATATAAATACATATGAAATAGCATATATGAACCGGTATGCACGGGAAAAATTCAAAGCCTCAGAGACGGATTATAAAGCAAAAAAATGCTATACTCTGCTTCAGGGGCTTAAAGCCCCCTGTTTATTCTGTCAGAACGACAGTCTGGATGCCCGTGAAGTTGATGAAACAGTCTGCAGAAATCCGATCTTGGGAGAGAGTCTGCGTATTAAAACTGTTGTAATGGAATATGAGGATCAAAAGTTCAGGGCGGTAATTGGACTTAAAATGAAGGAGCCGGAGTGTGATATAGAAGATTCCTTTTTGATTTATCAGGAAACGATGTTAAACGAATGTCTTATGCTTGGGTGTTTTGCATCTAATGAAGAGGATCTTCTTTCCGGAATGCTGGAATATATATGTGTGCATCTGGAGTGTACAGGGTGCTTTATTTATGAGCCGGGCAATGACGGGAATTTTCATGGGACATATGGATGGTTTCAGGGAGAAAGAAATTTGCCGGGGCCCGTTCCGGTGGAGCAGGAAATGATACAGGAGCTGAGCTCATGGTACGGTATGCTTCGTCATAATGAACCTGTCGTTTTGCGTGATATGGAGAAAGTGTACCGGAAAAATGAGGAGATAGCGGAATATCTGAAACCCTATGATGTAAAAAGCCTGATAGTTTTTCCTCTGATGCGTGACGGAGATATGGGAGGGCTTCTGAGAATAGACAATCCGCCTGAAAACAAAATTACGCAGATAGTTCATTTCTGTAAGCTTTTATGTCATTTTATTTCGGCAACTTTATACAGAAGAGATATGGTCAATACCCTGAAACAAATCAGTTATTATGATCAGCTGACAGGAGCCAAAAACCGTTATGCGCTGAGTGAATTCACGGCAAGTGAAAAATTTGCGGATCGTGTGGGTATATTATTCGGAGATGTAAATGGATTAAAACATGTTAATGATACATTGGGGCATGAATGCGGCGATCAGCTGATTCAGGGAGTCTGTCAGAGTCTTATGAATATTTTCGGAAGAAATGCGGTGTACCGTATGGGGGGAGATGAGTTTCTCGTGATTTGCCCCGGGGTTGAGCGCGAAGAATTTGAGAAAATTGTTGCACAGACAAAAGCGGTTCCCGAGCTTATGAATGATCTGTCCATAGGTGCAGTATGGCGCGACATAGGGCCGAAGGATTTTATGGAGATGGTTAATGAAGCAGATGAGTGTATGTATGAAGAGAAGCGGAAGTTTCACAGGAACAGGGGAGAAATTTTAGAATATTAAAACAGAGACAGTATTATTAAAAAACTGGAAAGTCAAGCCTCGGGCACCGGTATGAAAAAAGCAGATGAATTATGAGCTTTTCCATGCCGGTATCCCGGGCTTTTGTCTTATTTTTTATCTGGCAGTCTGCAGGCAAGCTGTGTCATTGTGCCCATGGGGCAGAATGTGCACCAGCTTCTCGGCATGTAGAGTACCATGACGATGAGACCGATTATGGTAGAGGTCAGCATCAGACTGTAGAAGCCAAAGCTGTACTGTGCGATCCAGTCGGCTGTTGTGCCGGCTGTGTAGGCCCAGTTCCAAGGAAGCCGGAAGGTCCAGAAGAGTTTAATAACTTCGCGAAGGCTCTGTGCCCCCGATGCAACAAGCCATGTCTGAAAGAGCATGTTTCCGAACATACAGAGAAAGAATACGAGAAAGCCGTAGCGGAAATAACGGGACGTCATCCATTTTGGGGTGGGTTTACTGCGGCTGCATTTCAGGTCTTTGCCGAGAAGGCGGAAGAGCTGTCCTCTGCCGCACATGTGATTGCAGAACCATTTGTTTCTGAAAAAGAGTGCCATAAACAGAGGAACGAGAAAGTCTATCATTCCGAGCCACGCAAAAAGAATGTTGAAAAAGCCGAGAATAAAATACAGAATGGACCAGATCCACAGATAATCATACCATTTTTTCTTCATTATTCCATATCCTCCATTACAATACATCCGGCCGGACAGTTTCTGGCACAGATTCCGCATCCCACGCACAGGGAAAAGTCTGTTTTTGCATGAATCCCCTTCCACACATGTATGGCGTTCCTGGGACAGACGTGTTCACATTCTCCGCAGGCCACACAGATTGCTTTGTCTGCCACTGCTTTTCTTTTTGCCATTTTATACTCTCCTTATTTAATATTTTCGGTCATGCGACCGGAATTTTTTTTATTCTATCATAAATCAGATTTTTTGTATGTGACGAGATCACAGAACAGGGGAGGACAAAAAGCCTATTGTTCAAAATGAAAAACCACTTTATAATAATGATGGCCGGGTATCTGATATCTGTTTTATGATGCGGGAATGAAAAAATGTTTTTGCGGATTCCGGAAAAAGTACGGATGGAGCAGGGGGGATTTCTGACAGGGCGATGAAGGCAAATTCTATTCGATTATCGATAAATAAAAAAATACTGCTGTTTTCAGCAGCCATAGTACTGCCGTTTTTGGTACTGGTTGTGGTACTCCTTATTTCCATGGTAAATTACAATCGGATTTATGATCGCATTGTGGGAAATCTTACGATTGCCAACAATTACAATCTGAATTTCAAAGAGGAAATGGATGAAAGCCTGTATAAACTTGTGGTTGGCTATGTGGATTTTGAAAACATTTCGGAGGATCAGACACTTCAGGATCCGTACGTTCTGATTGGAGATCTGCGTGATGAGTTTACAGTTCTGCGTGATATTACCACAGACCCGGAGAGCAGAGTCTGGCTGGAGAGCCTTCTGCGGAATATTGATACACTTGAAAAAAGGGTGGATGATATCATTCATAATATAGAGCTGGGCGGGCAGTATGATAAAAATATCAAGGAACTGGATGATAATATCTATATTCTTACGGAACTGATTCAGGATAATATTCAATATTACATATATTACCAGATGCGCAGCATGGAAACGGTAACGGCTGCGCTGAAGAGCAGGATCAACAGCTTCAGTATTGTGTGCGGAATTCTCATAGTAGTTCTGGTTGTTCTGACAATTCTTGTCACGTATTACATCACATCGGATATTCTCAGACCTGTCAGAGTTCTTTATGATGCAACAAAGCGGGTTTCGGGGGGCGATCTTAGTGCCAGGGCAGAGGTAAACTCCCGGGATGAGCTGGAGACGCTGGCCCGCGGATTTAATGATATGGCGGAAAATATGCAGAGTCTTATCAGTAAAATTAAAGAAGATGAGCAGAAGATGCGCCGGGCTGATCTGAGACTCCTTCAGGAGCAGATAAATCCCCATTTTCTCTATAATACTCTGGATACAATTGTATGGCTGATTGAGGGAAATAAAACGGATGAAGCTGTGAACATGGTTGTGACGCTGTCGGATTTTTTCAGACTGGTACTCAGCCGTGGAAAAGAATTCATCACACTGCGGGAGGAAAAACAGCATATCAGCAGCTATCTGGAGATTCAGGAAGCGCGTTACAGAGATATTCTGGAATATGAGATTGCCATAGATCCGGCTCTCTATGAATACCGGATTTTAAAGCTGACTCTGCAGCCTCTTGTGGAAAATGCACTTTATCACGGGATCAAGTACAAGCGGGCGAAAGGGCGAATCTGTGTCAGCGGTAAGAAAGAGGGGGATATTCTCATTCTTACTGTGACAGATGACGGTGTGGGTATGTCGGAGGATGAGCTTGGCAAGCTGCAGTCAGAAATAGAACGTCCCTGCAGAGAAACAGAAAAAGGGTTTGGTCTCGCCAATGTAAATGAGCGTATTCACATGTATTTCGGTTCCCAGTACGGCATGAAGATTGAGTCGGAAAAAGGAAAGGGGACAAAGGTAACGCTGACGATTCCGGCTGTTTATGCAAATATCGGGGCGGGAAAGGAGCAGGGCTTTGACAGAAAATAAGAGAGAGTGGTTTCGGATTACGGTTACAGTTCTTATCGTTCTGGCAGTTGCCATGTTTGCTGCGGGACTGATGCTTTTGGGATGCGGGGAGATAAACGGAGAAAAAAAGCTGGAAGATATGCGCACGCCGGTGGATGAAAATCTGACTGTTGTGGGAGTTTCGCAGGTAGGGAGCGAGTCTGTGTGGAGAACGGCAAATACAGAATCCATACAGAATGTTTTTACGAAAGAAAACGGCTATTTCCTTATATTTGACAATGCAAGACAGAAACAGGAAAATCAGATAAAGGCGCTGCGCAGCTTTATATCTCAGAGAGTGGATTATATTGTTTTTTCTCCTCTCACGGAAGATGGCTGGGATACGGTACTGCAGGAGGCAAAGGAAGCAGGTATCCCTGTTATTCTGATTGACAGAAAGGTAAACGTGAAGGATACTTCTCTGTATACGACCTGGATAGGTTCTGATTTTACAAGAGAGGGGCGTATGGCCGGAACTGTGCTGGCAAAGTATCTCACAAGGCAGGGGCGGCAGGATGATACCATCCGGATTGTTGTGCTGCAGGGCACAGAGGGAGCAACGGCCACCATAGGAAGGACCAGGGGGTTCAGGGAGGTAGCGCAGCAGCATGACAACTGGATTATCCTGGAGCAGGTAGATGCAGAGTTTACGACTGCCAAGGGAGAGGAGGAAATGGAGCGCCTTCTTGACAAATATGAGGATATAGATGTGCTGATCTCTCAGAATGATGATATGACATTCGGCGCCCTGGAGGCGATTGACCGTGCGGGGAAAACGGCCGGGACAGATGGAGATATTATGATTATTTCCTTTGATGCGGTAAAAAATGCCCTGAAGCTTGTTGCGGACGGGGTTATCACAGCGGACATTGAGTGTAATCCGCATCAGGGAGAGTATGCGGAAACGGTAATTGAAAGGCTGGAAAAAGGAGATCCGGTTGCAAAGCTTTATTTTGTGCCGGAGACGGTGTATACGAAAAATAATGCGGCGACGGCACTGGAGGAGCCGGAAGATTAGCAGGGAGAGAAAATATATGCTGAAAGTATTTTTAGTTGAGGATGAGAGTGTAATAAGAGAGGGTTTTCGCGATAAGATCCCCTGGGAGCAGTACGGTTTTCAGCTTGTGGGAGAGGCCAGCGACGGAGAAATGGCACTCCCCATGATTCGCAGAATGAAGCCGGATATACTTCTCACAGATATCAAGATGCCGTTTATGGACGGACTGTCCCTCAGTGAAATCGTAAAAGAGGAATTTCCCGGGATCAGGATTATTATTATTAGCGGTTATGATGATTTTGAGTATGCCCGCCAGGCGATTGCGGCAGGTGTTGATCAGTATCTGTTAAAGCCAATCACAAGACAGACGCTCAGAAATGTTCTTCTGGAGATGAAAGAGAAAATAGAACAGGATGCGGAGCGGAAAGACTATCAGCTTCAGTTTCAGGATGAGATGCAGGAATTTGAGCAGTTTTCCCTGCGCCGTTTTTTCGAAAGACTTCTGGACGGGAAGCTTTCAGTCAAGGAGATTTATGAGGAGGCAGCGCAGAGATCCCTGGAGCTTACAGCTTCCTGCTATAACCTTCTTCTGCTTTCTATCTATGAAAAAAAAGAGGGATCTCCCCTGGAGCGCCGGGAGCATTTTGCCAGAAAGCAGGAGGAGGTATTTCATTTTTTTCTCAGACATCCGCAGTATATCCTGTTCCGCCTCAATATTAACTGCTACGGCGTTCTGATAAAGGCAGAGGAGGAGCATATGGAGGAGCTTGTGGAAAATGCTCTCGCTCATATCCGAAAAGTGTGTATAGCGGAGGAAGAATGTCTGGAATGGTATGCGGCCGTGGGAAAACCGGTAAGCAGGCTCAGTATGCTTCCTGAATGTTATAAGACAGTAAATCATTATTTTGCGTACCGCTTTATTCTGCCCCATCTTCATATTCTGTCGGAGAACAGCCTGTCGGATCATCTGTCAGATTCGGAGGAAAAAAATATAGGCGAAGTGGATTTCATGCAGATGGATCCGGAGATCATCAGGGATTTTCTTGCGAGGGGAGAGGATAAGGAAATTCACGATTTTGTGGAGTCATACCTTCAGAATATAAGCAATGCACTGAAATCAAAGATGTTCCGCAGCTATGTGATCTTAAATATCCGGTTTGCGGCTGTGGCGTTTCTTGAATCAATCGGGGCAAAAAAAGAGGAGTACTCGGATGAGATTGAGCTGGCGGTGGAAAATATCCATCGGGATGAAAGTGAAGTTTTTGCTTATTTTGTCGGTATGCTCCGGACTGCTATGAGAATCCGGGATCAGATAAACAGCTATCAGGGAGGAAAAATACTGAAGCGGGCACTGGAATATATTGATGCCAATTTTGACAGGGACAATCTGTCCCTCAATATGGTAGCGGAAAATACAGGTGCCAGTGCCAATTATCTGAGTGCCATATTCAGTCAGGGAATGCAGAAAACCTTTGTGGAATATGTGACGGAAAAGCGGATTGAGAAGGCAAAGCGGCTGCTTCGCCAGACAGACAGGTCTTCCGGAGAGATAGCCAGAGAGGTAGGGTACAGGGATGCCCACTATTTCAGCTTTGTGTTTAAAAAGCTGCAGGGATGCAGTCCCAGAGAGTACCGTGCGGAGAAGAGAAAGTAGCAGAGGCCTGTCAGAGCTCTGTCCGGGTACTTTCCTTGAGGTTCAGCTCCCATGGTGCTTCGTAGGAGGATGCAGGAAGTCCGCTGAGTTTCCGGATGACGGACCCTGCGGCCCTAAGCCCCAGTTCATGGGGCTGGTGTGACAGAGTTGTTACTGTGAGGATGTTGGAATTGCTCAGGTAGGTATTGTCAAAAGCAGCGATGGCCATGTCGCCGGGGAGAGAGTACCCGGCGCGGATCAGTTCATCAATTAAATAGTAAGCGATAAAATCGTTGTAGCAGATGACAGCGGTGCAGGAACGGAGCGTGTCTTTAACAATGTCGCTGAGAAAACGCGTATCTTTTTCATGGATAAGCCGATGAAGCTCCCGGGAGCCGTACCAGCCTATTCTGCTGTCGGGAAGCTTAAGTCCCAGATTCCGCATGGTCTCGGAAAAACCCTGATACCGCTCGATTCCCTGGAGATCGTCGGATTTGAAAATACCTCCGATGGCAGTGTGTCCCCGGGAGGCCAGATATTCTGTCAGCATGGAACTGCCGGAATAATTGTCATCTTTTATGCAGAGAACATCAGGGAGAGCGGGATAATAGTTGTAGAGAAATACAGGGGCGCAGCCTTTTTTAATCAGCCTGTGGTACAGATCCAGATTTGGATTTGGAAGGGCTGTTTTACAGCCTTCCACAATAAGCGCCCGAACCGGATTTTTCAGAATTTCCTCAAGAATCTCCCTCTCCCGGCTGACACAGTTGTCCGTGACATGGATCCTGGTCTTGAAGCCGCCGGACAGGAGAGTATCCTTTATAACGCTGAGAACACCGGGATAGATATATTCCTGGTCACTGGATATCAGAATTCCCACGGTATTTTCAGCGGTATTCTGGAGACGGCCTGTAATGTATGTACCGCTCCCCTGCCTTTTTTCAATTAGCCCGTTCTGCTCCAGAAGAGACAGTGCCATTCGTACAGTCTGGCGGCTTACATGGTACCTGGTGCACAGTTCTTTTTCAGTGGGGAGCCTGTGTATGGAATTTTGAATGTTTTTCTGGATCAGAAGTTCAAGTCTTCCTGCCAGCCATTTGTATTTAATAGACATAAAAATACCCTCTGTTCATTTCTTTTTTTAAAATCAGATCTTAAAAAATCGAACATTCTGTTAAAATATTCCACCTTTTAAGATAAAAATAAAAAATTGCACAATTAAAAATCAGGGTAAAGATCCGCCGAAAAGCAGCGGGATCTGAAAATATTTTACGTTCCTGATAGAAAAACAAACCTTTGCTGTAAATTTGTATTGTATTTGGATTGTAACATGAAAAATATGTATTGTAAATAACTTATAAATCGTTGTTTTACAAGGAAAATTGGATTGAATATGAATGCCGGGTCTGTTACGATAAAAGCACAGGGAGGATGAACTTCCCGGTAGCTTTAAACAAATCAGGAGGAGGAAAAAACATGAAAAAAAGAACACTTGTGACTCTGTTGGCTGTATCAGTGGCAGCAGCTGGATTGGCAGGCTGCAGCAGCAGCTCTGAGACGGCGGAAACTGCAGCAGCTACGGAAGCGGCAGCTGAGGCCGGAGAAGAAGAGGCCGGCGGGGAAGCAGCAGCCGAGGAAGAGGCAGAGGCAGAAGCTCCTGCAGCATCCGGCGAGCTGATTCGTGTAGGCATTATCAACAACGACCCCAACGAGTCCGGATACCGTACTGCAAATGATGCGGATATGAAGGCTATGTTTACGGAGGAAAACGGCTATGAGGCATCCTTCGCATACAGCTTAAAGAATGATGAGCAGATTACAGCAGCTCAGAAATTTATTCAGGATGAAGTAGATTACCTTCTGCTTTCAGCGGCTGATACATCAGGCTGGGACAGCGTTCTCCAGGATGCTCAGGATGCAGGTATCGGCGTTATCCTTTTTGACCGTACTATTGACGCCAGCGAGGATCTGTACCTTGCTTCCATCGTATCTGACATGAACAAAGAAGGCGAGACCGCTGTAAACTGGCTGGCAGATCAGGGACTGGAAGAGTACAATATCATCCACATTCAGGGTGTTATGGGTTCTGCCGCACAGCAGGGACGTACCGGCGCTCTTGATGCAAAGGTTGCTGCTGAGGATAACTGGAACCTGGTAACACAGCAGACAGCTGAGTGGAACTCTGAGAAGGCACAGCAGATTGTTCAGTCTGTTATTGATTCCGGTACAGAGTTCAACGTAATCTATGCTGAGAACGATGATATGGCCAAGGGAGCTGTTGCAGCACTTGACAAGGCAAATATTTCTCACGGAGTAGGCAAAGACGTTATTGTCATGGGCTTTGACTGCAACAAGTGGGCACTTGAAGAGCTTCTTGCACAGAACTGGAACTATGACGGGCAGTGCAATCCTTTCCAGGCTTCCTATATTGATGAAGTTATCAAGAAAGTAGAGGCAGGAGAAGAGCTTGCCGAGAAGACCATCATTCTGGATGAGAAGGGCTTTGATGCTACGACCATCACAGAAGAGGACGTAGAGAAATACGGTATCTGATTCTAAAAAGTTTCAGTAAAGAGTTTTTGTCTGCCGGTTCAGCAAATGATCCGGCAGACGGAAAGGTTGATACAAAAATGAAGAAAGCGCAGTGCGGCATTCGGAGTATCGGTTTGGACGCCTGCGCTTTTTCTAAAGCATTTAAAATCTTAGAGAAGAGGAGTGAACATCGCGGGTGAAAGAGAATGCTGTATTGGAAATGAGAAATATACATAAAAGCTTTCCCGGAGTGCGGGCTCTCCACGCGGTAGATTTTAATCTGTGTGAAGGCGAAATTCATGCGCTGATGGGGGAGAACGGAGCCGGGAAATCCACTCTGATTAAGGTGCTGACGGGCGTTTATGAGAAGGATGAAGGAGAAATTTATCTGAAAGGCCATGATAAGCCTGTGGCAATTAAATCGCCGCAGGATGCCCAGAATCTGGGAATCAGTACCGTTTATCAGGAAATAACGCTCTGCCCGAATCTTACTGTTGCAGAAAATATGTATATCGGGCGCGGGAAATCAAAGCTCACAAACTGGAGAAAGATGAATGCGGATGCGGATAAAATCCTTCAGAATCTGGGGATCCCCGCCAGAGCAAACCAGCAGCTCTCGGACTGTTCCATTGCGATCCAGCAGATGGTGGCCATTGCGCGTGCGGTTGATATGGACTGCAAGGTGCTCATACTGGATGAGCCCACATCCTCCCTTGATGAATCGGAGGTAGAAAAGCTGTTCGGTCTGATGCGGGATCTGAAAGCCCGTGGTGTGGGTATTATTTTCGTAACACACTTTCTTGACCAGGTTTATGAGGTGTGTGATAAGATTACAGTTCTGCGGGATGGAGAACTGGTAGGAGAGTATGTCATTGAAGATCTTCCGAGAGTAAAGCTTGTTGCCAAAATGCTGGGCAAAGAGCTCAATGATATGGAAGAAATCAAGGATGAAAATCAGGTCTATAAAGGTCCGGCTGAAAATGTCTTTGAGGCGGAGGGCCTTCAGAGTGACGCGGGGATCAAGCCTTTTGATTTCCATATAAAGAAGGGAGAAGTAAACGGGTTTACCGGACTTCTCGGCTCCGGCCGAAGTGAGTGTGTGCGTGCCATTTTTGCCGCGGACAGAGTTATCGCCGGAAAGGTTAAAAAGAATGGAAAAGAGGTTAAGATCACAAAGCCGCTGGATGCCATGAAAAATGGTATCGCATACCTTCCGGAGGACAGAAAGAGGGACGGTATTGTAGGCGATCTTTCCGTTCGTGATAATATCATTCTGGCGGCTCAGGTTCTGAGAGGATTTTTCAGACCTTTCAGCAAGGCAGAGGCAAACCGGTTTGCGGAAGAATACATTAAGCTCCTGGAAATAAAGACGGCTTCAGCAGACACGCCCATCAAGTCTCTTTCCGGAGGAAACCAGCAGAAGGTAATTCTTGCCAGATGGCTTCTGACCCATCCGGAATATCTCATACTGGATGAGCCGACGAGAGGAATTGATATCGGAACGAAAATAGAGATACAGAAGCTGGTGCTCAAGCTGGCGTCAGAGGGAATGAGCGTTACATTCATCTCTTCTGAGACGGATGAGATGCTCCGTACCTGCTCCCGGCTGATTGTCATGCGTGACCGGAAGGTAGTGGGAGAGCTTTCCAGCGAGGAACTGACACAGAGTAAAGTTATGGAGACGATTGCAGGAGGTAACATGGAATGACAGTGAAAAAAAGTGCGGCGGCATCCGGCGGGGTTGCCGATTTGTTCAGAAAACAGATTTTTATTCCGATAGCAGCTCTGCTTCTTCTGGGACTTTTTAATCTGGCTGTGGATCCCTCTTTCTTTAAAATATCTCTGGGAAACAACAGCGACGGTTTTCCGGTTCTCACGGGATATCTCATAACAATACTTGATTATGGTTCTGAAGTGGCGATCCTGGCAATTGGAATGACACTTGTAACGGCGGCATCCGGCGGACAGGACATCAGTGTGGGAGCAACAGTGGCTATTGCCGGTTCTGTAATATTAAGAATCCTGGTGGGAACGGGCGGAGACGGAACTTTACAGGCACCTATTATCGTGGCATTTCTGGCTGCATGTGTGGTATCCATGCTGTTTGGGGCTTTCAACGGCGTGCTGGTGGCCATATTCAAAATTCAGCCCATGGTTGCAACCCTGATTCTCTATACGGCAGGGCGTTCCATTGCCGCGTGGATCAACAATAATGAGCTTCCGATTGTAACTGACAAGGTATTTACTTATTTTGGAGGATTTATCCCGGGTATTCCTGTTCCCACTCCGTTTTTCCTGGCAGTGATATGTGTTATTATCACGCTTCTGGCTCTGAAGTTTACAAATCTCGGACTTTATACCCAGGCAGTGGGAATAAATGCGAGCTCTTCCAGACTTAACGGACTGAATCCCGTTTTCATCAAATGGCTTAGCTTTGTAATTCTGGGACTCTGTGTCGCAGTGGTAGGACTTATCAAGACGAGCCGTCTGTCGACGATCAACTATTCTGTTATTGCGAAGGATATCGAGATGGATGCCATTCTCGCCGTTGCACTTGGGGGAAATGCACTTAGCGGCGGAAAGTTTAATATCATGGCTTCTATTCTGGGCGCCTATGTAATACAGTTTCTGACAACGACGCTTTATAAATTTAACGTATCGTCAGATGCTCTTCCGGCATACAAAGCGGCGGTTGTTATTCTGCTGGTTGTAATCAGCGCTCCAGCAGTAAAGGAGAAACTTTCCGCCATGGGAAAAAAATTAAAAAAGCAGAGGGAGGTCGCATAAAATGGTAAAACTTAAATCTGCCGGCGCAGCTGTGCCGCTGAACCGTTCTAAAAAGATGACAGACTCCAACCTGCTTCTTATTATTACCGTGGTCATCTTTGTTGTAATGTATGCGGGTGCAATGATTTTTCTGAAAAAAGGCTTCTTAAAGCCGCAGACATTTTTTAATATAATGAATGCCAATGCGGCGCTGATTATCACATCCTGTGGCATGAGCCTTGTCATGATAACAGGCGGAATTGATATTTCCGTCGGCGGTGTGGTGGCTCTGGTCAGCATGTGCTGTGCGGTCTATCTGGACTATCAGGGCGGAAATGTGTTTGTATCGCTGCTCATTGCGGTAGGTATCGGACTGGCTTTCGGAGCCGTGCAGGGATATCTGGTGGCCTATCTGGATATTCAGCCGTTTATTGTTTCCCTGGCGGGAATGTTCTTTGCCAGAGGTATGACGACGATTGTCCATACAGCTCCTTTTAATGTGGAAAATGAAGCTTTTGTGGCACTTAAGGGAACACGAATCAATGTTCCGGGCATGGGAACAGTAAATAAACTTGGGAAATATGTAAACGCATATGTGGAAATCGGCGTAATTGTTGCGATTTTAGTTGTGATTATTCTGTTTTGTGTGTTAAAATGGACGAAGGCAGGGCGAAATTTCTATGCAGTAGGCGGAAACAGGCAGAGTGCTCTGATGCTGGGTATCAACGTAAAGCAGACAAGATTCCTCGCACATCTTCTCTGCGGACTTCTGGCGGGAATCGGCGGATACGTTTATTTCCTGCATGTGGGTTCCGGCTCGGCTTCCCACGCCAGCGGAATGGAGATGAATGCGATTGCATCCTCCATTATCGGCGGAACGCTGCTGACAGGCGGCGTCGGAAATATTTTCGGCACCTTTGTCGGAGTGCTGTCACTCAGCACCATACAGAATATTGTGTCATCCATCGGTCTTGATCAGGCGTGGTGGACAGGAATTACGGTAGCTGCCATGCTCTGTGTTTTCCTGATTATTCAGAGCGTGATTCTGAGCCGCAAGCATTAGTGAAAGGAGATTTGGCATGTTAAATACAAAAAAATATGAGTTCTGGTTCTGCACCGGTTCGCAGGACCTTTATGGAGATGAGTGTCTGGCCCATGTGGCGGAGCACTCCCGGATAATTGTAGAGGAGCTTAATAAATCCGGAAATCTTCCCTTTGAGGTGGTCTGGAAACCGACTCTTATTACAAATGAACTGATACGAAAAACCTTTAACGAGGCGAATATGGATGAAAACTGTGCCGGCGTTATTACCTGGATGCACACCTTCTCGCCTGCAAAATCCTGGATTCTGGGCCTTCAGGAATACAGAAAACCGCTGCTTCATTTACACACGCAGTTTAACCAGGAGATTCCCTATGATACCATTGATATGGATTTCATGAATGAAAATCAGTCTGCTCACGGCGACAGAGAGTACGGACATATTTTCAGCCGCCTGGGAATGGAGCGCAAGGTAGTTATGGGCTACTGGGCAGATGGTAAGGTGCAGAAGAAGATCGCGTCCTGGATGCGTACGGCTGTGGGCGTGATTGAGAGCAGCCATATCCGTGTTATGCGTGTTGCGGACAATATGCGCAATGTAGCCGTGACGGAGGGCGATAAGGTTGAGGCCCAGATTAAGTTTGGCTGGGAAGTAGATACATATCCGATTAATGAGATCGCGGAAGCTGTTGCGGCGGTTTCACAGAGCGACATCAAGGCTCTGACGGATGAGTATTACGGAAAATATCAGATTCTTTTAGAGGGACGGGATGCGGATGAGTTCCGGCGCCATGTGGAGGTTCAGGCCGGCATAGAGCTTGGCTTTGAGCGTTTTCTGGAGGAGAAAAATTATCAGGCGATTGTAACTCACTTCGGAGATCTGGGGGCGCTTAAACAGCTTCCGGGACTTGCCATTCAGCGTCTGATGGAGAAGGGATACGGATTCGGTGCTGAAGGCGACTGGAAGACAGCTGCCATGGTTCGCCTTATGAAGATCATGACGGGCGGAATGAAGGATGCAAAGGGAACTTCCTTTATGGAGGATTATATCTACAATCTCGTGCCGGGCAAGGAAGGAATTCTTCAGGCTCACATGCTTGAGGTGTGCCCGACTATTGCGGACGGCCCTGTAAGCATCAAGGAGCAGCCGCTCTCCATGGGAGACCGCGAGGATCCGGCGCGGCTTGTGTTTACGGCCAAGGAGGGTCCGGCCATTGCCACATCTTTGATTGACCTTGGAAACAGGTTCCGTCTCATCATAAACACGGTAAACTGCAAAAAGACGGAGAAGCCGATGCCCAAACTTCCGGTAGCCACAGCATTCTGGACACCGGAGCCCAACCTGCAGACGGGAACAGAAGCATGGATCCTGGCAGGCGGTGCACATCACACGGCATTTTCCTATGATCTGACAGCGGAGCAGATGGGAGACTGGGCTGCTGCCATGGGAATTGAAGCTGTGTATATTGACAAAGATACAACAATCCGGCAGTTTAAGAATGAGCTGCGCTGGAACAGTATCGCCTACAGATAACAGAACATGAGCCGCCGGGCTGCCGTATGTATTTCTGCGATGGCAGAGCACGGCAGTCCGGACGGCTTTGCTTTTATTAAAAAGAGGAGGAAGAAAGATGAGATTTTTTATTGACACAGCTAAGGTAGAGGATATAAAAAAGGCAAATGACATGGGGATTATTTGCGGCGTTACTACAAATCCGTCCCTGATCGCCAAAGAGGGACGGGATTTTACAGAGGTTATCCGTGAGATTACTCAGATTGTGGACGGTCCCATCAGCGGAGAGGTAAAGGCTACCACTACGGATGCTGAGGGAATGATTGCTGAAGGACGCGAGATCGCGAAGATTCATCCCAATATGGTTGTAAAGATTCCCATGACGGTAGAGGGACTTAAGGCGGTAAAGGTTCTGTCCTCCGAGGGAATCAAAACAAATGTGACTCTGATTTTCACGGCTAATCAGGCTCTTCTTGCTGCACGGGCCGGTGCGACATACGTGTCTCCGTTCCTGGGACGTCTGGATGATATCAATGTGCGCGGTGTGGATCTGATTCGTGAAATCGCGGAGATTTTTGATGTGGCAGCTATTGACACGGAGATCATTGCGGCAAGTATCCGCAATCCCATCCATGTAACCGACTGTGCTCTTGCCGGCGCTGATATTGCAACGGTTCCCTATTCTGTTCTGGAGCAGATGACGAAGCACCCGCTGACGGATGCCGGAATCGAGAAATTTAAAAAAGACTATGAGGCAGTATTCGGAAAATAGACAGGGGGGATTCGCTTGAATAAGCTGGAATTGCAGCGCACAGCCAATGAGGTGCGAAAGGGTATTATAGAGGCAGTGCATGCCGCCAGAGCCGGGCATCCGGGAGGCTCACTTTCCGCGGCGGATCTGTTTACCTATCTTTATTTTGAGGAGATGAATATTGATCCGGAAAATCCGAAAATGGAAGATCGGGATCGTTTTGTTCTTTCCAAAGGTCATACGGCTCCCGGACTTTATGCAGCTCTTGCAATCAGGGGGTATTTCCCGAAGGAGGATCTGAAGACACTTCGTCATACGGGATCTTACCTGCAGGGCCATCCTGATATGAAGCATATACCCGGTGTGGATATGTCCAGCGGTTCTCTTGGACAGGGAATTTCCGCCGCTGTCGGAATGGCGCTGGCCGGCAAAATGGATAAAAAGAATTACCGCGTTTATACGCTTCTGGGAGACGGCGAGATAGAGGAAGGACAGGTCTGGGAGGCTGCCATGTTCGCCGGGCACAGAAAACTTGACAATCTGGTGGTAATTGTAGATAACAACGGACTCCAGATTGACGGGCCTGTGGATGAAGTCTGCTCTCCATACCCTATCGGCGATAAATTTGCCGCTTTTAATTTTCATGTGATTTCTGTTGCGGACGGCAATAATTTTGATCAGTTAAAGGCGGCCTTTGATGAGGCCAGACAGACAAAGGGAAAGCCGACGGCAATTGTAATGAAGACCGTGAAAGGAAAAGGTGTTTCCTACATGGAGAACAATGTGGACTGGCACGGAAAAGCGCCCAATGACGCAGAGTACGCAATTGCCATGGAAGAGCTTGAAAAGGCAGGGGAGGCATTATGGCAGAAGTAAAGAAAATCGCTACCAGGGAAAGCTATGGAAATGCTCTGGCAAAGCTTGGGAAAAAATACAGCAATCTGGTGGTCCTGGATGCTGATCTGGCAGGTGCCACAAAGACATCAGTTTTTCGTAAGGCTTTTCCTGAAAGACATATTGACTGCGGAATCGCAGAATCCAATATGATGGGAATCGCGGCGGGACTCTCAACCACCGGAAAGGTGCCATTTGCCAGCACCTTCGCCATGTTTGCGGCGGGGCGCGCCTTTGAGCAGGTAAGAAATTCCATCGGATATCCCCACCTGAATGTAAAGATTGGTGCGACTCATGCCGGGATCTCTGTCGGAGAAGACGGTGCGACTCATCAGTGCAATGAGGATATCGCTCTGATGCGCACGATCCCGGGCATGGTGGTTATAAATCCGTCCGATGATGTGGAGGCGAAGGCGGCTGTTGAGGCGGCTTATCTCCATGAGGGTCCTGTGTATCTGCGTTTTGGCCGTCTGGCGGTTCCGGTTATAAATGATAATCCGGACTATAAATTTGAGATTGGAAAGGGGATCGTTCTCCGTGAGGGAAAGGACGTGACCATTTTTGCCACGGGACTCTGTGTCAGCGCTTCTCTTGAGGCTGCCGGGAAGCTGGCAGCATCCGGGATTGAGGCAAAGGTAATCAATATTCATACTATAAAGCCTCTGGATGAAGAGCTTGTGATAAAATCGGCCCTTGAGACGGGACTTGTGGTTACGGTGGAGGAACACTCGGTTATCGGCGGCCTCGGCAGCGCTGTGTGTGATGTTCTGAGTGAAAAGGCTCCGGTAAGGGTAAAGAAAATCGGTATAGAAGATGTGTTCGGAGAGTCGGGACCGGCCGCTGAACTTCTTGCAAAGTACGGTCTGGACGGAGACGGCATTGCTGCAAAGATCGAGGAATTTGTGGCGGGTCAGTCCCGCTGATGAAAAGAAAGGGAGAAAGATGAGCGCAGAGAAAGAAATCATTGAAAGCGGAAAAGCGGTTCTCGGCATTGAATTCGGATCAACGAGAATCAAGGCGGTTCTGGTGGATGAGAAACATGCGCCGATTGCTTCAGGAAGCCATGAGTGGGAGAATCGTCTGGAGAATGGATTCTGGACGTATTCTCTGGAAGATATATGGACCGGGCTTCGCGCCTGCTATGCCGATCTGGTGCGGGATGTGCGTTCCAGATACGGTGTGGGAATAAAGAATCTGGGAGCAATCGGTTTTTCTGCCATGATGCACGGGTATATGGCATTTGATGAGAACGGAGAGCTTCTCGTTCCCTTCAGGACATGGAGGAACGGCACGACGGGACCGGCGGCAGAGGCTCTGACTGAGCTTTTTCAGTACAATATTCCCGAGCGCTGGAGTATTGCCCATCTGTATCAGGCAATTTTAAACGGCGAGGCACATGTGCCGCAGATCAGCTTTATTACAACGCTGGCGGGCTATATTCACTGGAAAATGACAGGGGAAAAGGTTCTGGGAGTGGGAGATGCGTCAGGCATGTTCCCGATTGATCCCGGGACAAAAACATATGATGCGGATATGCTGAAAAAATTCAGCAGCCTGGTGGAGGATAAAAAATATCCGTGGCGGATTGAGGAGATCCTGCCGAAAGTTCTTCTGGCGGGCGAAAATGCGGGAACACTGACTGAAGAAGGCGCGCGCCTTCTTGATGAGACGGGAGAGCTTGGTGCAGGGATTATGCTCTGTCCGCCGGAGGGGGATGCAGGTACCGGAATGGCGGCTACCAACAGCGTGGCGGTCTGCACGGGAAATGTTTCGGCGGGAACCTCAGCTTTTGTCATGGTGGTGCTTAAAGAGAATCTGAAAAAAATTCATCCGGAGATCGACCTTGTCACAACGCCGGACGGAAGCCCGGTTGCCATGGTGCATACCAACAACTGCACATCTGATCTGAATGCGTGGGTCGGTATGTTTAAAGAGGCTCTGGCCTGCTTTGGGGTGGAGCCGGATGCAAACGCCCTGTACGGAACTCTTTACGGAAAGGCCCTGGAGAGCGAGGCTGACTGCGGAGGTCTTCTGTCCTACGGATTTTTGTCAGGAGAAAATATTATGAAGGTGCCGGAGGGACGTCCCATGACGATCCGCACTCCTGAGAGCCGTTTTACCCTTGCAAATTTCATGCGCTCTCATCTTTATGCGGCTCTGGGGGCGCTTAAGGTGGGAATGGATATTCTCACGAAAGAAGAAGGGGTTCAGGTAGAGCAGATCTACGGACACGGCGGATTTTTTAAGACTCCGGTCGTGGGACAGAGAATGATGGCAGCTGCCATGGGAACTCCGGTATCGGTAATGGAAACAGCAGGAGAAGGCGGAGCCTGGGGGATTGCACTTCTGGCTTCCTATATGCTGGGAAAACATGCGGGAGAGAGCCTGGAAAAGTATCTTTCCGAACGTGTTTTTGCGGGAAGCAGAGGAAGACGCATGGAGCCGCTTTCAGAGGATGTGGAAGGTTTTGAGCGGTTTATCGGGCGATTTAAGGAATGCATCTGCGTGGAGCAGAAAGCGTCAGAGTGCCTGAGAGACTGAAGAAGACAGAAAGAGCGGTTTAAGTAAATACTGCGGCCGGCGGCGGGGTTCGCCTCCGGCCGTTTTTTAACAGGGGGAAAAAGATGCTTGAAGAATTGAAGAAAAAAGTGTACGAAGCCAATATGCTTCTGCCCAAATACGGACTTGTGACATTTACCTGGGGAAATGTGAGTGCCATAGATCGGGAAAGCGGCTGTTTTATAATAAAACCCAGCGGTGTGGAGTATGATAAGCTGACGCCGGATGATATGGTAGTGGTTGATCTGAATATGAATCGTGTGGAGGGAAAATTAAACCCGTCCTCTGATACGGCGACGCACTGTGAGCTATATAAAGCTTTTCCGTCCATAGGCGGCATTGTTCATACCCATTCTTCGTGGGCGACAAGCTGGGCGCAGGCCGGGAGATCCATTCCCTGCTATGGAACGACACATGCGGATTACATTTACGGCGAAGTTCCCTGTGTGCGGAATCTGACCCGGGAAGAGCTGGAAAATTATGAGATTAATACAGGAAAGCTCATTGCAGAGTATTTCAGAGATCGGGATGTAGAGGCAGTGCCCTGTGTACTGTGCAAAAATCATGGTCCTTTTGCATGGGGAAAAGATGCCGCGGAGGCAGTGCACAATGCGGTGGTTCTGGAGGAGATTGCCAAAATGGCAGCCCGGTGCGAACTTATCAATCCCCAGGTAAAGCCTGCTCCCCAGGAACTGCAGGATAAGCATTATTTCCGAAAGCACGGAGCCAATGCCTACTACGGACAGAAGTAACACAATGCGGCAGAAGGCGAAAGCATCAGCCTTGTCAGTATGATCCTTTTATTCCAGTTATCTCCTAATGAATTGGCATGAATTGTATGATATCATCTCCATGTAACATATTTGTAATATATATGTAACAATTCAAGCTATTTACAGGAGGAAATTAGATGAAAAAGTGGAAGATTTGTGGTATAATGACGGCTACAGTGCTTGCGATTACGGCGGCTGTTCCACTGACGGCTTATGCGGCAGGTAATACATGCGTGACTTCAGGGACAGGATACAGGGGAGGATGGCAGATCTTTTCCGGAAATTTTGAGTGCCGGAATGAAACATTTTTCCCGGTGTTTTCCGAAAACTGTTTTCCTTCAGTCGGCTGGCCGGGAGAAAATCTGCCGGAAACGGATACACCGGAACAGGATACGCCGGAGACAGAGAAACCGGGAGATGGTGCCCAGACTGACGAGCTTGCCGTGCAGGTGCTTGAACTGGTAAATGAGGAGAGACAGAAGGCCGGTCTTGGTAAGCTTGCATTAGACGCTGAGGCATCTGAAGCGGCCAGAGTTCGCGCTGAGGAGATATCAACTTTATTTTCACATGTGCGGCCGGACGGAAGCAGTTTTTCGACGGCTCTTGAAGAAGCCGGCGCAGATTTCAGGTTCTCCGGAGAGAACATCGCATATGGCCAGAGAAGTGCAGGAGAAGTGATGGAAGGCTGGATGAACAGTTCCGGTCATCGCGCCAATATTCTGGGACGCAATTATGAGAATATTGGTATTGGCTGCTACAGGGATGCTTCCGGCACGCTTTATTGGGTACAGCTGTTTACTGATTAAAAAGCACAAAGCGGCTTATACGGCAAAAGAAGAAGGATCCGCATGCTTTAATGTGCGAAAAGGAGGATTTATATGGATTATTTGCTCTGTATTCCTGCCCGGGAAACAAGCACAAGAGAAAATTGTGAAAAGATACATAATGTTCTGGCTAGAATGTCAGACAAATATAAGCTTCGTATTGTTCCGGAGCCGGTAAAAAACAAACAGTTTCCATGTCCTCCCTATTACAAAAAGTACCGGATTTACAAGCCGGTAAAAGAGCGTGACGGAAACGGGGAAGCGTATCTTCAGAAAGAAGAGGAGGATATGATATTAAGTGTATGCAAAACTCCGGAAGAGCAGGAACTCATGAAGGAGTGTATTTATGCCTATCAGTATTCTGCTTCAATTGTTCTGAAAAGTTTCCGTGACAAAGAAAAAAAGAGATAAAAGCTTCAGGGCCTTCAGTGCCGGAGGTTTATATCTTTTCATATTATTTCTGAAGCCTCTGGCGGACGGTAAGGACTTTTGCCGGCCGCCAGAGGCTTTTTGTATGGCTTTCTGCAGCGGAGCAGTTTTAGTGTTCTATTTTCCCGTCGGGCCTGCATAAGGTTTTTTAAGACAGCCTGTCTGTGAGTGTTTTGCAAAGGACAGAGGGCGAAAGGAGAGATGGAAGAATGTATGAGAGCAGGACTTCGGAGGAAATCTGCAGAAAGCTGTCAGCTGACGAAAGAAACGGGCTTTCTGAAGAGGATGCCCGGGAACGTATTCTTCATTTTGGGAAAAATGTAATGCGTGAACCGGAGAGGAAGGGACTTGCCGCAAGGATTGCACAGCAGCTCTGCGATTCACTGATTTTTGTTCTGTTTGCCGCAGCGGGAATTTCCATTTTACTGGGAGAATATGGAGATGCGGCCGTTATACTGGCAGTTGTGGCAATGAATGCAGTTGTGGGGGTTATTCAGGAGGGAAAGGCGGAGAGGGCTCTGGAATCCCTGAAAAAGCTTACGAAGCTGTCTGCAAAAGTTATTCGCGGGGGAAAGGAGCGGATGATTGATGCGGAGTTTCTGGTGCCGGGGGATCTGGTAATTCTGGAAACGGGATGCCAGGTTCCGGCTGATATAAGGCTTTTAAGCTCTGTGGATCTGAGAACAGAGGAAGCGGCTCTGACGGGAGAATCCACCCCGGTAAAAAAAGACAGCCGGTTTCTGGCTGCCGGCCCGCTGCCTGTGGGAGAGAGAAAGAACATGGCTTTTATGACATCTTATGTGACGGCAGGAAAGGGAATGGGAGTTGTGGTCGCAACAGGAATGAACACAGAAATAGGAAAAATTGCAGCGCTGATCCATGAAGCGCCGGAGGAAGAGACGCCTCTCCAGAGGAGGCTGGGGGATCTGGGGAAAATTCTCAGCATGACAGCAGTCGGTCTGTGCATTCTGTTGTTTGCAATAGCGGTAATCCAGAAGAGAGATGTAATGGAGATGCTGATTACAGCAATTTCCCTGGCTGTTGCAGCTGTTCCGGAGGGGCTTCCGGCGGTGGTTACGATAGTTCTGGCACTGAGTGTTACCCGTATGGTAAAAGCCGGCACAATCGTGCGGCGCCTTCCCAGTGTAGAGACGTTGGGGGCAGTCAGTGCTGTCTGTTCAGATAAAACAGGAACACTTACGAAGAATGAGATGACAGTAACAGTTTGCGGATTTGACGGGATGACCTTTGAGGGAAAGGATATGTACAGAGCCGCAGAGGAAAGGACGGGAAAACGTCTTCTGGAAGTCTTCTGTCTGTGCAACGATGCTTCGGATGAGATGGGGGAGGCAACAGAGAGTGCTCTTCTCCGCTTTGTCTCAGACTGCGGCATCAGCGAAAAAAGACTGCGGGAAAAATTTCCGAGAAAGGGAGAAATCCCCTTTGAATCCGGGCGGAAAATGATGACGACCATGCACAGAGAAGGAAAACGTTTTTTTTCATGTACGAAGGGTGCGCCGGATGTGATACTTGAAAGATGCAGCCATGTGATGGAACAGGGAGAGCTATGTGTGCTCGACCGGGAGCGCCGAAGGAAAATAAAAGATGCGGTAGAGAGCCTTTCGTCCCGTGCGCTGCGGGTTCTGGCGGCTGCTGTGTCGGAGGGGGAGGGAAAAACTCCGGAAAAAGGCATGATTTTTCTTGGTTTTGCCGGCATGATTGATCCTCCCAGGAAAGAGGTCAGACAGGCTGTGGAGGCTTTCAGAAGGGCTTCTGTTCGGACTATAATGATTACGGGAGATCACGCTGATACGGCTCTGGCTATTGCCCGTCAGCTGGGAATTGCATCAGAAAAAAGAGAGTGTATTTCCGGGCAGGAACTGGATAAGATGGATGAAATGGAGTTAAGACACCGTCTGCCGCAAACTTCTGTATTTGCCCGTGTTTCTCCTGATCATAAGGTAAGAATTGTCCGGGCCCTGAAGGCAGAGGGACAGATAACGGCAATGACGGGGGACGGCGTCAATGACGCCCCGTCTCTTAAAATTGCGGATATTGGCATTGCAATGGGGCAGACAGGGACGGATGTGGCGAGACAGGCTTCTGATATGATTCTGACAGATGATAATTTTGCCACCATTGAAAAGGCAATAGAGGAAGGGAGAGGAATATATGAAAATATACGCAAGTCTGTCATATTTCTTCTGTCTTCTAATTTTGGGGAAATTATTACCATGTTTGCAGCGATTGCCGCGGGGGTGCCGTCCCCGCTCAAACCGGCACATATACTCTGGGTAAATCTGATCACGGACTCCCTGCCGGCTCTTGCGCTGGGGGTGGACAAAAATGACGGGGAGCAGCTGATGAAAAAGCCGCCCCGGAGGCCTGAAGAGACACTTCTGTCAGGCGGAGGATGGTTCTATACGGTTTTTTATGGCTTTCTGATTGCTGCGGTAAGCCTGTGTGCCTTTTTCTTTGTTCCGTGGAGGGAGGCGGCGGAGGTGGGAATAAATTTTTCGCCGTCCGTGTTCCGTCAGCTTCTGGGACAGGAGGAAATTCTTCAGAAGGCCCAGACGTATGCTTTTACTGTTCTGGGACTGTCTGAACTGTTTCATGCGGCAGGCATGCGCAGTCCGGAAAGGTCTGTTTTTGGCAGAGGTTTTTTCAGCAACCGGCTGATGATTGCTGCGTTTGCTTTCGGACTTCTGCTCCAGGCGGCTGTTACTGAGCTTCCCGTTTTGGCATCACTTTTTCACACTTCTGTTTTAAGCCCGGCGGAATGGGGATTTCTCCTTCTCCTTTCTGCGGCACCTTTGCTGGCGCATGAGATCCTGGCGGTACTGGGATATCCAAAAGGCCGATCCTGAGACAGGAACGGATGCCTTAAAGAGCAGCTGTGAGTTTGAAAAATGCCAGACTGATAAGCAGAATGCCGCTGAGCCAGGAAAGATCGGGAAAAGCATGTTTTGTCAGAGTGCGCCCCAGTAAACTGCCGCCTGTGAGGGCAGCGGCGGTAAGAAAGAGAGAAAAAAAGAGGGCGGCGGGGAGATGGGATGGTGTCATTCCTGCGCCGAAGCCTGCTGCTGCGCTGTCCAGAGAAAGTGCAAGTCCCAGTGAGAATGCCTCAGAAGGAGAGAGAACAGAGATATCTGTTTCATTGGCTGCAGCCGGATCGGCATAAATGGTCAGAAGAAATGTTGCGTGGGAGCGGGAAAAACGGATTTTATGAGTGTGTCCGGCAAAGCGCCGGATCAGGGATTTTAATGTGCTGTCAAAGAGCCTGATGCATCCCAGAAGAAATAAAATGATGAAGCACAGAATGGAAGTTAACCGTTCAGGAACAAGAAGACCGAACCAGTCGCCCAGAAGGAGAAATAAGGCGAGAATACCTGAAGACAGTCCTGTAATAATGGCGGCAGACACTGCGGGAATCCTTACATGATCGGTACCATAAATAAAGCCGGCAGCAAAAGCGTCCAGTGACAGCGCTGTAACCAGCACAAAAATCGAAAGAAGCAGGGAATTCATAAAGCATCTCCCAAAATGTTGGTTACCGTATCATATTCCGAAAATGAGGCGGGGGTTCGCCCTGTTTAAATTACGATTTATGTCAAAATCTTTAAAATAGGGAAGTCAGGGTTGCCGGATAAAGCAAAAACACATATAATAAGAGAAGTACATGCCTGCGTATGCGGCTGTTTATGAATGCTGCGTTTCTGTCTGACAGGGAGGTCATTGTGTTTTAGTGCAAAGAAACAGAGAACGCGGAAAAAAGAGGGACGGACAAAATGGAAGAAAAACGGACAAATAAGGGAGTGGATCAGAGCCATTCCCGAAAAAAACAATCGCCCCGCAAGCCGGATAAAGCGGAAAAAAAATCTTCGGCAAAAGGGGGCAGCGGCCCGTTCAGAAGGCTCAGGATTGTTCTTCGTGCAATGTTCAGGGTTCTTCGCGCAGTAATTTTGACACTGCTCATCCTTTCTGTGGTAATTCTGCTGGCAGTGGGAGGTGTTGCGTTTTATAAACTGTATCCTATATATCAGGATTACAAAGAGCAGATTGCAGGAGTAGTGGAAGAGAGTACGCCGGAAACCTTCCGGCTGCAGGAGGCAAGCTACATATATGATGCCAACGGAGAAATACTGGCAAAGCTGACGGGAGATGAGGATTCCACATACCTGACGTATGATGAGATACCCCAGAATGCCATTAATGCATTTGTTGCCATAGAAGACAGAACTTTCTGGGAAAATCCCGGTATTGATATCAAGGGAATATTCCGGGTGGGCATCAATTATCTCCGGACGGAGGGCCAGGAGGTGCATGGCGCCAGTACGATTACCCAGCAGCTTGCGAGAAACAGGTTCCTTACCAGAGAAGTATCTATTGAGCGGAAGGTTAAGGAGATACTGATAGCTCTTGATCTGACGAAAAAATATACAAAAGAACAGATTATGGAGTTTTACATTAATGATATCAGTTTCGCCAATACCTATTACGGCCTTCAGGCTGCAGCAAAAGGATATTTCGGGAAGGATGCGGATGAGCTTACACTGAGTCAGACGGCATATCTGTGTGCTATTCCCAATTCTCCTACATATTACAATCCCTACCGCCACCCTGAAAATGCTATCGCGCGGCGGGATAAAATTCTGGATGATATGCTGGAGATGGGCTATATAACGCAGAGAGAGTATGAGGAGGCTGTGGCAGAAACAATTACGGTTCAGAGGCAGCAGGTTCCCATGCGCAACTATGAGACAACATATGCAATTGACTGTGCGGTACGTTACCTTATGCGCCGCGACGGCTTCCAGTTCCAGTACGGATTCAGAAGTCAGGAGGAATACCGGGCATATGAGGAGCGGTATAATGAGGTTTACAATCAGGAGAGAGATGCTCTGTATACGGGAGGCTATAATCTGTACACTTCTCTGGACCCCGGCAAACAGCAGCTTTTGCAGGAGGCGGTAGACAGTGTGCTGTCTTTTGACGGAGAGACAGCTGACAATGGAATCTATGCGCTTCAGGGTGCTGCGACTGCGATAGACAACAGTACAGGTAAGGTGGTTGCCATTGTCGGAGGACGAAGCCAGGAGACGGATACATATACATTAAACCGCGCTTTCCAGAGTGACCGGCAGCCGGGAAGTACCATAAAGCCGCTGATTGTATATGCACCGGCTCTGGAAAACGGATATAAATCTACAACGAAAGTAAGAAATATCAACATAGACAGCGCAAAGGAAAAAGGAGCGGATGTCAAGTCGCTGCCGGGAGAATCTCTGGAGCTCAGAAGAGCGGTGGAGCTGAGCCGCAATGGTGTGGCGTGGTATATTTATGATGATATCACACCGGATGTGGGCCTTGCATATCTGACGCAGATGAGGTTTGACAATATTGTTCCGGATGATTATTATCCGGCTACATCTCTGGGCGGATTTACCCATGGTGCGACTACGGAAGAGATGGCGGGAGCTTATGCGGCTCTGACCAACAGAGGGGTTTACAGAGATCCTACATGTATCGAGAAAATGATTAACAATCAGGGCGAAGATATATTTGAGGAATATCCGGCTGTTCAGGTATATCAGGAAAGCAGTGCAGTAATGATGACGGATATTCTGACAGGGGTTATCAAAAGAGGAACTGCCAGTTCCATGGGATGGCAGGGAGAGATAGAAGCAGCCGGAAAAACCGGAACGACAAATGCCAGCAAAGATGGCTGGTTCTGCGGAATGACGCCGTATTATACAATTTCTGTCTGGGTCGGATATGATCAGCCCAAAATGCTCTCAAGTCTTTACGGAGCTACGTATCCCGCTTCCATATGGAAGCGGGCTATGCAGGGGATGATTGAAGGGCTGGGACCGGCATCCTTTGCGGAGCCTGAAACAGATGACGGAAGGGGACACTCCGGAGAATATCTGGCGGGTCATTCCGGAGCTTACAGTATATCAGAAGATTATTTTGTAGATGATTTCCGGTCGGATCACGAGCTGGCAGATCGGGCTATGGAACTTCTTGATATGGCAAAAACCGGAGACTCCGGCAGGAGCCGGACCGAGCTTAGAAACGAAGCAAAGGAACTGGCGGGCCAGATAAAGAGTCAGTCCATGAGAGAGAGGATGGAAATGATCATCAGCCGCGGTGCCCCTGTTCAGGAAATGACAGTGCCTGAGACAGCTCCGCCGCAGACCGCTCCGGCAGAGACGGTTCCGGTACAGATTCCGGAGACACCTCCGGCAGGGCCGGGGAGCGATACGGCTCAGCCTCCTCAGCAGCCGGCAGGACCGGCTTCGGAGATTATTCAGTAGATGCCATTTGAATTTTACATAAAGTAAAAATAAAAAGCAGACATCACGACAGCAAAAGTTGCCGTATGTCTGCTTTTTCATGCTGTTCAGCCGGTATATGCGGTCTTATCAGTCTGTGTCCGTTTCGCCGAGGATAAGTTCCTGTGCATAGGGAAGTGTCCGAACCCAGTCGCAGAAAGTGTGCCACTCCGCCAGCTTATGATCCTTTCTGGCAAAATAAATGTTGATCAGTGTTTCATAATTGAAAGAACAGGTGCGCATCTGATTATAGCTGCTGGGAAGAAGCTGAATCATATCATACCAGTCCTCTTTATTTTTTGTTTCAAGATAACGCTGCCTTATCTGTTCAAGGCGCTGCACAACACTTTCCATAAATGCAGCAGTCGGCGCCGTCATATGATCGCAGCTGAAATCCTCCATAGAAAATGGTTTGCCTGCGATTTTGTGCATGGTGCTGCAGGAATTGGCAACCGTGGCAACCTTGTAGGTGTCATATTCTTTCCACCAGTAGAGCGGTGCCGTAATATCCACAGATACGAATATCTGCCGGACAAATTTCCGATGATCGCTCCCGGCTTTCCGAAGCCTCAAAGCAAGATTTTTATCATTTGGTCCCAGAATAAAAGTTCCGTCTTCTGAATAGAAGCTGTCCATGCGATCCCAGCTGTTCATGGGATTCCGGGCTCCGCGTATGGCATTATCCAGGTTCATTACACTGGTTCTTTCTAGAATAATCATAGTTCTCCTCTCAGTTCATATGCATGAAATCAGTTTCTTCTAAGAAAAATTATATTTACCCAAGTATATCACAAAAAAAGAAGGCAGTAAACGGAAAAAGGTTCCGTCACGTCAGCTGAAATCCTTAAACGGCTTTTTAAAATGCAGATCAAGCAGTAAAGAAACAGAATTGTACGATATGTATAAAAATAAATAACGAAATTTGGTATTTTTTAAAATGAAAATATATTGACATATTTATATTATAGTGATATTATTTGAATATAAAATTCATATATATGAAAATACAAGAAATAAAATTTTTGTGTATGAAATTACTGAGACGCAAAAACACAGAAAAAACAGAGAAAAGAAAAGGAGAATGTGAAAATGAGCAACGGTTTTTTTAAGATTAAAATGCCTGTTAATGAGCCGGTAAGAGCATATCTTCCGGGCAGCCCGGAGCGGGAGAGTTTAAAAAAAGAGTTAGATCGTCAGGCGGCTGAAATCGTACAGATTCCTATGATTATTAATGGAAAAGAAGTCTGGACGGAGAGAAAGACGACCGCCGTTATGCCTCATGATCACGCCCATGTTCTGGCAGAGGCAGCCTCCGGCGGAGAGAAGGAGCTGAAAGATGCCATTGCGGCTGCGCTGTCAGCAAAAGAAAAATGGAGTGCGGTTCCCACGGAGCACCGGATGGCAATTTTCCTTCGTGCGGCCGAGATCATCGCAGGACCTATGAGAGACACGATAAATGCTGCGACCATGCTCGGACAGAGCAAGACCGCATATCAGGCTGAGATTGATACGTGTGAGCTTATCGATTTCCTCCGGTTTAATGTGTATTATCTCCAGCAGATTTATGAGAATCAGCCCAATAACACGCCCGGTGTCTGGAACCGGATCGAGTATCGTCCTCTTGAGGGCTTCGTGACAGCTATTTCGCCTTTCAACTTTACGTCTATCGGTGCCAATCTTCCCACGGCTCCGGCAATTGCGGGTAATGTGGTGCTGTGGAAGCCGGCGACAACGGCTGTTCTCTCCAACTATTATGTGATGAAGGCTTTCCAGATGGCCGGCCTTCCGGACGGCGTTATCAATTTTGTTCCCAGCCGCGGATCTGATATGAGCAAATATGTTCTGAGTGATCCCAATATGGCCGGATTCCATTTCACAGGTTCCACAGAAGTGTTCAGCGGTGTTTATTCTCTTGTGGGAGAGAATATTAAAAGTTATAAGACGTATCCGCGTCTTGTGGGAGAGACGGGAGGAAAGGATTTTATCTTTGCGCACAATTCCGTCGAGCCGAAGACACTTGTTGCGGCGCTTATGAGAGCTTCCTATGAGTATCAGGGACAGAAGTGCTCGGCTGCATCCCGCGCATATGTGCCGGAGAGCATATGGCCGGAGGTTAAGGCCGGCATGCTGGAGGAGATATCAAAGCTGAAAATCGGCGATGTGAGGGATTTCACGAACTTTATGGGAGCGGTAATTGATGCCGCTGCATTTAAGACAAATAAAGAGTACATTGATTATGCGAGAGAGTCGGAGGATGCGGAGGTTCTCTGCGGAGGCTATGATGATTCGAAGGGATATTTTGTTTATCCGACACTGATTCAGGCGAAAAAACCGGACTTCAGGACGATGGTGGAAGAGATATTCGGACCGGTAATGACGATTTATGTATATCCGGATGATAAACTGGATGAGACGCTTGTAAGCTGTGATACATCTACCGGTTACGGTCTGTCCGGTGCAATTTTTGCCAACGACAGAGAGGCGATTGTACATATGGAAAATGCTCTGAAAAATTCAGCCGGAAACTTCTATATTAATGACAAGCCGACGGGAGCCGTGATTGGTCAGCAGCCCTTCGGAGGTGCAAGAGCATCAGGAACAAATGACAAGGCCGGAAGCGAGATTAATATGTATCGCTGGCTGAGCCCCAGAACGATTAAAGAGATGTATGTCCCCACACAGGAAATAGCATATCCGTATATGAAGGAGCAGTAGAGGGCCGGGAAATACCCCCGCCCGGTCCGGCTGTTTCTGTCAGAACGAAAGACAGGTTTTATTTTCCTTCTTGCCCGCGCAGACAAAATATAGTAGAATTGGCTTTAAAAATAATGGCCAAAGAGGCCGGGACGGAAAGGGGAACAAAGCATGACAATCGTTGATGTTTCAGGCATAGGAAAAGGAGCTGTGTTTCTGATAAAGGGAGAGGCAAACCTGCTTTTCGAAGCGGGCATGGCCTATGCGGCCGATGCGATGTCAGAGGCCATTAAACGTGAGATAGGGGATAAAAAGCTGGATGCAGTTCTTTTATCCCACTCTCATTATGATCACGTGGCGGGACTTGCAAAGGTAAGAGAAATCTGGCCGGATGTGAAAGTTTATGCGTCCCGGGAAGCCCAGGAGATACTAAGGCGTCCCGGAGCGCTTAAGACAATCCGGCGGCTGAGCGGGGAGGCTTCGGAGGCAGCAGGGCTTTCGTGGAATTCGGAGTATGATGACAGGGAACTTCAGGTTGATGTGGGACTTGAGGACGGGGAGACTGTCGTGATTGGGGATCACAGGGTATATGCATTTGCAACAGTGGGACATACCCGCTGTTCCATGTCTTATATTGTGGATGATGAGGTAATGCTCTGCAGTGAGACAGTGGGAGTGCTGGGTCCGGGCGATGCCTATATGCCATCATTTCTTGTGGACTATCTGGGCGCCGAGGAATCTATCCGCCGTTCGTCGCAGTTTTCAGTCAGGACAATCATTTTAAATCATTACGGACCGGTGGATGAGGCGGACAGGAACGGGATATGGGATATACTCCTGAAAAAACTGAAGGACAGCCGGGAAGCAATGATTTCCATAATGGAACGTTTCCCTGACGATGACGAGGCTCTGCGGGAAATGGAACGTGTTTTCCATTCCCGGGTGGATAAAAAAGATCAGCCGGACGAGGCTTTTTATATCAATGCGGCCAGCATGATGAAAACATTGCGGCGTCAGTTCCCCGAATGCTTTGTGCGGGGATATCAGCTGATTGCAGCGGTGGACAGAAACTGGGCCATCGGAAATCAGGGAAGGATGCTTGCAGTTATTCCGGCCGATCAGAAACTGTTCCGCCAGGAGACAATGGGAAAAATAATTGTGATGGGGCGCAAAACCTTTCTTACCTTTCCCGGAGGCCGTCCTCTGGACGGGAGGCATAATGTCATTCTTACAAAAAAAGAAGACTGGGGTGTGAAGGGGGCAGTTGTCTGCCACAGCGTAAAAGAGACGCTAAAACAAATTGAGGCACTTAAAAAAGAAAACAATCTGAAAAATTCGGATGTATTTATTATTGGGGGAGAAAGCGTGTACCGGGAATTTCTGCCCTATTGCTCTGTGGCTCATATTACGTTCATTGATTTTTCTTATGCAGCAGATACGCATATGGTTAATCTGGAAAAAGAGGGCTGGAAGGTGGCAGAGACGAGTGACGAGCAGACCTTTTTTGATTTGTGCTATGAGTTCCGAAAATATGAACGTTCATAGTTCGGTTCCCCGAAGATCCTGAAAGTGCATAATAGGAAGCCGGAGAATTTGCGGATGGCAACGGTAAGTTTTTGCTTGTCAGAGGGACAGCATGGTGGTAGAATGATAGCCGAATGTGAAGGGGAAATATAAAAGCAGATGCGCTAGGAGGAGAAGCATGTACCAGATTTTAAAAGCAGAAAAGCTGGCAGATAAAATTTATCTGATGGTAGTAGAGGCGCCGAGAGTGGCGCGTGCCTGCGAGCCGGGCGAGTTTGTAATTGTGAAGATAGATGAAGAAGGGGAGAGAATTCCGCTTACAATCTGTGATTTCGATCGGGAGAAGGGAACCATTACCATTGTGTTCCAGACTGTGGGAGCATCGACGCAGAAAATGAGCTCCTTAAAGAAGGGAGATTTCTTCAGAGATTTTGTGGGACCGCTGGGTAATCCGTCCGAATTTGTACATGAGGATCCGGAAGACCTTAAAAAGAAAAAATATCTTTTCGTTGCCGGAGGTGTCGGAGCGGCGCCGGTTTATCCGCAGGTTAAGTGGCTGAAGGAGCATGGAATTGATGCGGATGTTATTGTGGGATCCAAGACGAAAGACATGCTGATTCTCAAAGAAGAGATGGAGAAAGCGGCAGGACAGCTTTACATAGCGACAGATGACGGCAGCTTTGGATATAAGGGTATGGTAACAGGCCTTATTGAGGAGCTTGTGGAGAAACAGGGAAAGAAATACGATGTCTGTGTGGCTATCGGCCCCATGATTATGATGAAATTCGTATGTCTGCTCACGAAGAAGCTGGGAATTCCCACAATTGTCAGCCTTAATCCTATTATGGTGGATGGAACGGGAATGTGCGGAGCCTGCCGTGTGACAGTTGGGGACAAGGTTAAATTTGCCTGTGTTGACGGACCTGAGTTTGACGGCCATCTTGTGAATTTTGATGAGGCGATGATGCGTCAGCAGATTTACAAGACTCAGGAAGGAAGAGCTATGCTCCGCCTGAAAGAGGGGGATACACACCATGGCGGATGCGGACAGTGCGGAGGTAATGAATAATGGAAGCAAACAGAGATATGATGAAAAAAATTCCGGTACGGGAGCAGGACCCGAAGGTGCGTGCCACAAACTTCAAAGAAGTATGCCTGGGCTATAATATGGAAGAAGCGGTGGCAGAAGCTGAGAGATGCTTAAACTGCAAAAATGCAAAGTGTGTGGCCGGATGTCCTGTTTCCATAGATATTCCGGCATTCATCCGGGAAGTGAAGGAAGGAAATATTGAGGAGGCAGCGCGCGTGATTGCCAGATCCTCTGCACTTCCGGCTGTCTGCGGACGTGTTTGCCCGCAGGAGACGCAGTGTGAAGGTCAGTGTATCCGCGGAATCAAGGGCGAGCCGGTTTCTATCGGAAAACTGGAGCGTTTTGTTGCGGACTGGTCCAGAGAACACGGTTTTGTGCCGGATGCACCTGAAAAAACCAATGGAAAGAAAGTGGCGGTTATCGGTTCCGGTCCTGCAGGTCTTACGTGTGCAGGCGATCTGGCAAAGATGGGATATGAAGTTACTATTTTTGAGGCACTCCACGAGGCAGGCGGTGTACTGACTTATGGAATTCCCGAGTTCCGTCTTCCCAAGTCCGGCGTAGTTCAGCCGGAGATCGATAATGTAAAGAAACTGGGAGTAAAGATCGAGACGAATGTGGTAATCGGAAAGTCGGTAACGATTGATGAGCTCATGGAACAGGAAGGATTCCAGGCTGTCTTCATCGGTTCCGGTGCAGGCCTTCCCAAGTTCATGGGGATTCCCGGAGAGAATGCCAACGGCGTGTTCTCCGCCAATGAGTATCTGACGAGAAGCAATCTGATGAAGGCTTTCCGCGATGATTATGATACGCCTATCATGGATGCAAAGAAAGTTGTTGTGGTAGGCGGCGGAAATGTTGCCATGGATGCAGCCAGAACGGCTCTCCGTCTTGGAGCGGATGTACATATTGTGTACAGGAGAAGTGAGAAGGAGCTTCCGGCCCGTGTGGAGGAAGTACATCATGCAAAAGAAGAGGGAATTGTGTTTAATCTTCTCACAAATCCGGCTGAGATTCTTACGGATGACAAAGGCTGGGTAAGAGGCATTATCTGCCGGCGGATGGAGCTGGGCGAGCCGGATGAATCAGGAAGAAGACGTCCGGTGGAGGTTCCGGGTTCCGAGTTTGAGATCGAAGCTGACACTGTAATCATGGCGCTGGGAACATCCCCCAACCCGTTAATCTCCAATACGACGAAAGGACTGGAGATCAACAGATGGAAATGTATTATTGCGGATGAGTCCAACGGAAAGACGACAAAAGAGGGTGTCTATGCCGGCGGCGACGCGGTAACGGGAGCAGCTACGGTTATTCTTGCCATGGAGGCAGGCCGTGCGGGAGCAAGAGGAATAGACGAGTTCCTGTCACAGAGATAAAATGTTATAAAATAATAGGCGTCCGGCGACATTTTGCCGGACGCCTAAATCTGTCTATCAGTGTTTTGGAGAAGGCAAAATGAATAAGAATAGAGATGCCGGAGAAAAGAGAGAAAAAAAGGTAGATCTGCTGAATGAGCCGATTCTGCCTGCACTTACGCGCCTGGCGCTTCCGATTATGGCAACATCGCTGGTGCAGATGGCGTATAATCTGACGGATATGGCATGGATTGGCAGGCTTGGTTCCGGTGCAGTGACGGCTGTGGGAACAGCCGGTATGTATGTCTGGTTCTCCCAGGGATTTGCGATTCTGGCCCGTTCCGGGGGGCAGGTCAAAGCAGCCCATTCCCTTGGGGCGGGAAATGAAAAAGAAGCGGCAAACTATGCCAGGGGAGCAGTACAGCTGGGAATTCTGTTTGCAGTGATTTATGGTCTCGTTTCCGTTTTTGGGGCACGTCAGCTGATAGGATTTTTCGGCCTGCAGAGCCGGGAAATTATCAGAGAGGCGGAGAATTATCTTCGCATAGCATGCGGTCTTGTGATTTTTTCCTATCTGAATTCGATCCTCACAGGGCTTCTCACGGCGGCCGGAGACAGCAGGACACCGTTCATGGCAAATGTAGCCGGACTCCTGGTAAATGTCATCCTGGATCCGGTTTTGATATTCGGAGTCGGTCCGGTTCCCGCGATGGGGGTTGTGGGAGCAGCTGTTGCTACGGTAACGGCCCAGCTTATTGTAACTTTGCTTTTTGTGAGGGCAGTCCGGAATGAGAAACAGCTTTTTTCAGATTTTTGTCTGTGGAAGCCGGTTCCCCGTCACTGCATGAGAGAGATTATTTCCATTGGACTTCCATCATCAGCGCAGAATCTCATTTATGCCGGAATTTCGCTGATTCTTACCAGGCTGGTTGCTGCCTGGGGGGATTCAGCTGTGGCTGTTCAGAGAGTAGGCGGGCAGGTGGAGTCTGTATCATGGATGGTAGGGGATGGGTTTGCGGCTGCGGTAAATGCCTTTCTGGGACAGAATTTCGGAGCGGGTCACAGGGAGCGTGTCAGGAAAGGATATTTCTGTGCCATATCCATGACAGCGCTCTGGGGGCTTTGTACCTCCCTGTTTCTGATATTTATGGCCAGACCCATTTTTTCCATATTCATACATGAGGAGGAGGTTCTGGCAGCCGGTGTGGATTATCTGAGAATTATCGGTTTCTGCCAGCTCTTTATGATGGTTGAACAGACATCGGTGGGAGCGTTCTCCGGCCTTGGGAAAACGCTTTACCCTTCGGTAGTAAGCATTACTCTTACTTCCGCCCGGATTCCGCTGGCAGTGTTTATTTCCGGATGGGCGGGGCTCAACGGAATCTGGTGGGCCCTGACTGTATCCAGCACTGCCAAGGGCTGTGTACTTTTTGTGAGCTTTCTTTTATGCCTTCACTGGATGAGAAAACGGATGCCGGGAAGATGACGGGGAAACAGTTCAGGAGAGTATTTTAAAATTCCGCATTTCTGAATATTTTTTATTTCGAAAAAAATGAAAAACGTATGGACGAATCGGAAAATCCGTGAGATAATAGGGGCAGTATGATGTGATAAAATTAACAAAGTACTAACACATTCATTTGAAAGGAGTCTTACAATGATTTATTCACACGAAGTAGAAAGTATGTGTCCGGTTGCTCAGGGCGTCAATCACGGCGCAGCTCCTATTCCGGAGGAGGCAAAATGGGTCAAATCAAAGGAAGTAAAGGATATTTCCGGTTTAACACACGGTATCGGCTGGTGTGCTCCTCAGCAGGGCGCCTGTAAGCTGACACTGAACGTGAAGGAGGGAATCATTCAGGAGGCCCTGGTAGAGACGATTGGCTGCTCCGGTATGACACACTCCGCAGCGATGGCTGCAGAGATTCTTCCGGGAAGAACCGTACTGGAGGCATTGAATACGGATCTTGTCTGTGATGCAATCAATACTGCCATGCGTGAACTGTTCCTTCAGATCGCATACGGCAGAACCCAGAGCGCATTCTCAGAGGATGGCCTTCCGATCGGTGCAGGCCTTGAGGATCTGGGCAAAGGACTCCGTTCTCAGGTTGGTACCATGTACGGAACACTGAAAAAAGGTCCCCGCTATCTGGAGATGGCAGAAGGCTATGTAACAGGAATTGCTCTTGATGAGGAGAATCAGATCATCGGTTATCAGTTCGTAAATCTCGGAAAGATGACAGATTTCATCAAGAAGGGCGACGATCCGAATACGGCGTACGAAAAGGCAAAAGGACAGTATGGCCGTGTGGATGACGCTGTCAAGATCATTGATCCGAGACAGGAGTAAAGACGTTTCAGGAGCGTTTCGATATACATAGACGGCGCGGCGGCCGGAATATAAGGAAGATAATCCGGCAGAACGCACATTTTCAGGTACATGATTAAGGAGGATCAAATCATTATGGCATTATTTGAATCATATGAGAGAAGAATTGACAAAATCAATTCCGTTTTAAACAGCTATGGCATTGCTTCCATCGAAGAGGCTGAGAAAATCACGAAGGATGCCGGACTGAACGTATATGATCAGGTTAAGAAAATTCAGCCCATCTGTTTTGAAAACGCATGCTGGGCTTACACCGTAGGTGCAGCTATCGCTATCAAGAAAGGATGCCGCCGTGCGGCAGATGCGGCAGCGGCAATCGGAGAGGGCCTTCAGGCATTCTGCATTCCCGGTTCTGTAGCAGACCAGAGAAAAGTTGGTCTTGGCCATGGAAACCTGGGCAAGATGCTTCTTGAGGAAGAGACGGACTGCTTCTGCTTCCTGGCAGGTCATGAGTCTTTCGCAGCAGCTGAGGGTGCTATCGGTATCGCTGAGAAAGCAAACAAAGTTCGTCAGAAACCGCTCCGTGTTATTTTAAACGGTCTTGGAAAAGATGCTGCTCAGATTATTTCCCGTATCAACGGATTTACATATGTGGAGACTGAGATGGACTACTACACAGGCGAGGTAAAAGAGCTCTGGAGAAAGTCCTACTCCAACGGTCTGCGCGCAAAGGTTAACTGCTATGGCGCCAACGATGTAACAGAGGGCGTTGCCATCATGTGGAAAGAGGGCGTTGACGTTTCCATTACCGGAAACTCCACCAATCCCACACGTTTCCAGCATCCGGTAGCCGGCACATACAAGAAAGAGTGCGTAGAGAAGGGTAAAAAATACTTCTCCGTTGCTTCCGGCGGCGGTACAGGACGTACGCTTCATCCCGACAACATGGCAGCCGGTCCTGCATCCTACGGTATGACGGATACCATGGGCCGTATGCACTCCGACGCACAGTTTGCAGGTTCTTCCTCCGTACCGGCTCATGTAGAGATGATGGGTCTTATCGGTATGGGCAACAACCCCATGGTAGGTGCTACCGTTGCAGTTGCAGTAGGCATTGAGGAAGCTGCTAAGGCTGGGAAGTTCTAAGGAATAACGTAAAATCAAGGGTTGTTCAGAGTGAAAAGCCTGTCAAATCCTTGTGAATCCTGCCTGATAATACACAGGTAGTAC
>CALWSF010000004.1 GCA_944384125.1 uncultured Lachnospiraceae bacterium | reverse complement strand
CCATGTCCTCCAGAGAAAACTCCACACGCACTTTCTTCGAGTCGATTTCTCCCTTGGAAAGTAAGACAACCGTCTCACAATGCTCCGTCTCCGCGAACATATCCACCGGCCACGCTTCCTTCGCCCGGTAGCCTTTCGCCGCGAACATTTTCAGATCCCTTGCCAGGGTGTCCGGGCCGCAGGAGATATAGACGATGCGCTTCGGCCCCATCTGGACCGCCGCATTGATGAAATCCTCCGTGCTGCCGCTTCTGGGCGGGTCCATGAACAGCACGTCCGCCCGGTCGCCCCGGACCGCCATATTGACCATAAACCGGCCGGCGTCGTTGCAGTAAAACTGCGCGTTCTCAATCCCGTTCCGCTTCGCGTTCTGCACGGCGTCCCGGACCGCCTCGCTGTTGAGCTCCACGCCGATAACCTGCTTTGCCCGGCGGGCCGCAATGAGGCCGATGGTTCCAATTCCGCAGTAGGCGTCTATGACTGTCTCACGTCCCGTAAGCCCCGCCAGCTCCATGGCTTTTCCATAGAGCCGTTCCGTCTGTACGGGATTGACCTGATAAAAAGAACGGGAAGAAATGCGGAACCGAAGGCCGCAGAGCTCGTCCTCGATATATCCCTTTCCGAAGAGCACATGTTCTTTCTCTCCCAGCACCATGCTGGTGCTTTTGCCGTTAATATTCTGGACAATAGTGGTAATGTCCGGATGCCGCTCCCGCAGAGCCTGCACGAAATTCTTTTTGGACGGGAATACAGGGGAAACCGTAACCAGAACCACCATGATCTCACCTGTGGCAAAGCCGCGGCGGACCAGCACGTGGCGCAGAAGCCCGTATCCCGTATCCTCATCGTAGGTACGGATCTTGAAGGACGGAAGAAGGCTGCGGATCGTGCCGATGATTTCATCGGCCTTCTCATCCTCAATCAGACATTTTTCCACCGGGATCAGCAGATGGGAGCCTTCTTTGTACACACCGGAGACGGGTTTTCCCTTCCGGTCATGGCCGAACACAGCGTGCACCTTATTCCTGTAGTGGTACGGCGATTCCATCCCCATAATCGGGCGCACAGGGCAGATCCCCTGCAGGAGCTTTTCCATCTTCTTCTGCTTCTCTTTCAGCTGTTTTTCATAGGGCATGTGAAGAAGCTGGCAGCCCCCGCATTCTCCGTACACGGGACAGAGAACAGAACCCGCCTTTTTATTTTCCCGGCTTAATCCTCTGGAAGCTGCCATTTTCCCGACTGCCTTTTTCTCAGCTGCCGTTCCCGCAGTTTTTCTGCCGGGCCTGTCCTCAAATTTGCGGGATGAATTTTCCAAGGCCCTCCCGGCCGTTCTTTTCACTGTATTTGCCCCGGGTCTTCCTCCGGATTTTCCCTCTTTCCTTTCTCCGAAGCCTGCTCTCCTGTCAGACCGTCCTTCTGCACTTTTCTTTTCCCCGTATCCGGCTGCAGCCAGGCCGTTTTTTCTTTTTTCCGACTTCATTCCTGTTTCCTTTCCCGTCTTTTTTTCCATCTTCATTTTCTCTTCACGATTTCCCGGATTATCATTCCGTCATTTCTCCCGGTTCCCGTCTTACGCCGTCTCCACGCTCCTGAAATTCTTCTTCCATCTTTCTCTCTTAAAGTGAATGACGAAAATCAGTCCCCGCAGACACTCGTCCACAGCCATGGCGATCCACACGCCCTCAAGCCCCCAGTTGAACACAAGACCAAAGAGCCATGCACCGGCGACAGCCACACACCACTGAAAACTCACTCCCACAACGGTGGGCGTCACGGCATCTCCCGCCGCGATAAGACATTTCGTCATAACAATATTGACCGCACGGCCAATCTCCAGGAAGATCTCGATAAAGAGAATACGCCGTCCCAGCTCGATGATCTCCGGATTGTCCGTAAAAATCAGAAATACGTAATTGCTGCCGGCAAACAGCAGCACGGCCATTCCCACGCAGGCCGCCAGCGCTACCTTTAAAGTTGCATTTACTCTCTTCTCTATCAGATCGATCTTTTTTGCGCCTATGAGATATCCCATGACAATCTGAGTTGCCGTCGCGATAGCCATGGCGTATACATAATCGATATTGGCAAAAATGCTGCAGTACCCCTTCGTTACCGTTACCATTGTTCCGAAGGAGTTGACGATACCCAGAATAATCATCTGGGACAGATTGTAGGAAAAGCTTTCAATTCCCGTCGGTATCGCCAGAAGACAGAGATTTTTTAAAATCCCGACCGGGAACGGAACGAGATACCGAAAGCCCATCTTTACGCCTGTCCGCTTTGCAAACAGGAGAATCATCAGGGCAAGTCCCACAACCTTGCTGATATCCGTGGAGATGGCCGCTCCCACAGCGCCCAGCTGAGGCAGCCCGAACCAGCCGTTAATAAGAATGGCATTTCCTATAATATTCAGCACATTCATGATGATGGATACGACCATTACCTCCTTCATCATGGCAAAGGCGCGGATTATGGCTGAAAATGTCAGATAGAGCCCCTGTACGATGATAAGAGAACCCACGATGAGAAGATACAGGGACGCCTCATCAAATATTTCCTCCGGCACATGAAGGGCCTTATAAAGCGGCACGTGTCCGGCAAAGACAAGAACAGTGGACACAATGCTGACCAGACCTATCATCACAACCGACACCATGCAGGTCCGGGAGGCATTTTCCTCATCTTCCGCCCCGAGATACTGAGACAGGATGACCGTCACGGCCGTGGACGCCATGCTCAGTACAATGATAATCAGGTTCATGATCTGATTGGCATTGACGATGGAAGCCACTGATTTCTGGGATACGCGGCTGACCATCATCTGATCCACATTTCCCACGAGAAGCTGAAGAAGAAGCTCCACGAAAATCGGCAGCGACATCAAAAACAGGTTTTTGTTTGTGTTCATTTTTTCTATATCATTCTGATAACGCATTGCTCTGACCTCACACATAAAATAATTAAAACGGTACATGTTCCCATATGCCTGAGACATTGTACAATAAGCCGCATGCAAATGCAAGTAAAAGCATAAGCCCAGCTCTATTTTCTTTCAGAGCCCGGATAAGCGTTATAAGCCTGCCTGTACAGAAAAAAATCCCGCACACGCCGCCGGGATTTTCTCCCGACAGCATGTACAGGATTTCCGTTTTTTACATACCGGACAGGACACCCGGTTCGCTGTCAGCCTGCGTCATAGCCAATCACAGACAGATAGTTCTTTATTATCTTTACTGCTCCGTCAACGCCAATCTTACTGGTGTTGATGATGAGATCGTAGTTTTCAAAATCTTCCCAGTCACGGCCCGTATAATAGCGGTAATAATCTCTTCTCTCCCGGTCGATTCTTTTGATGTTTTTCACAATCTCTTTCTCTGCGTACAGCTCTTTTTCACGGATCCGCGCCTCTCTGACCTTCATGTCCGCAAACAGATGCACGCGGACCAGACCTTCCATTCCGCTCAGCACATAATCAGCGCACCGGCCGATGATAACGCAGGACTCCTCGGCCGCCAGCTTTCTGATTACCTCCGACTGAAACCGGAACAGATTGTCAGCGGAGATAAGATCCGATCCGAAGGAAGGCGTGCCCATCTCAGGGGTAAGGCTGCTGATGATCCGATAGAGAAGTCTGTTTCCCGCTTTTTCGTCCGCGAGATGAAAATAACTTTCCTTGATTCCGCTCTCATCCGAATTCATCCGCAGTATGTTCTTGTCATAAAACCCAATACCCAGCTCCTGAGCCAGCCTTTTTCCCGTCTCGGCTCCGCCGCTTCCATACTGTCTGCCGATCGTTATGACAACTTTCTTTCCCTCCATATGCACGCCTCCCTCTTTGCCCTCTCTCTGTTTCTCTCCAGTCTTCTCCCCGGGCTGTTATTTATGCATACATTATAGCATATCCCTGCACTGTTTTCTATCAATTTATAAAAACAGATGCACAAAATCATTACATTTCTTCTATTTCACTTCCTTCTCGTATACCATGACTGTGGGAAACCCGCTTTTTCGCAGCTCCTGTTCCATTTTTACTGCATTATCCAGGTTTTTGAACGCTCCCACACGCACCTTATAATACATGCCGTCAAAAATGAGAAATGCCGGAAAGCCCTGCTTTCTAAGCTCAGCCAGCTGCTGCTCTGCAAGAGAACGCACCCGGTAGACACCTGTCTGAATCATATAGTAGGCGCCTTCTTCTGCCGTGAGCTTTTTCTCCTCATCCTCCGCAAGCATATCCAGTATACCCGTCGCGATGGCAGCGGCCAGCTCATCAAATTTTTCCTCAAACTGCCGGTTATCCTCCGGATTGTCAAGGAACCCGGCCTCCACCAGTACAGCAGGCATTTTCGTTTTTCTTAATACAATAAGATCCGGCCTCTCGAAAATTCCCAGATCCTTAAATCCGGTTCTTTCAAGCTCCTGATTGATAAATGCGGCCAGCTCTTCGGCCTTCCCGCCCGTCTCATAGATGAGCGTCATGGTTCCGGAACCTTTTCCCGGCTCCCTGGCGGCATTTCTGTGTATGGATACAAAATAATCTCCCTCCGCCTCATTGGCTATATTGGCCTTTTCATAGGGAGTATCGAACACATCTGTTACTCGCGTATAGACCACATCCACTCCGTTCTGCTCCAGTATCCGGCCCACTGCCAGCGCCAGACGGAGATTGTCATCCTTCTCTTTTCTCTCTTCATAAACCGCGCCCGGATCTCTGTCTCCCCCGTGCCCGGCATCTATCACAACTCTTTTCCCGTTCAAAAGAAAAACTCCTCTCACATACCGTTGTACTAATAAAGTATGTGAAAGGAGTGAAAAAGTTGCTATTCTTAAGAAAAACGCCGTTTTTATGCACGCACATAGCTTATTTCATGGTGTATTCCCCGTTAAATACTTCCTCGGCCGGTCCCGTCATAAACACGTGATTGCTGTCCCGATCCCATACAATCCGGAGCACGCCGCCCAGAAGCTCCACATCAACCGTATTGTCCGTGCGGCCGGCCAGAATGGACGCCACGGCCACGGCGCAGGCCCCCGTTCCGCAGGCCATTGTCTCGCCCGAGCCACGCTCCCACACGCGCATCTTTACGTGTCCGCGATCAATGACCCTGACAAATTCTGTATTTGTCCGGTCCGGAAAACGCTCATGGTTCTCAAAGTCAGGCCCAATCGATGCCAGATCAAGCTTATCTATCTCATCCATGAAAAGCACGGCATGGGGATTTCCCATGGAAATGCCCGTAAATTCATAATCCTTTCCCCTCACGCAGATTTTTTCGGGAAGCTCTGAAGTCTGAACCGGCTCTCCCATATCCACCGTTACCGCCGTAACTTTTCCGTCCTTCGTCTCCATATCCAGATATTTGATTCCGGCCGGCGTCTCCACGGAAATCCGGGTTTTATCCACAATGTGGTGGTCGTAAGCATACTTTCCCACACAGCGGATTCCGTTTCCGCACATGGACCCTCTGGAACCGTCCAGATTGTACATATCCATCTGGCAGTCCGCCACTTTGGAGGGCTTTATAAGAATCAGTCCGTCTGAGCCGATCCCGAAATGGCGGTCGCTGACTGCAATGGCCAGTTTTTCCGGATCATTTACCGTCTCCTCAAAACAGTTCACATATACATAATCGTTTCCGATTCCCTGCATTTTCGTAAATTTCATATCTTTTTCCCTTTCTCTGATTCCACTCCAGTACTTTCTCTACCCGTAAAGGCTCAGCACCATCCGCGCTGCCTCAGCCATTCCGGTCTGACTGTCCATACTGCATTTCTGCAGGTATTTGTGAGCCTCCGGCTCTGTCATCTGATTGCGGACAATCAGAATCTCCTTCGCCTGTTCGATAACGCTCCGATCCTCATCGCTGCGGGACGTCGGCCGCCTTTTCTTTTTGCGGCGGCGCTCCTCCTGCATTTTTTCAATCATGCGGACTGTGGATACCAGGTCGCACGCTTTGAATGGAACAGGAAGGCAGAGAATTTTTCCCATATCTTCCCCGCTCCACTTGCTGGGAGATGCCAGCAGAAGAAGATCAAAATCCGGCGAAAGCCCCTCGCACAGCTGACGGCAGGTCATGTCTTTAAAACGGAAACCGCAGATCACGATTCCTCTTCGCAGATCGTCGGCATTTGCCAGAACCTGTGCCCCCGATGTGCAGGAGAATGTTACGGGAATGCCGTTTTTTACCAGTATGTTTTTTATATTTCTTCCGTCCTCCGGCCTGGAAAATGCTACTATGATATTCGTCAAGCGGTCTCACCTCACTGCCATTCCATCAACTGCGGTAGAGATATTCCTGTATTTCCCAGTCTGTAACAAAAGAACAGAACCGGTTCCACTCCTCTCTTTTTACCTCCCCATACATTCTGCAGAACTTCTCCCCGAACGTATCCCTGGCAAAACGGTTGTCGGGAAATTCCCTGAGAAGTACGCCAAGGGTATCGGGAAAGAGCGGCCCGTCCTCTTTGTTTTCCGATACCATTTTTTTCTCTATCCCGTCAAGTCCGGCCGCCAGAACTGCAGTAAGCGCCAGATAGGGATTGGCAGAAGGATCAGGGAACAGGACCTGCACCGCGCACGTTCCGTCCTTATATTCAATGAGACGCACCGCCTTGTCATCTCCCTTTTCCCACACTGCTGCAGGAAATTCAGGCTGGAACACCATGGTTCTCTCCGCAGCCAGGCGTTTATAGGAGTTGATCATCGGATTTGTAAATATCATCATATCTCGCAGATGAGAAAGAACTCCCGCCCGGAAATGGGACGCTGTCTCCCGGTCCGTCTTTCCGTCCTTTCCCCGAATCAGCACACCGATGTGAAGTCCTGAACCGTCTCCGCTCATGTTGGGCTTGGGCATAAAAGTGGCATGCAGGCCATGGCGCTTCGCGATACGTTTTACCGCCGATTTGAATGTCTGGAGGCAGTCGCCCGCATCCGTACCGTACCGCTCCGGAAGCAGAAAACAGTGCTGTCCCGGCGTCAGGCCGTGGTGGGTACTCTCCACTCCTATTCCGGCCTCTTCAAGGCTGCATATCATATCACGGCGCACGCTCTCCGCCAGATCAATGGGACCTGCGTCATAATACCCGGCCACCTCATGAGTAACTGTGGTAGGGCGTCCCTCGTCATCCGTGTGGAAGAGGTAAAATTCACACTGAAAATCAAAGGATACACAAAGGCCCGCTTCTTCTGCACGGCAGATGGTCTCATTAAGAATATTCCGGGAGTCCGTCCATGAGGGCGTCCCATCCGGATTGCACACACTGCAGATTACCCTTGCCACATTTTCCTGTCCCGAATCCCAGGGAAGAATCTCATATGTGCCCGGATCGGGCCGCAGATACAGCTCCTCCCCTTCACTTTTATCTGTGAGATATTCCGGCACGGAGGAGCCCGCCACTCCTTCCCGCTTAAGTCCGCCGAGCGCAAAGCGGTTGATGGCATAGCCCTCCTTAAACGCCTTTTCAGCCTGGCTGCAGGGCATTTCCACCATCTTGCTCTGACCGGACAGATCTGTAAACTGCATTTTTATCAGATCCACATCTTCCCCGAAGCAGATCTGGTTTGCTCTCTCTTCTTCCATATTTTATCTCCTCTTGCTCATCACACGCCAAAGGGAGCTGTCCCCTGTAAAAGTCAGCTCCCTCGCTCTGTTTAACACTATATCAGTTCCCTTTTTTTCTGTCAAATATTTTTTCACTTCTTTCCCGTCAGAAAATCTTTCCGGGAATTCTTCTCTTTACCTACAGACTGCGCAGTTTCTCGCTCATCTCATTTCCCAGTATAATCTTTCCCACATAGCCGACTTCTCCGACCATGTAGACCATGCCGTCCTCTTTTATCTCTACCTCCAGAACGCCGCCGGGCATATGAACATACATATTGTTGTCCGCCAGCCCGAGCTTGAACGCCGCACAGGCGGCCGCGCAGGCACAGCTTCCCGAGGCTAGCGTATAGCCGGCTCCTCTCTCATAGATCTCAATCTGAATATTTGTGCGATCCAGCACATTGAGAAGCTGCGTATTGATTTTTTCGGGGAAACAGTCCGCATTTTCCGAATGCACTCCAATCCGGCAGACCATCTCCTTTGAAATCTCATCCATCCATATTACACAGTGGGGATTTCCAATGGAAAGACATGTGGTAACATACGGGATTTTTCCGAATACCATCGTCTGGTTGATCATCTCCCGTCTCTCCCCTGTAACCGGGATCTCATCACTCCAGAAACTGGGGTGTCCCATGGAGATCTTGACACGGCTCCCCTCCTCATTGAGATAAAAGACGGTCTCCTCCCCGTTTATGGTCATCCAGGATACACTCGTTTTCTGCACGTATCCCGCATCCCGCAGATACTTTGCAAAAATACCCATTCCGTTTCCGCTTTTCTGTGCCTCACTTCCGTCCGGATTATAAATGTGCACATACATTTTTCCGTCTTCATGGTAAGGCCCGGCCAGAATCCCGTCAGAACCGGCGCCGAAATTGCGGTCACATATCCGGCGTATATTCCCCGGCGTCAGCTCAAGCTCGTTCTGATTCGGATCATATACAAGATAGTCATTTCCCATACAGTGATATTTTTCCAGCGTCACTTTCTTCATCTTCATTCCTCCCAGTCTGTGCAAAATACCATCATGCGCATTTTCCGCTCCCGTGCCGTCCCCGGGCAGGCGGACATCCCTCTCATTATTACTTTTATTATACTGCAAAAAAGGGAAATTTCTATAACTATTCTGCTGTAAAACTTGCAGATAATGCTGTATAATAAAACCTGACGGCACGGCACCGAAAGGATTCTGCCGGTTCCCATAAAAAGAAAGGACTGCCCCTGGCAGAAAAGGAAAAGGGGTTTTACATATTTTATGAATTCATATGAAAAAAAAGGCTATCTGGATCGGGAATTCCGGCTTTTTCGTCTGAAAGAAGCCATCAGCGAGCCGGTAGCCTACCACTATCACGATTTTAATAAAGTTCTGATCCTCCTGAAAGGGGAACCGGATTATATTATCGACGGGCGTTCCTATCATCTGAAGCCGATGGATATTGTTCTTGTGGGCCATCACGCTCTGCACAAGCCCGTTGTTCCAGAAACAGGCGAATATGAAAGAATTATTTTTTACGTATCTCCCGCATATCTCGAATCCTTCCGATCGGATGATGCGGATCTGAGCCTGTGTTTTTCACTGGCAAGGGAACACTGTTCCGACGTGCTCCGCATCGGCGCCATGCGTATGCACTCACTGCTCGAGAGCGTTGCCCGTCTGGAGGAAGCCGCGGCCGGGGACAGCTATGCAAAAGAACTGTACTGCCGCCTACTCTTTCTGGAATTTATGGTCAGCCTGAACCGCGCCGCTTCCGAAAGTCAGATGGAATATGTAAACACCAGCCCCTGCGGGGAAAAGGTACTGGAAATCATGCAGTACATTTCAGGCCATCCGGGAGAACCCTATACCATTGACAGTCTTGCTGAGCGCTTTTACCTCAGCAAATACCATATGATGCGGCTTTTCCGGCAGGAAACGGGCTACACAATCGGCAATTACATAACAGAAAAGCGGCTTCTTTCCGCCAGAGAATACATGCGCCTTGGGGCCTCCGTCACAGATGCCTGTTTTCAGAGCGGTTTCTGCAGTTATGCCGCCTTTCTGCGGGCCTACAAAAAAAAGTACGGCGAAACTCCCCACGCATTCCGTTCCTCCCCCTGAAATTTCCCGTATTCAGACGGCAAAAGGGCCGGTTCCATGCAAAACCGACCCTTTTATAAGTATTTTTCTTTATTCTTCTTTTCTGAATCGCTGTATCTCCTCAATCAGCATTTTCGCATTTTTTATCATGGAATCAAAAGCACCGTATTTATAAAAATTGATAAATACAAGTCCCACCGGAACGGCCAGAATCATGCCGGCCAGTCCCCGTACTTTAAATCCCACATACAGAAGAAAAAGCGTAATGAGGGGCGGCAGTCCCATGGAATCTCCCACAATTTTCGGCTGTATCAGCTGCCGTACTACCTGTGTCGTCACATAGATAAGAACCAGTCCGACAGCGTACGGATACTCTCCCGTGAACAGCTTTACCACTGCCCAGGGAATAAGAACCGTGCCCGTTCCGAATATGGGAAGAAAGTCCAGAAGGGCAATGAGCACCGCCAGAATCAGGCTGTATTTTACCCCCAGCACCAGAAACCCTGCCGCCAGTATGGCGGCCACCACAAACATGATACGAAACTGGGCCAGAAAATATCCGCCGATAAGTCCTCTGGCATCCCGTCTCAGATATGCCCCGTAGCGAAACACAAACCGCGGAAGAAACCGGTGCATCCACTCTATGATTTTCTCCCGATCCGCCAGAAACAGATAGGAGGAGAGGATGATGACAACTGTATTTACCAGCGCGTTGGGTATCCCTCGGGCCACATTTCCCGCAATCTCCACCGTGGGAGCCGCCGCCCGGGAAAAAACAGAGCTTAAGGCGCTGCCCAGATTATCAGAAAAAGCCAGGAGCGGTTCTCCAAGTCCTTCCGGCAAAAGAGAAATAAGACGGCGGCTGTTTTCCAGCGCACCGCTCATCTCCGAAGCCGCACTCTCCCAGAGAGCCGGCGCATCTTTCAGAAATGCCTGAAGCTCCCGGTACAGTGCTGTAATTCCAATATACAAAATCCCTGTCACAACAGCCAGAACTGATACGATAATTATGATCGATCCGTGCCGCCGCACCAGTTTAAGGCGCTTTTCCAGGCAGCGCACCAGAGGATTGGCGATAAATGCCAGAATCCATCCAATCACAAAAGGCATGAAAAAGCCGATAAGCCGCGGTCCCAGAAAACAGACGAGTAAAAGCCCCGCCAGTGGAATCACAATATTCAAAATCATCCTAAGGTATCGTTTCATTCACGCCACCTCTTCCTGATTCCATCCTTCAAACCGGACACACACTCCTTACACAGTACAGAGTATCCTTTATACAAGCTGATAGTGCATTGCTATCTTCTTAAAAGCCGGCAGAGACCGCTCGATCTGCTCATAGGAAACGCAGTATGCAATGCGCACATATCCGGGACATGCAAAAGAGCTGCCCGGAACAACCAGAACATTGAAGGACTTGCACACATCGCAGAAATCCTTCTCATCCTCCGTCGGGGATTTCACAAAGAGATAAAATGCTCCTTCAGGCTTTATGCAGGAAAATCCCAGCTCTTTCAGTCCGTTGTAGAGAAGATTCCTGTTGCGGTCATAAGCTGCCACATCCACTTCCGCATCCACACAGCGCTTTATAACTCTCTGAATAAGAGACGGTGCGTTCACGCAGCCGAGAACACGGTTTGCGATGGTAGCCGCCTGGAAAACATCCCGGCTGTCCTCCAGCTCATCGGGAATCAGAAGATATCCGATTCGTTCGCCCGGCAGAGAAAGCGATTTGCTGTAGGAATAGCAGACTACCGCATTTCTGTAGAATTTTGTCACAAACGGAACCACAGCACCGTCATAGGCCAGCTCACGGTAAGGTTCATCCGAAATCAGAACAATCGATGTACCGTACTCTTTCTGCTTTCTCTCCAGCACATCTCCGATTCCGGCAAGAGTCTGTTCAGAATAAATAACGCCGGTCGGGTTGTTCGGCGTATTGATGATAACCGCCTTTGTCTTTTCCCCTATCATGCTCTCAAAAGTTGCAAGATCCGGCTGGAAAGTTTCTGTGTTGGGCGGTACGACGCGGAGAACTCCGTCATAATTTCTCACATATGCCCCGTACTCCACAAAGTAGGGCGCAAAAGTAAGCACCTCATCGCCCGGATTTAAGAGTGTTTTCAGGATGATATTGAGACCGCTGGCAGCACCTACAGTCATCAGAATATTGTTTACACCAAACTCCGTTTTGTATTTCCGGTTGAGAGAATCGGCAATTGCCTGGCGCACATCCTCATAGCCGGCGTTTGACATATAGCCGTGAACAAAAAGAGAATCCTCCTCTTCAAGCACATCACGGATTGCCTGATTAACCTCAGCAGGAGCAGGAACACTGGGATTTCCCAGACTGAAATCAAACACATTCTCCTTTCCGTACTGTGCAGCCAGCTTTTTTCCCTCCTCGAACATCATCCGGATAGCCGAATTGTTTTTCATAAGCGGTATCATTTTTTCTGAAATCATCATTTTTTCCCCTCATTTCCTTAATTGTAATTATATTTTTCAGACAGTTACCCGGCGGACATATGCCTTTCTACGCTCCCCAGCGCCGTGATACAGAAAAGGCTGCGGCCGCCGTAACGGCCAGATAAAACCAGTTCGACGGATTACTGAACCAGGTCGTAAAAAACGACAGAAGCATATAGACGGCAAACTGTGCGTACAGAAGGTAACACACAGGATTTTTAGCCTGGCGCATAAGCCTCATCAGAAGATAGGCCGCCATTCCCAGGAGGCAGGAAAATCCCAGAACTCCCGGTATGCCGAAATCATAATAAGCATCGTAAAAAATTGTCAGCGTTGTGAGCTCCTCTTTCGTCACATAAACCGGAAAGGCCGTCAGAGACGGGAACAGGAATTTGAGCCCTGTAAAGGTCCACAGCGGAGCCAGCATCTTAAGTCCCCAGCTGTGACCGGCAAGCCCCTTTACGAGACAGTCAAAATTATCGTAATTATTTGCCACATACATGTAGGGCTGCGTGACAAAGATCGGCATTCCTGCATTCTTCATCTCAAAAACCGCATTCAGATATGCCGTGTCATGGCTTCTTGCCACAGTAAGAAGAATATAGACTGGAATTACGGCAAGCAAGGCTCCTGTCGCATATATGCGGTACATCCGCCCCTCTGCCTCTATGTAGGTAATAACTGCAAGAAGCACCGAAAACAGAAGCTGAAACCTTGACACACAGAGAACAGGAATGGCAAATGCCACAACATCAGCCGCAATCAGGATAATCGATTTTACCCGATCTCTTCCCCGCGTAATCGTAAAGTATATAACGGAAAGCGCCGGCACAAGAACACAGGAAACCGTAAAATAGTGCACTCCCGTTATATGAAAATAAGAGTAGGCATGGGGAACTCCCCGCACAAAAAGGGGAACATATCCCAGCGCTGCCGCCTCAATGATAAAACATCCCAGAGAAACGACTGTGATTGCGCATGCACAGAAAAAAACCGGACGTGAACAGGATGTATAATCCCGGTATCTCAGTAAAAATCCGCCCGTTCTTCTGTCTGAAGACAGTTCTCCGGCCACGCGCTCCATATAGGAAAACGTGAAGTAAAATCCGGCAAAACCGACGAAAAAGCTGAGCCAGGTAATAGGACTCCAGGCCGTACTCAGACTGCTCAGTTTCACGCAGGCAAGCCCCTGCCCGCCTACAAACGCAAGCGCAAACAGTCCCCGCAGATGCAGAATATGCCCTGTTCTTCTGTAATCCTGACTGTAAAGATAAATTGCTGCCGCAATGAGCCCGCAGCCCGACAGAAAATATTTTCCGCTCAAAGAAAACAGCACTGCCGCTCCATAACACAATAGATAAACCGTCATCTTTCTCATCCCTAAAATGCCGCATAATCACAATGGCACTCTACCATTTATAACTATGCGGCATCTCTTCCTCTTTATTGACTCCCTGCCGGCTGTATGCCGGAATTATCAGGCGCAAAGAACACTGCCGCTTCCGGTTATGTGTCTTTGCAGGATTTTATTCGCCCAGCCCGTCTTCGACAGCCTTGAGCATAGCGGACAGAGCCTCCTCTTCGTCCTTGCCCTCGCAGATAAATTCAATCTCATCTCCGCTTTTAATGCATGCTCCCAGAACACTCAGAACACTTTTCGCATTGGACACTGTGTCGCGAAACTGAAACTGCACAGAGGATTCATATTTAACCGCCACATTGCACAGTATCCCCGCCGGCCGCAGATGCAGACCGGTTGGATTTTTAATTTTAATTTTTGCTTTTACCATTCAGATACAACCCCACTTTTCTTCTCTTAAACTGCCTTTATTCCCCTGCAGCTGTCTCATCTTCTTCTGAGCCGGCCGAGGTTTCCCCGGCGTATGCCCCACTGTTATCCGCTGCGGACTGGGAAGTCCTGTCCTCAATGCGGACTGTTATGCCCGGATAGGAAACTATCTCAAAAGCATCATCCAGCTCAAGCTCTGCTGTTACCGTATGTTCTCCCGGAGAAAGTCCGGACACATCAGCATGAATATTCATCTTATCAACAGAGAGACTGTCCAGATCCTCCTTCAGCCCCCGGACAATAACGGACATCTGACCATCTCCGATCTCATACTGATAATCCGAATCTGCTCCGTCCAGCGTTATGTCATTGTCCTCAATGAGGAATGTCCGCTCCGTAAGAGCCTCTATCTTCAGTGTAACCTCTACTGACGTATCTTCAAGACCCACAATTGTAAGACTAGGATCCACAAAATCCTTAAGATCAATTTCACAAACCTTATCCTGACTCGCTCCCGCTATGCTCAGGGACGGATCCTGAATCGTTATGGTATTCACATCCGCCAGCGCCGATTTAAGCCCGGCTACAGAAATACTCTTGACGCTGCACTCCGGTCCCGTATACCGGTATCCGCTTGCCACCTCGCCGGTCACTACAAAATCAAGCGGCACCTCCTTTACCTTCAGGACCTGCATGGTATAGGAAACATCTCCTCCTATTGTCTTCACAGATTCTTCCAGTCCTTCCAGACGGTTCCCGTTTGCATCAAAATACATGGGCGTTGCCGTACCACTCACATCAGAGGAAGCGCCTTCCACACTGAACTCGATTCCCACTGTACTGATCTGGCCCACCTGGGAAACCGGACCCTTTACCGATACCTGAGAGGGAACCATCGAAACCGCCCCCTGCTGATATCCGTCCGCCACAGTTCCCTGCGGATAAGCCTGAAGTGCAAACTGCTTTATCTGCAGTTCCTCCGTCGTAACCTTTAATACCTCGGGAGATTTAACTACCGGAGTCGACTCAAGGAGCTCTTCATTGTTTACAACCTCCACACGGATGGGAATGGCTCCGGTTACATCATACATTTCCGATAAATCCGCATATGCGTTAAAATCGGATGCCTTTATTTTATAATCATCCTTTGTCCTTACCTTAAAGCTGATCGTAGCCGTCTTTTTCCCGACCACCTCATATGTCAGATTGGCCTCTTCCAGCACACTTTCATTCAGAATGGTAACCGGGACTTCTCTCGTCGCCATCTTGCTGGGATTCGCTACATTTACAACTGCCAGCCACACGAAGAACGCGCAGAAAACTGCGATCAGCTTGATTCCTAAGTTTCTAGTCAGCTTTTCTTTCATTTCTTCGTCTTCCCTTCCAAATTCTGAACCTGCCTGTATTTACATTGTCCCGCTTAATCATCACGGACAGAAGGGTTTTCAGTTCGTCTGCGTCAGCAACCCGCCGCAGTTTTCCTCCCACAGCCACGGAAACCCGGCCCGTCTCCTCCGATACAACGAGAGTCACACTGTCCGTCGTCTCACTGACGCCAACAGCGGCGCGGTGCCTGGTTCCCAGATCCTTGCTGATCTCCATGTTATCGGAAAGCGGAAGATAACAGGTTGCTGCCGTAACACGGTTCCCACGGATTACCACCGCTCCGTCATGAAGCGGGGTGTTGTGCTCAAATATATTGATAAGGAGCTGGCTGGTCACAATACCGTCCACCTCAATACCGGTCCTCTCAATCTCCACAAGAGGGGTACTTCTCTCAATTACCATAAGAGCTCCTGTCCGGACCTTTCCCATCTCGAAACATGCTCTTGCCAGCTCATTTATTGTCTTTTCAGTAAAACCCTCCTCTTTGTCAGTGTCATCCGCCGCAAAAATCGTAGTGAGCACATTGCGGCTTCCAAGCTGTTCCAGCGCTTTTCTGAGCTCCGGCTGAAAAATAATCAGAATCGCCGTAACAGCAATATAGGAAGTTTTTTCCAACAGCCACAGAATTGTGTCAAGTTCCAGCACAGCAGCCATAAGGAAAAATCCCAGTATAAATAAAATACCCTTTAGGAGCGTCCATGCTCTCGTATTTTTTATCCAGATAAGCATCTCGTACAGGACGATTGCAATAATCGCAATTTCAATAAAATTTTTAATTGTGATCTTTGGCACAAAGGAGATCCATGAATAAATCTCCGCCAATATCTCTGCCATGCGTTCACCTCCCCGTCCGTCATTTTTCCGCCGCACGAAACCTGTGTGCCAGGTCAGCTCCTTCCTGAAAATACCCTGGCCGGCCGGCGGCTACTGCCTTCTCTGGGCAGACTGCTTTTTATTGACTTTATTGATTTTCTTTACCCGGACATCCGTCTTTGTGATGGCAATCTTTGGCACGGCCTTCACATAATAATAGTAGTCGTCATCCTCAAACTGAACATATTCTGTTCTGCTGTAATCCACAGCAAAGACGAAAAAGTGATACACCATCGCAGCAGCTCCGGAAAGTATGATGGCAAGAACCAGCTCCGGTACGGATACAGACGCCCCGAAACGGAAATCTCCCACAAATACAACAATTAACTGTATGATAAGCCCTGCCGCGACAGCAACTGTCCATGCGTAATTCACAGAAAGATTTTTACAGATATAAACCGTCAGAAGGCCCAGACAGCAGGCGGCAATCATAACCAGCATGCTGGGATTGGCAAACAGACTTTTCAGTACCTGTGCAAATGCCTGTGTTATCTCAGTCTGTTCACTGCCCGCCAGAAAGCTGCTGTTCTGTCTGACAAAAATTATCACATAATAAATAAAGATCCCGCAGCTCATGGGGATCACGGAAATCAGACTTCCGGCCAGCCCAACAAGAAGCGGAATTGCAAACGGCATCTTAAGGAAAAATAAAATCGGTGTCGCCAGCAAGAGAATGCTGTCCCCCGGCTGAAATCCATAATACAAAAGAACAACGATCAGCAGAAACAGAAATGTGACAAGCGCAATCTCAAGAGACGCCGCATAGAGCTGCGCCAGAAGAAAACAGCCTGCCAGAAAGGCTATAACCCCATACGGCAGAAATCCGCATACCAGACCGGCGACAAACGGCACTGCCGTCCCGCTCAGCTTGGGAATAAAACCGGCATTCTGATTGATCAGGAAAAACGCCGCAAACGCTGTTACATATTTGACAGCAAAAATAACAAACACACTGTTTTTTGCGTAGAAAGCTTTAAGCCCCTCTTTAAACACAAGGAGTCCTCTCATACGTTCCTCTCTTCCCGGGCCAGCGCTCTGGATCGCTTCTGAAATTCATAGCGCTTGTCCAGATGCTTCAGCTTGACGATATAGATCCGTTTCATCTTTTCATCGTAATCATATCGCCTGCCGTAAATCACGCCGATAAGGGTCTCATACACAACAAGACCCCCGAAATAAAATGCACCGCCCCTCATAGCCAGCGCTTTTAACCCATCCATATCAATACTGCTCAGCACGATATCCACATTGAACAGAATCCAGAGGCACACAAGCAGTGCACTGCAGATGGTAAAGCTGATAAATCCTCTGATCAGGTTGCGGCTGATATAATCGCCCTTAAAATACGTTGTAACATTTTTCATCTGGACAGCATGTTCTTTCTCAAATACTGCCAGCTCCGTCATCAGACGGATTTTCTCTTCATTGAGCATAATTTTGTCCATCCCTCAGCAGTCGGAGCAGGGTGCCCGGCCCCGCGTTATGCCGTGAGTGCAGGCGGCCAAATCGCCTGAAATCTCTTTAAACGGCTGTTTGCCAGTGTGACCATTATAACATAAGTTTGCGTAAATAGCGATAGGGTTAAATAATTTTCATAAATTTGTAAAAAAAAGGAAATCTGGTACAATTCCATATTTTATTCATATCGAAGCGCAATAATGGGATCGGATTTCGCTGCCTTTGATGCCGGATACAGCCCGAAAAAGATACCTACCACAGCTGAAAAAGAAACTGCCAGCAGTATTACCCCGGGCCGCACAACGGCTGTCACGCCCATGACTGCTCCCGCCGCAAAAACAATACCTCCTCCCAGCAAAATTCCTATAATGCCTCCGCAGGCAGAAAGAATCGCTGATTCCGTCAGAAACTGAATCAGTACATCCCTTGTCCGTGCCCCCAGTGCTTTGCGGATTCCGATCTCTCTGGTTCTCTCTGTTACCGACACCAGCATGATATTCATAATTCCGATTCCTCCCACTATAAGCGAAATGGCAGCAATCCCCCCGACAGCCATGGAAAGCCCTGCCATTATGGAATCAACCTGATCCATTTCCCCGAGCGCCGTCTGAAGATAAAAATCTTCTTTTTCTCTGTTTTTCATCCGGGCCACATAAGATACAAGTTCATCATAAAAAGCATTAAGTTCATCCGTACTCATGGTCTCATTCGCAAACAGGTGGCAGTAATAAAAAGAATCGTTGGGCCAGGTAAGAAGCGTCCACGGAATGAACGCCTCTCCCTCATCATCAGTTCCCCCCATCAGAAGCTTCTGAAAAGCACTCATCTCCTTTTCATATACGCCGACAACTGTAAATTCATGCACATTTCCATAAATCTCTGTCCTGAAAGTGCGCCCCACTGCATTTTCTGTTCCAAACAGCCTCCTGGCACTGCCCGCCTCCAGAACAGCACTCTGACGCCGTCCTGCCACATCTCCTTTATTCAGATATCTTCCGTACAGAATATTGACAGGCTGCACATTCTGATAATTATAATCTATACCTGTAAAATTTATCTTCAGACGGTTTCTGTCCGCCCTCGCATCAGCAGATGCAGCTGCCGAACTGTCAATATATGAAATCTCATCGCCGAACACCTCTTTGACCCGGCTCAGCTCATCCATTGTAAAATAATCACTCTCCCGTACATCATCAATCCAGTACCCGATGCACAGATATGACTGGGTAATGCCGATATCCTTATAAATACTGGAAAACATACTGCGCATTGTATCGCCGATGGAGACAATAGAGATAACAGAGCCGATTCCGATGATAATTCCCAGCATTGTCAGAAAGGACCGCATTTTATTGGCCCGCAGCGCGGCAAAGGCCATTTTCATATTTTCAAACAGCATCTTCGCTCCCCTTTCCTTTTTCAGATGTTCTTTGTTTTTCCTTCTGATACAGGACCTGGATTTTTCATATCACTGATAATTTTCCCGTCCTGAAAACGGATAATTCTGTCCGTAAAAGCCGCAATATTTTCTTCGTGGGTTACCACCACTACCGTAGCTCCGTCACGATGAAGCGCCGAAAACAGCTCCATAATCTCAAAAGATGATGCCGTGTCCAGATTTCCCGTGGGTTCATCTGCCAGAATAAGCGGGGGGTTGTTGGCAAGCGCCCTGGCAATTGCCACCCTCTGTCTCTGCCCTCCTGACATTTCATTTGGCATATGATGAATACGGCCGCCAAGCCCCACCCGCTCCAGAAGCTCCACTGCCCTCTCATTCCGCTTTTTCTTTGCAACCCGGGCATACGTCATGGGAAGCTCTACATTTTTAACTGCGGACATCCGGGAAATCAGGTTAAATGACTGAAACACAAACCCAATCTTTCTGTTTCTTATCAGAGACAGCTGATCCGGCTCAAGAGCCGCAATATCAATGCCATCCAGATAATAATGGCCCAGCACCGGCCGATCCAGGCACCCCAGAATATTCATAAGCGTTGATTTCCCCGAACCTGACTGTCCCATAATTGAGACAAACTCCCCCCGTTTAATTGTCAGATTGATATTATTAAGGCCAATAACTTTTACGGCCCCCGTATCATATACCTTGCAGAGATTCACAATCCGGATAAGCTCATCCGTATGATATTCGGGAAGTTCCGTTTTTCTGACCGCAAGCGCTTTCAGTCCGGCTGCCCCCGCAAAGACCGTCTGCCTAAGTTTTCCCTTTTCCGTCACAGTCCACCTCCCCGATTTACCGTCACAGCCATTCCTTCTTCAAGGCCTGAGGGAGATACGATAATCTCCATCCCCTCTTCAAGTTCCCCCTCCGTCTCTGGAAAAATTTCCGTTTCCAGATCACTCTCAAGCCCCGTCTTTACCCGGATAAAATGCACCGTCTGAGATTCCGGCTCCACACATGCAACGGACTCGCTCCCGTCTTCATTCACGATTAGCGCTGTCTGAGGAACTTTAAAAGTATCATTTGCCGTCCCCGTTGTTACGGATGCCCTGGCTGTTATTCCCGCTATCAGTCCCGTCTGGCTTCCGCCTTCTATCTGAATTGTGGCGGGCACAACCCTCTCCGCTGAACCGCCTCCCTTTTCTTCTCCTGTGGGAGAAATGGAGACGATTTTTCCTTCCGCCGTTTTTCCGTTCAGGATATCCGCGCTTATCACAGCAGACTGGCCGATCCGGATCTGGCCGACAGAGTACTCGCTGACTGCAATCTCCATCTCAAGTCCCTCCAGATTTTCAATTACAAACATCGGCTTGTCATCCTCCGGTTTATCAGCAAACTGCCCCACCCGGGAATTAACCCGCGTAACCGTTCCGTCAATGGGACTTCTGACCTCTGTATCCTCTAATTCTTTCTGTCTCTGATCCAGCTCGTACTGAGCTGACTGGACTTTCAGCTCAAAGGACTTATCCGGAACTGCCCTGCCTTCGCTTACTGTGTAGGAACTTACCTGCCTGGAAGCATCCTTCAGGGCATTATCTGCTGTTTCAAATTCTGCCCGGGAGATGTCCCCGGCCTCATACAGCACACGGTTTCTGTCATAGGCAAGCCTGGCTGTCTGATAGTCCTGCACAGCTTTCTCATATCCGCTCTGAGTATCCCTTATATTTTCATTATATTCACTGACAGCAAGCTCATAAGAATTCCTTGCAATATCTACGGTCCTCTGTACATCAGTGCTGTCCAGACGGGCAAGTACCTGGCCTTTTTTTACCGGATCGCCTTCTTTTACGAGAATTTCCAGAACCTCGGCATGAAGATTCGATACCACATCCGCACTGTCCGTTCCCGATACAGGGCCTGACAGACTCAGAACAGATGTCACATCTCCTTTTTCCAGCAGATGAACAGATACCGGCACAGCTCCATCCTTCCCTCCGCCCGCGATACGGCTGCACAGAAACAACACAGCCAGAAGAACCGCTGCTCCTGCCGCCGCTTTTTTTCGTCTGCTCCAGCAGGAAATAGATTTCCGAATTTTTTTCAACCGCTCTGCCTTTGATTTTTTCCCGGCATGGCCGCTGTGATCCTGCTCCATGTATTCTTTAAGTATCTTATTTACTTCCTCCGCAGAGCGTTCCTGTTCAAATTCCGGAGCCATGTTTTCTTTCCTGTCCTCGCTTTTCTGACCTCTTTGTTTTCTCCACATAATTATTTCCTCGCTTTATCATCCTTATCATATCTCCCCACAGCCGGAGTTTCCGGCTTCTTACATATAAAAACGATACAGCCCGAAAGAATGCTTCATTTTTTCCGGTGTTCACATAAAAAACAGGCGCGCCGCCTTCCGAGCCGGACAAAAGAAAAATGCTTTCAGAACATTTCTCTTCATTCCGATCAGAACGCGGCGCGCCTGTGCAGTCTTTAAATTCTTATTTCATATCCCGCTGGTTTACACGACAACCCTGAATCCGGTCTGCCGTTCCAGTTCTTCCTTCAGAATATACATTCCTTCCATCTCCATCTCAGGAGTCCCGGCAAGAGGAAAAGGGATTCCCATCCGCCCGTATTTTTCCAGACACAGTTTCCGAAAAGGCAGAAGTTCCACTCTCTCCACATTGGGGTACGCTTTCAGAATACGAGCCAGAAGCTCCATACGCTCCGGCCGGTCGTTGAGTCCCGGCACAATAACCTGCCGGATCCAAAGCGGTATCCCCCGCTCCCGCGTCTTATCCAGAAACGCCAGCACCCGGTTAAAGTCAACGCCGCAGTTTTCCCGGTATTCCTCTGCCGTCAGAAATTTGAGATCCGCAAGCACCAGATCTGTAACGTTCAGCACCCTGTCTGTGCCGGCCTCCGTGTCGATCCCGCTGGTATCAAGAGCCGTGTGAATCCCTTCCTCCCGGAGACGGGCAAAAAGCTCCGCGACGAAATCCGGCTGAAGAAGCGGTTCTCCCCCGCTTACTGTCACGCCTCCTCTTTTCAGATAGGAACGGCAGCGGAGAATTTTCTGCACCACTTCCTCCACAGAAAACTGATTTCCTGTCTCTGTATCCCATGTGTCCGGATTATGGCAGTATACACAGCGCAGCGGACATCCCTGCATAAATACCACATAGCGAAGTCCCGGACCGTCCACTGCCCCCATAGACTGAAACGAATGGATTTTTCCCTTCATTTTCTTTTCTTCACTCATAGCAACCGCTCCCAAACGTCCCCTACATTCTCTCATGGAAGGTACGGGAAATAACCTCTCTCTGCTGCTCTCTTGAAAGCTTATTGAAATTCACGGCATAACCGGATACACGGATAGTCAGATTAGGATATTTGTCCGGATTCTCATAAGCGTCCATAAGAGTCTCCCGGTTCATCACGTTGACATTGAGATGGTGCGCATTCTGTCCGAAGTAACCGTCCAGAATGGATACCAGATTGTCAAGTCTCTCTTTTTCCTCTTTTCCCAGTGCCTGCGGCACGATGGAGAAGGTATTGGAAATTCCGTCCTTGCAGTAGCTGTATGAAAGCTTTGCCACAGAATTGAGAGCCGCTAAAGCTCCGTTTTTCTCGCGTCCGTGCATGGGATTTGCACCGGGAGCAAACGGCTCTCCCGCCTTTCTTCCGTCCGGTGTTGAGCCGGTCTTTTTGCCGTATACCACATTGGAGGTAATAGTAAGAATGGAAAGCGTTGCCTCCGCATTCCGGTAGAGCTTCTGTTTTTTCAGCTCATTGGAAAACTTCTCCATCTGTTCACAGGCGATGGAATCCACTCTGTCATCATCATTTCCGAATGTGGGGAATTCTCCCTCCGTAATAAAATCAGTGATGATTCCCGTCTCCGGATCGCGCACGCACTTCACACGGGCATATTTGATTGCCGAGAGAGAATCAGCCAGAACGCTCATTCCCGCCACACCGAAGGCCATAAAGCGATGTACCTCCGTATCGTGGAGAGCCATCTGCGTTTTCTCATAGGCATATTTGTCGTGCATGTAATGAATCTGATTCATGGTGTTTGCGTACATTCTTGCAAGCCACGGACGGTAAAAATCAAGAAGCTCCATAACCGCATCATACTCCAGATATTCGCCCTGATACGGCTCATGTACGGGCCCTACCTGCATGTTCTTTTTCTCGTCGCGTCCTCCGTTTAAGGACATGAGAAGAAGCTTTGCAAGATTCGCACGGGCACCGAAAAACTGCATCTGTTTTCCGATCTTCATGGCTGATACACAGCAGGCAATGCCGTAATCATCGCCGAACTGGGGACGCATCAGATCATCGTTCTCATACTGAAGGGCATCCGTGTCACAGGACACCTTTGCGCAGAAGGTCTTAAACGCCTCCGGAAGCTTCTCGGACCAGAGAACCGTCAGGTTCGGCTCCGCAGAAGGCTTCAGATTATAGAGAGTATGGAGAACGCGGAAGGAATTCTTCGTTACCAGTGTTCTTCCGTCCTCGCCCATTCCTCCTACCGACTCGGTAATCCACATGGGATCGCCGCCGAAAAGTTCATTGTACTCCGGAGTGCGCAGATGACGGGCCATACGAAGCTTCATGACGAAATCATCCATAATCTCCTGTGCCTGTTCCTCGGTAATCACGCCGTTTTTCAGATCGCGCTCAAAGTAAATGTCCAGAAAGGTGGATGTTCTTCCAAGGCTCATGGCCGCACCGTTCTGCTCCTTGATGGAAGCCAGGTATCCGAAATACAGCCACTGCACCGCCTCACGCGCATTGGCCGCCGGACGGCTTATGTCAAAGCCGTAGAGAGCACCCATGTCGCGGAGCTTTCCGAGGAAATTGATCTGCTGATACAGCTCCTCCTGCTGACGGATGTGATCCACATCCATGTCCTCCATTCCCAGTCTTGCCTTGTCTTTTTTCTTCTCCTCAATCAGAATATCAACGCCGTAAAGTGCCACACGCCGGTAGTCCCCGATGATACGGCCACGGCCGTAGGCGTCCGGAAGCCCCGTAATAAGTCCGCAGTGTCTGGCCGCCTTCGTCTCATCATTGTAAACACGGAACACGCCGTCGTTGTGGGTCGTCCTGTACTGGAACTCATCCAGAACCTTCTGAGACAGTTCATAGCCGTAGGCACGGCAGGCCTCCTGCGTCATGCGCAGGCCGCCGAAAGGATTGACCCCTCTTTTGAGAGGACGGTCAGTCTGCAGGCCGACGATAATCTCATTCTCTTTGTCAAGATAACCCGGCTTGTAGTTAAGCAGCGAAGTAACTGTCTGTGTGTCAATATCCAGAACCCCGCCGAATTCTCTCTCAAGTGCCAGCAGATTTTCCAGTTTCTTAAGAAGCTTGTTTGTTCTGTCTGTCGCAGAAGCCAGGAAACTTCCGTCTCCCTCATACGGCGTATAATTTCGCTGAATGAAATCGCGGACATTGATCTCCTCCTGCCAGCTTCCCTTTTCAAATCCTTCCCACAACTCTGTCTGTGTCTTAAACATCGCTTCGATCCTCCTGTTTTTGAATGAATGGCACCCCCGGACCGGCGAAGCCATTTTCAGAAACAAAAAGGGCAGCACGCCAGAAGAGGTGCTGCCCAGACGGTCGGCTGATGACAGGTACTTCACTCCCTCGTGGTAACCCACATGATCCGTCAGTAATGAAGCCCTTTGAGTTTTAAATATACCCGGAGTATAGCATTCCCCCCTGGGGAAGTCAAGCACATTTTTCCTGGAACTATCCAAACAGACAAAACATTCTTTCAATTCCCAGAAATACGGATAAAGTCACAAGAATCTGCGCCGCCAGCTGAACCTTTTCCGATTTTGCCTTATAAAACAAAACCGCCCCTGCAATGCCGACTGCTCCGATCCCCCACCGGATTACCTGTGCCAGTGTGTAATTTAAAGGCTGACTGGTTGCACTTATATAGGCAATTACCATCGCCCATCCGGCCATAAGGCACACAGCTGTTTTCTTTCCCTTTCCGTTTCCCGACAAAAACATCACAATGACTCCTATCACACTGATAATAATCATCGCAACCAACATAATCAGTAAAACTCCCAATGCCATATGTAATTCCTCTCTTTCGCTTTGATGTCTTTACTTTATCAGACACTTCTGAAGAACTTTCAGAGAGGTTTCTGAAGATTTCTAAAGATCGCCGTCACGCTTCCTGCTCTACTTCCATCTCTCCCAGACAGATCCGAATCAAAAATGTATCGCTCCCGCTCTCTGTCTCAACACTTCCGTGATAATGCCCTGCAATCTGCCGGATATTCTGCAGGCCGATTCCCCGCCCTGTCTCCTCCGTATTCCGGCCGGATAAAGCAGTGTTCTTCTGAATAATCCAGACGCCGCCGTTATCTGTTTTCACTTCCATATACACAGGTCCGCCCGGATCAGCGTATCTCTCCACATTTGTATACAGATTGTCAAATATCCTCTGAATTTCGCGAATATCCATATTTCCCCTGAAATTCCGGCATTTTTCCAGAGATATACTGCAGGAAAAACGTTCCTCCACTCCCGCTTCCCACTCCAGAGCCATCTGTTCCATCAAAAGGCGCCCGTCCTCAATCCACTCTGTCTTCCGAGCATCTCCGGCAAGAAGAAGCTCCATGAGTCCGCGAATCTGCTGAGAACGGCTGCAGACCATCTCAATATATCCACTGGTCTCCGCTTCTGTTCTGTCCTTTTTCCCTCGCATATATTCAGAGTAGGAACAGATTGCCGTCAGCGGATTCCGGATGTCGTGGGACAGGGATCGGATGAAATTTTCCCTGTCCTCTTTCAGTTTCTCTTCCTTTGCAAGAAGCTCTCTCTGAGAATGCGCCAGGTAATTGATCTGATCCGCCAGTTCAGTCAGTTCATCGTTTCCCTCCAGAGGAATTACAAAATCCATTCTGTTTAAGCGAAGCTGTTCTATTCCCCTCATAATCGTCACAATATAGGTTACTTTCTGTGCAAACAGAAACAAAAAGAGCCAGATAAAAAAAATGGCACTTCCCAGGAAACAGATATTCTGAATCCACATATTCAGAAGATACCGCTTTTCCTCCGTCAGCTGAATTCCCCTGTAATACAGATAATTTTCCGCCAGGGACAGGCTTGTCAGACGCAGAAATGCAAACAAAAACAGGGAAACAGCAGCACTGACGCATAAAAGCCCCGCCAGCTCAACAGACAGCCGGTTACGCCTGTGCACACGGTTCTCAGTCAATATAATACCCCTTTCCCCACGCAGTTTTAATATACCTGGGCATTCTGGAATTATCCCCCAGCTTTTTCCGTATATTTTTTATATGTACCATGATCGTTCCGTCTCCCACAGCGTCATCTCCCCAGATGCTCCTGTAAATATTCTCCAGTGAATATATCTTTTTTCTGTGGGATGCGAGAAGAAACAGAATCTCGTACTCTGTATACGTCAGCCCGATTACGGCTCCGTCTTTAACCGCCGCCTGACTGTCAGTGTCAAGAAATACATCTGAAATCCACACTCCATGCGTACCCGACGGTGTGTTTGCCCGGGACGCCGTTCCCTGTTTTTCCTCCCCGTCTGATATACTCTTTGTTCCCGGCGCTGCCGCGCCCTGGTCTGTTCTGCGAAAAACAGCCCGTATCCGCATAATCAGCTCCAGATTGGAAAAAGGCTTCACGATATAATCATCAGCACCCACAGAAAACCCCATTATTTTATCGGTCTCTCCCGAGTATGCCGTCAGAAAAAGAATCGGAGCGCCATAAAGCCGGCGAATCTCCCGGGCCGCTTCAAACCCGGTCATCTCCGGCATGTTTACATCCAGAATATACATATCTATGGTTTCATCCGCCAGTGCTGCCGCCTGTCTTCCATTTTCAGCGGCAACCGTCTCATACCCTTCCGCGCAGAGAAGCATCTGCAGAATATCCCTTATCTCTTTTTCATCGTCAGCTATTAAAATTTTCTTTGTCACAGGCAGTTCCTCTCTGTCCTCTGCAGCTCTCTGTCTACAGGCACACTCTTATAATTCCCAGCACAAGAAGATGCACGGGATAAAATACATAAAAGAACCATTTTGAAAATCCTGCTCCCCGTTTTGCCTTCTGCCCATTATAGAAGAACAGGATCAGAATTCCGGCCAGTGCCGGCCCCATCAGATTCCCGGCAGACAGAAGAAGATTCAAGGACAGAGGTATTGTCCCGACTCCTCCCAGAAAATAAAGGCCCCCGAACAATACTGCAGCGATTGCAAAAGCTTTTCTTTTCCTGCTTTCCGATTTTCCGGCCCGGACAAACAGAAGAACATATACCGGTGCCAGCACTGCCCAGTCACAGACAGTGGAACACAAAATCAGAATTCCGATTATGGAATAGCGAAGGAATATGTTTTTTACCTGCTCACGCGTCCACAGAATTCCAAAACAAATCAAAAGTGTAAAAAGCATATTCAGACCGCAGAAATCAGCTCCCACTTCCTGTGAAAAAATTTGTCCCATTGCCAGATAAAAGGGAAACTGTGATAAAACTGCAAAGGCAAACAGCCTCTGCGCGTACTTTTTTTTAGATCGCGTAAACTGATAGCCTTCCACAAGAAAATAACACATAACAGGCGCCGTCAGGTATCCAATATCACAGAACACCTCAAACCATAATGTCCCCGGCTTCATGAAAACATTAGCGATATGATTCAGCAGCATTGCTGCCGCTGCAATGTATTTGATCGCATCCCGACTCAGAATCCTTAAATTTTTCTGCTGTAAATCTCCCATTTGTTCCTCCCGACTCCCGCGATGCAGCCTCTGTCTTCCGCATCACTCCGTTTTTTCAAAAGCGCAGTGTTTTTATTATATCACAAACACCCCCGGAAAGTCTGCCTGAAACTGTTTTTTTGCATTTTCTTGATTGCAATAATTCAGAAGTATATAATAGACGTTACTGAGGAGCATTATCATGTCAAATACCGCATGATAATGCTCCTCAATAACAAAAACGTTGAAAGGAGATACATAGAAATGAAACATTATTCCCTGCTTACCCGTTTTCTCATTTTGTTTGCCGGTCTGCTGATCATGGCATTCGGCGTGGCATTTTCAATTAAAGCCGGACTTGGAACCTCCCCAATCTCCAGCCTTCCCTATGTGATAAGTCTGATAGCGCCTCTGTCTGTGGGTACAGCCACAATAATCATGCACTGCGTACTGATTCTTCTGCAGATTCTGCTTCTGAGAAAAAATTTTGAACTTATCCAGCTGACCCAGCTTCCGGTCGCAATTATATTCGGCTATCTGACGGATTTTGCCGTATGGGCACTGCGTCCCATCTCAGTTTCTTCGTACCCGGGTTCGTTGTGTCTTTGTCTGATGGGCATCCTGTTAGTGGGAACAGGCGTCAGTTTCGAAGTCAATGCCTCACTGGTAACTCTGGCGGGCGAAGGGATGGTACTGGCAGTCTGCAGAACTTTTAATCTGCCGTTTGCCAAAAGCAAAACCGGCTTTGACTGTACACTGGTATTTCTCGCATCTCTTCTGAGCATCCTTTTTCTCGGCTATCTGGCAGGTGTGCGGGAGGGGACGGCTGCCGCAGCCATACTTGTGGGAGTGACCTCAAAAGCAGTAACACGAAAACTGTTTGTCAAAACCGAACCCGCCAGACAGAACTGATACATGTATCTGTCTCCCGGCATCAGTCCCCGTTTTTTTCTTTCCTCCCATATGCCATGTCAGCCTGTCTGCTCCCCAGACAATCATGGCTGCCAGCAGACAAATCGAAACGTACTGCACTGCTTTCCAGATAATGGCACCCGCATTCACGCCGGTCCGGGATTCGCGGCGCACGATATCCCGATTTGCCGTGTCCGGCTCAGTTCTCCCGGCGTTCCTGTCCCCGCCTTCCGGAATTTTTTCCAGGGACTCTCCGTTTCTTTCCGGCATTTCCCCTGCTGCACCATTTTGTGCCTCCGGGAGATTTCTGTCTCTGTGCTCATACGAACCGGAAATCTGAAACGGCATTGCAATCCAGCGACTGAAAGATGTATTGAAAACAGAGTATGTCCCCAGCAAAATCACAGCCGCCCCGCAGCAAATCATAACAATTTTTATGCTTTTCTGCTTTACGGGGAACTTTCTGGCAAGCAATCTTACTATCATTTCCATATGGAGCCCCAGATGAGCCCCCGTCAGAATCAGGGCAGCGGCGCTGCAGAAAAAATGCAGAGTTTTCCAGTTTCCCTCCACAGAAAAATGAAACAGCGTGCGGCTCATAAATATCCCCGAAATCCCTATAAGTACAAAACAGACCAGCAGTGCCGCGTCAAGCAGCCAGCAAATACGAATTCTCATTGAAACGGACGCAGAAAAGAAACGTCTCGTAACCTGAAATACCCACCTCCGGTTCAGAAGAATATGGATCAAAAATGCTGCCAGCAGCCCCATCCCGGCAATCTCGTGAAACCTCATGCCCAGGCCATCTTTCCACAAAAGCAGCATCATAACAATCAGCATTGCCAGATCCAGACATAACTTCAGCCATATTTTTTTACTTTTCAAGATTATCCTCTCCTTATTTTCCCCTTTTCTCCGGGTTTCTCCGAATAAGATAATCCTGCTGCCTTAAATTAACTTAAAACTATGCCGGATATATATTTTTCTGTTTTTCAGGGTCAGCTTTTTCTCTGGAAAGGAGTACTGCCGTCTCAACATTTCCCGTTCCGGGGAATAAATCAACACAGCAGATTCGCTCGGGCCTGTACCCTCTCTCCTGAAGTATTACCAGATCCCTCGCCAGACTGGTGGGCTTGCAGGACACATAAACCATCCTGTTTACTCCAAAATCAATAATTTTTCCGATGGCTTTCGGATGAATACCATCCCGCGGCGGATCAAGAACAATCAGATCCGGCTTTTCTGAAAGCTCATCCACTACTTTTAACACATCCCCGGCCAGAAACGTGCAGTTTGACAGCCCGTTCTGTCTGGCGTTTTCCCGGGCGGCCTCCACAGCTTCCTCCACAATCTCCACTCCCACAACCTGTTCTGCCACCGGAGCCAGAATCTGCGCAATCGTCCCCGTTCCGCTGTACAGATCAAAGACTACCTTTCCTTTTGTCTCTCCCACATACTCCCGCACTTTCTCATACAGTACCTCAGCGCCGAGAGAATTTGTCTGGAAGAAGGAAAACGGGGAAATACGGAAACGGAGGCCCAGAAGTTCTTCATAAAAGTAATCGCGCCCATATAAAATCTCCGTTCCCTCATCCTTTACCGCATCTGACAGTGTATCATTTGAAGTGTGCAGAATTCCCGCAAACGTTCCTTCCAGAGACAATGCCTTCAGCCGCTCAACCCAGCCGGACAGCAGTCGGATCTCTTCCTCTCTTCCCGCTTCTTCCCTCTGCGATATCGAATCCGCCTCGGTACAGTCCGCAAAAGCGGCTGCCACAAGAAGTTCCCGCTGTGTTGTCGTAACAAGATCCACAAGAATTTCTCCTGTCCGTACCGCCCTCCTTACCAGCAGATGACGCAGATAACCTGTATGCTGCATCTTCTTATAAAAGCCAATATTTTTTTTATCAAAATATTCTTTTGTACACAGGAGAATCCGACAGAAATCAGGATGGACAATCCGGCACTCCCCTGTGGTAACCACATCGTAAAAGCTGCCTCTTTTATGCATGCCCAGAGCTGTCGGCCCGTCTTTTACCTCATCGCCGAAGGAAAACTCCATTTTGTTGCGGTAACCCTGCTTTTGCGGACTTCCGATAATCCCTTCAAACTCATATTCCCGACATGCCGCATCAAGAAGCGACCGTACCTGATTTTCTTTTATTTTAAGCTGTTCCTCATATGGCAGAGTCTGATACTGACATCCTCCGCAGATTCCAAAATGAGGGCACACATCCTCTGCCGTCTCAAGGCGGGAACGCTCCAGAATTTCCAGGAGACGGCCCTCACATTTTCCCCCTCTCTTCTTACTGATGGAAAAACGCACCTTCTGACCCGGTACAGTATTTTTTATAACCACCCTGTTTCCATCTATTGTCACAATTCCTTTATTGGGAAAGTCAATTCTCTCCACAACTCCCTCATAAATCTCTCCCTTTTTCATTTCTGTTCTGATTCCTTTCTGTTTTCCCGGATAGCCCGCACACAGGATGCAGTGTGCCTTCCGCTATTTTCCGTAATATTTTTCATGCAGATTCCGCCGTCTGACCGGCCTACTGATTGTAATTCTGCGCAGTCTCCCTGTAAATCCGTGCAATGTTCTGCAGTGACTCAATATGAGAAAAGCTCTTATGATAAACCATATTGGTATCGCGAATCATGCTCAGGTTTTCAATGGGAAGCACTGCGATTTTCCCTTTCCGGAGTTCATCCATACACGCACTCTTTGCCAGAATGGAAACTCCGAGATCCTTGCGGATCAGATCCTTGATAGTTGCCACATTGTCCACCTCAATAATCACATTGAAATCAGATATACTTTCATTGATGCTCTCCAGCGTGGATTCAAAAAGCATTCTCGTTGCCGACGCACTGCTCCGGAGAATAAGATTCTCTCTTTTCAGCTCTTCCAGCCTTATCATTGCATGCCTGGCCAGAGGATTATTGACGGAAAGAACACAGACAAGATAATCCGTATCCAGCGTAAGGGAATTAAAGCCCGGATTTGTATTTCTTCCCTCTATAATCGCAATATCAATTTCAAAATCTTCCAGCTTTTCATAAAGATTTTTTATGGTATCAGTAATTATAGTAATGCATATGCCCGGATATTCGTTGCTGCATCTGGCCAGAACTTCTATCATCATGTTGCTCTCGGACGTATGGGTTACACCCACACGCATATTGCTGACATTGTGCTTTGCATCAGCAATTTCCATACGCATTTTTCGCTCCATGGCACAGAGGCGACGGGCATATTTTATTGCTATTTTTCCTTCATTTGTAGGGATCAAATCGCCTTTTTTCCTGATAAAAAGAGGTACGCCGAAATCCTTTTCCATCTGCAGGATCTGGTGGCTGACCGCCGGCTGTGTAATGGAAAGCTGCTGAGCAGCTTTTGTGAAATTCCTGCATTCCGCAACTGCCAGGAGCGTTTCTGCCTTGGCATCGATCATTTCAATCACTATCCATTCTTTTTATGATTCTCTAAAAAAAAATAATTTTACTTTATGGTAACTATAGTGTACTATCATACCTATCAAATTTCAATAAAAAAACAGGAACTGCACAGCCCGGTTTTCCCGGCCTCTGCCCGCCTTTGTTTCCGCCAGAAGGCTGCTCCTGTTTTTTTATTGCGATCCGGCAATTTTTCTGAAAGGAGGTGGGGGCATTGTTTATCCTCCACGACAAGCTGATGGAACTTCCTGTCACGGCATCCGTAATCATCTCCGTCGCTCTTATGCTGTTTTCAGGCTTTCTGGCTACAAGGCTTACCAAGCGCTTCAGACTTCCCAACGTTACCGGTTATATTCTGGCCGGCATTCTGATTGGGCCGTACTGTCTGAAACTGGTGCCGGAAAACATTGTTGACGGAATGGACTTTATAGCAGATATCGCCCTGGCATTCATTGCATTTTCCACCGGCGAATTTTTTCGTTTTTCCACACTCCGGAAGAACGGGATTTCCGTTATCCTCGTTACAGTGCTGGAAGCCTGTATGGCATCCGCAGCGGTATTTTTTACAGCGTATTTTCTGCTGCATCTGAATCTTTCATTTTCTGTGGTGCTGGCTGCACTGGCCTCAGCCACCGCCCCTGCTTCCACAGTAATGACAATACGTCAGACCGGAGCCTCCGGCGATTTCGTTGACACGCTTCTTCAGGTTGTGGCTCTTGACGATGTGGCAGGCCTGATTGCCTACAGCGCTGCGATCTCAGTTGCCCTGGCTGCTTCTTCCGGCATCTTTGAAGCAGGAAATATAATCCGTCCCACACTGATGAATCTTATGACTCTGATTCTGGGCGGTGTATTCGGTATTTTTCTGAAAATTCTGATCCCGCAGAAACGCTCCACAGACAATCGTCTCATCATTTCCGTCGCGCTCCTTTTTGCCTTCTGCGGAATCTGTGATTCCCTTGACATATCCCCACTTCTGGGATGTATGTCAATGGGGATGATTTATATCAATATCACAAAGGATGACCGGCTATTTCGCCAGCTCAATTATTTCAGTCCTCCGATCCTTCTTTTATTTTTTGTGCGCTCAGGGCTCAATTTCCGCCTGGATGCCCTGATAAACACATCCACCTCCATAGGAAGCATTCCTCTTCTGCTGGTTGGGATCCTCTATTTTCTCACACGGATTGCAGGAAAATACGGGGGCGCTTTTCTGGGCTGCCTGCTGGTACACAAGAAAAAAGAAGTCCGAAATTATCTGGGCCTTGCTCTGATCCCCCAGGCCGGAGTCGCCATAGGTCTGGCAGCTCTTGGGGCACGCACTTTGGGAGGCGAAATGGGAGACAGCCTGGAAACTATTATTCTTGCTTCCAGCGTTTTGTATGAACTGATTGGCCCTGCCTGTGCAAAGCTGTCTCTCTACCTCTCACACTCCTACGAGGCCGGTCCTGTCTGTGAATCTGTAAAATCATCACATCAGGAGCCTCTGGATACCAGAACTGCTGCGCTTTGTGGCAGACCCGCCTGCCGCTCCTTTCGGCAGCTTCAATAACAGCCGTAGCGTTTATCAGCGGAAACTCCTTTTTCTACAGCTCCAAAAACAAGGTAAAAGGGCTTACAACTGCCGCGGCACTATGGGGCAACTGCCTTCTGGGTCTGGCAGTCGGCAGCGGCTTTTACACAGCAGCTGCTGCAGGGTTCACAGCTGTATTTCTCTGCCTTTCCATCCTTCCTTCCATAGAAGCGTACCTGAAGGAACACTCCCGACATTTTGAGATTCAGCTGGAACTCAAAAATAAAGAAAGCCTCTCTGCCTTCGTCACGACCGTGCGGAAACTTGGGCTTCGGGTCGACGATATTGAAGCCAATCCCGCTTACATGGGTTCCGGTCTGAGCGTCTTTTCCGTCGCATTTACCATACAGTCCGGAGAGCTGAAGCAGTGTCGCAGAGCCGGCGATTTTATAGAAGCGCTGAAAACTCTGGATTATGTATCCTATCTGGAAGAAATTTAATTTATTTTCACACTCCGTTTCTCACAGCTTTACAACACAAAAACGCTGCCGCGGCAGGAACCTCTTTTCCTGTCCCGGACAGCGTTTTCATCTTTTCCACTATACTCCGCACAGAGTCCGTCTATTTTATCCGACGCCTTACTGATCCTTATCCTCTTCGTCATCTTCGAAAAAGTCATCATCAAAATCGTCGTCAAAATCATCCTCAAAATCTTCCAGATAATCCGGTGTAAAAAAACGGTACACTCCGTAGGCAATAGCCGCTACGGCCGCTACTACGCCGATGATTGCAAGGATCCAGAGAATACAGTTCTTCTGCTTCTCCTCTTCCTCTTTTCTGTGCAAAAATTCGTTCAGCTTTGTCGCGTTCATAATCTCCTCCACTCTTGAGATTGCGTCTTTGCTCATCATATCGAATTTATTCATAGACCTCACATCCTTTCCCGTGTGCATTTCCACCGGTATTCTTGTCTATTATATTATATCATTAATCTCTTTATTTTACTATTGAATTTTAAATAAAACAGTAAAAAAACAATAAATCCGAAATTCTTGTTACAATTTTACTAATTTGGCAAAAGACGCAAACATCTTCTTGACTCCCACACGGTCAAAGTTTACTGTAACCTCAAAATCCTTTCCGCCGTCCGCAATCTTCTGAACCGTTCCCTCTCCGAATTTGATATGACGGACCCGATCCCCTTCTGCATAAGCAAGGCTCTGGGCCTTCTGAATCGAAAACGTTTTTCCAAAAGACGGCGCCGGTTTTCCCGCAGGAGAAGCATAGGCACTCTTTCTCTGTATATATGAAGCAGCTTTTGCCGGACTGCTTTCTCCTGCGCTTCCCCAGCCGCTCATCCGGCCGTCTCTGCGGTTCCAGGAAGAAGCTGCAAAGCCCGTTTCTGTCTCATCCGGAAAATTCATACCGCTAAAACCGCCGTTACTCCAGCTGCTTTTTTCCTCTCCCCGGCTGCTTCTCCCCGACAGGGCTCCGGCGCGCCCGAATACAGATGAAGCCTCTTCCTGTGCCAGAAGTTCTGCCGGAATCTCTTCCACAAAACGGCTGACCTTCGAAAACCTGGTTTCTCCGTTGGTCATCCTCTGCCTTGCCGCCGTCAGCGTCAGCTTTTCCTGCGCCCTTGTGATTCCCACATAGCAGAGGCGCCTCTCCTCTTCCACCGCATCCTCATCATCAGACATCAGAGACATGCTGCTCGGGAACAGTCCGTCCTCCAGACCACTCAGATACACACAGGGAAATTCCAGGCCCTTGGCGCTGTGCAGTGTCATGAGGACAACCCTGTTCTCCGAGTCATCCATGCTGTCCACATCGGCAACCAGCGCAACTTCCTCCAGAAAGCCGTCAAGGGTGGGCTCCTCTGCCGACGCGCTGTAACCGGCAGCCTTGTTTACCAGCTCCTCTATATTCTGCAGGCGTGTCTCGGCCTCAACCTCTCCTTCCGCCTCCAGTTCTTTTCTGTATCCCGTTTTTTCCAGAATCTCCTCTATCAGTTCCTGGATGGACAGTTCCGGGAGCCGTTTTCTGAAATCCTCTATCTGGGCTGTGAATTTCTCGATTTTGTCAGCCGCCTTTCCGATTGTCGGAACGCCTCTGACCCGAAGCAGCGCATCATAAAGACTCATCCCGTTGGCAGAGGCATAAATCGTTACCTTTCCGATGGATGCAGCCCCTATTCCCCGTTTGGGGACATTGATAATTCTCTGAACCGCCAGATCATCCCGTCCGTTTGCAACTGTTTTCAGATAGGAAATTATATCCTTAATCTCTTTTCTCTGATAGAAATTCACGCCGCCGACCAGTCTGTAGGGCACACTGTACAGGATACATTTTTCCTCCAGAAGGCGTGACTGGGCATTGGTCCGGTAGAGAACCGCAAAATCCGAATACTGTCTGTTTTCCGTATCCGCCGTCCGTCGGATCTCCCTGATAATCGCATCCGCCTCCTCATAGGCCGTATCAAACTGACGAAACCGCACACGGCTTCCCTCGTCGTTGGCCGTCCAGAGCGTCTTGTCCTTTCTCCCGAAATTATTGCGTATTACTGCATTGGCTGCATTCAGAATATTCTGCGTGGATCGGTAATTCTGCTCGAGCTTTATAACCTTCGCCCCCGGAAATGCCTTTTCAAAACTCAGAATATTTTCAATATTAGCCCCTCTGAATTTATAAATAGACTGATCATCATCGCCGACTACACAGATATTCCGGTATTTCTCCGCCAGCAGATCCACGAGACGGAACTGAACCAGGTTTGTATCCTGATACTCATCTACCATGATATAGCGAAATTTATCCTGATAATATTCCAGAACCTCCGGCACCCTTTCAAAAAGCTCCACAGTCTTGACAATCAGATCATCAAAATCAAGGGCATTGTTTTTTCTCAGCTCCTTCTGATATTCTGCATAGAGCTGTGCAATCTTTCTCTCTCTGAAGTCTCCTCCCGCATTCCTCTCAAAATCATCAGGCCCCATCATTTCATCTTTTGCTGAGGAAATACGCGATAATACTGCCCGCTCTCTGAAAAGCTTCGTATCGATATCCAGTTTTTTGAATACCTGTTTCATCAGTGTTCTCTGGTCATCACTGTCATAGATGGTAAAATTGGTATCATAGCCCAGATAATCTATGTAACGGCGCAGAATCCTCACACAGGAGGAATGGAAAGTGCTGACCCATATGCTCTCGGAACCCATGCCCACAAGCCGATCAACTCTCTCCCTCATTTCTGCCGCGGCTTTATTGGTAAAGGTTATCGCCATAATATTCCATGGATTCACATTTTTTTCCTCTATCAGATAGGCAATCCGGTGCGTCAGAACTCTCGTCTTTCCTGAACCGGCTCCTGCCAGCACCAGCAGAGGCCCTTCCGTGTGGAAAACCGCTTCACGCTGCATCGGATTTAAGGTATCAAATTTATCCATATCATTCCCCTCTGACTTTCTGCATTTTCCAGGCTGTTTGCCCGTTTCCGGAAAACAGCTCAGCCGTTGTGACAGACGGATTTTCCGGACATATCCCATATGCCCTCCGCGCTCACAGGCCAGAATAATAGTATAATATATTTTAATGTTTCTGTCACGGAAAATAAAAATCAAAAGGACATGAAATGCTGCGGAAAACATTTTCCTTGCCATCTAGTATCAAAAACTATATAATAACATATGAGGTGAATGATTATGAAATCAAATGAAGAACGCCTTCAGGAGCTGATGGCTTATATAGACAGTCTGACGAGAATCGACCCGAATGATATCCCGGCCATCGATTTATATATGGATCAGGTTACAACCTTTATGGACAGGCATCTTGCCGGTTCCTGCCGGGTGGGAGAAGAAAAAATTCTGACAAAGACAATGATCAATAATTATGCCAAGAATAATCTGCTGCCGCCGCCCGTCAAGAAACGGTATTCAAAAAACCACATTCTGATGCTGATATTCATTTATTACTTCAAAAATGTGCTCTCGTTTCATGACATTGAGCAGATTCTTCAGCCTATCGGCGAACACCATTTCTCTGAAGATTCACTGCCCCGGCTGGAGACAATTTACAATGAAGTATTCTCCCTGGAACACGAGCAGCGCAAACGTCTTCAGGAAGATGTGATGGCAAAATTCCGCGCTGCCTCCGAAACATTTTCCGATGATACATGCGAAGACCGCGAGTATCTTCAGCTCTTTTCTTTCATCTGCGAGCTGGCATTTGATGTCTACCTGAAAAAGCAGATGATTGAGCTTCTGGCGGAACAGCTGAGAGAGGAAAATCCCTCCGGAAAGAAAAACCGCTGACAGCGATTAATAGTTTTCTGACAGTTCTTTTTCAATAATTTTATATTTCAGCCGCAGGCCGGGAACAGATATGTTATTTTCTGTTCCCGGCCCGTTTAATGTCTCCATCCGCCATGATATCTTAATTTAATTCTTATTTCCGGGCTTCATTCCCCAGAATACAACATTCATCACAACCACAATTACCGCAACGGCAGCTATTGCTGCCCAGAACCCCATATCAATCCCCCACAAATCCGAAATTCCAAACAAGCTCATCCAGATTTCTTTCCAGTTCATCATATACAGATACCTCCCATTCTTAAAGTAATTCTCCGTAATGGCGCACATACGCCTTTTTGAGGCTCGTTGCCAGCATCATATAAAGCAGGATGCACGGAATCAGATATAAAAAATAGGCAGACGGCAGCGCAGTAAACCCTATCATGGAACCAAATGGTGTAAACGGAATAACCGTAAGTGCCGTAATTCCGGCCAGTGTAAGCAGCGTCAGGGGCGCCGATGCGTGGCTTTTAATAAACGGCAGTTTCGGCGTGCGGATCATGTGAATAACGAGAGTCTGACTCCACATGGATTCCACAAACCAGCCGGCCTGGAACATTCCCATATAGGCAGCCTGCATCTGAAGAAGCTGAGCGCCGCTGAAATGGTTTGCAAGATCGTTATACAGCACGCCTCCGGAAACAAACAGAGGACAGAATATGAAATACATAAAAATATAAGTCAGAAAATCGAAAACAGAACTGGTGGGTCCTATCCAGATCATAAAGTTTCCGACACTGGACGCATCCCATTTTCTTGGTTTTGCAATAAACTCCTCATCCACATTGTCCCATGGGATTGCGGTACAGGACAGATCATAAATCAGGTTCAGAAAAATAAGATGCACGCTCATCATGGGCAGAAATGGCAGCAGCGCTGATGCGGCGAGCACAGAAAACATATTGCCGAAATTGGAGGACGCTGTCATTTTAATATATTTGATCATATTGGCATACGTCTTGCGCCCCTCAATAATTCCCTGCTCCAGAACCATCAGATCTTTTTCCAGCAGAATAACATCAGCCGATTCTTTGGCCACATCTACGGCAGTGTCCACCGAAATACCGATATCAGCAGACTTCATGGCTGCAGCATCATTGATCCCGTCTCCCATAAAGCCGACTGTATGTCCATTCTCTCTGAGAACGGAAACCACTCTTACTTTCTGATCCGGTGTCAGTTTTGCAAATATATCTGTGGTTTCCGCCGCTTCTGCCAGCTCGGAATCGTTCATCTTCTCCAGATCAGAGCCAAGAAGCATGTTCCGGACTTCTATTCCCACCTGTCTGCAGATGGTACGGGTAACCTTATCATTGTCGCCGGTCAGGATTTTTGTAAGTACGCCATGCTCTTTCAGCACCTTTATTGCATCCGCGGCAGATTCCTTCGGAGGATCAAGAAATGCCAGATACCCCATCAGAACCATATCGCACTCATCCCTGACACCAAAAACACTTTCCGGAGACGGATTGCTTTTCTGCGCTATGGCAAGGACACGAAAGCCTTTTTCATTAAGCTCATCCACGGTCCGGAGAATCCGGCACCGGATTTCATCCGTCAGCGGCCTCACATCTCCTCCGTATTCTGCAAAAGAGCAGACAGGAAGCATTTCTTCCACCGCACCTTTTGTTACCATCTGTGTTTTTCCGGCTTTGTCCCGCACCACTGTTGTAAGACGCCGGCGGGTAAAATCGAACGGGATTTCATCTACTTTCTCATAATTTTCAGACAGGTCGGTAAGCCGGGGATCTTCCGCCTCCGCCTCCTCCGTCTTATGAATAATAGCCAGATCCATCAGATTCTTATAGCCGGTCTGAAAATAACTGTTGAGATAAGCGTGGCGCAGTACTCTTGTGTCATCCTCTCCGTTTACATTGAGATGATATTCCAGCACAACCTTATCCTGAGTCAGTGTACCGGTTTTGTCTGTGCAGAGAATATCGATTGCGCCGAAATTCTGTATGGAATTGAGATTTTTGACAATAGTCCTCTTCCTGCTCATAGACACCGCGCCCTTGGCAAGACAGGTAGTTACAATCATCGGAAGCATTTCCGGAGTCAGACCGACAGCTATGGAGATCCCGAATAAAAATGCATCCAGCCAGTCTCCTTTTGTAATCCCGTTGATAAAGAACACCAGCGGAACCATTATAAGCATAAATCGAATCAGTACCCAGGAGACAGCGTTCACGCCTTTGGTAAAACTTGTTTCCACTGCTTCTCCCGCAACTGCGGACGCCATGGAACCAAATAAAGTATAATCTCCCACACAGACTGCCACTGCAAGCGCGGTGCCGGATACCACATTGCTTCCCATAAAAGCAATATTTGAATACCCGGTAATGCTGTCGCACACCTCACTTGCACCGGATGTTTTCTCAACAGGTTCACTCTCTCCTGTAAGACTTGCCTGACTGACAAACAAATCTTTTGCATCCAAAATTCTCACATCCGCGGGGATCATATCTCCTGCGGACAGATGCACAATATCTCCGACCACAAGATCATCCATAGGGATCTCCTTTTTCCCCTGCTCTTTGCGGATAACCGTACAGGTCGTTGTAATCATAGCCAGAAGCTTCTCAGCAGCACTTCCGCTTCTTGATTCCTGTACAAAACGAAGCGTACCGGAAATTACGACCATTGTCAGAATAATAACCACAGTCAGGCAGTCAAAATCCTCCGGCCGGCTCCCGAAAAGGGAGAAATACGGAAAAGCCATATCTGTCATCGCAGACACAAGCGCAAGGAAGAGCAGAATAGCCGTGAATGGATTGACGAATGCTCCCGCCAGCCTCTTTCCCAGAGATTTTCTTTTCTCATGTGTAACTTTATTGCTGCCATACCTGCTGCGGTGTACCGCTGCGGTTTCTGCATCAAGACCGCAAAGTGCAGTATTCAGATTTTCCAGAACATCCCTGACAGAGCCGGTCGCCGCATATTGTATGCGGCGGTTCTGTTCGTCACGGATCACTGCCTTTTTTGCTGCCTGGCGGACAGCCAGGCGATTCTCTCTCTTATTCATTGGTTTTACCTCCTTAGTTTCTGGCAGAACAGGGAAATTCCCGTGCCCGACAGCACTCAGCCTTTAAAAGCATACAAAAACCGCAGGGAAAATCACATGGTCAAAACCTTGCGATTTCCTTGCGGTCCGATAAAACACTGCGCTACAGCCTGTCATTAAATTTATATCCGATCCCCCATATTGTCAGTATGTATTCCGGAGCATCCGGATTGGGCTCAATCTTCTTCCTGAGCTTTCGGATAAATGCCATAATGTTGCTGTCATCCAGAAGATAATCGCTCTCCCACACAGCCTGATAAATCTGTTCTTTTGTAAAAACCTCCCCGCGGTTGCGCGCCAGAAAATACAGAATATCAAACTCTTTTGGCGTCAGCGCAATCTCTCTTCCATCCCGTATTACCCTCCGCAATTTCAGATCAATGGAAAGAGAGCCGCAGCAGACCGTATCGCTTACAGGATTCATTCTCTCATTTTCTCCCACTTCAATCATAAGAGAGGCCGCTGTGCCATTTATCAAATCCCCGATTCCCTCCATCAGTTCTTTCGCCGACGGAGTGTCCGGAGCGGAAACGCGGAGTTTCTCATAAAGCCACCCTGCAAGGGAAGAATCCATACTGACAAAACCGATATTTTTTTTCATAACAGATTCCTCCTTTCTCAACACAGCTCATGGTATTTTTTTATATACCAGCTTTTGGCCAGTGTAACCATCAGTAAGTACAGCAAAACAATTATGATGAGAAACCCAAAATAAGTATGAGGCAAAGCAGCCAGACCAATCAGGTGTCCCACCGGTGTAAAGGTCAGAACAGTAAATAATATAATCCCCATTATTGTAACCGCCATCACAGGACAGGAAGGCCTGCTCTGTATGATTGGTACTTTTTTTGTCCGGAGCAGATGAAGAATCAGTACCTGTGTCCACATAGATTCAAGAAACCATCCTGTCTGAAATAATGCGATAAACTGAAGCTTTTGTCCGCTTTGGCACAGCTCGGCAAAACTTCCGCCGCAGAGCATGGGACAGAGAACAAAAAACAGATACGCAAATGTCAGAATATCAAAAACAGAGCTAACCGGCCCGAAGAACCTCATAAACCGGCCCAGGGTTCTCCCTGACCATTCCAGCGGCCGGTCACATGTATCCTCATCCACGCGGTCCCAGGGAAGCACAAGACACAGCAGGTCATAGAGCAGATTCAGCAGAAGCAGCTGCACAGATGTCATTGGAAAAAACGGGAGAAACACACTTGCAATGACAACGGACAGAATATTTCCAAAATTGGAAGATGCCGTAATCCTGATATATTTTGACACATTGAAAAATGCATTCCGGCCTTCCTTAATCCCTGCCTCCAGTACATTAAGGTCTTTTTTAAGCAGAATGACATCTGCCGCTTCCCTGACTGCATCTGCCGCCGTGTCTACGGAAATTCCCACATCTGATTCTACAATGGCAGGCAAATCATTCATCCCGTCTCCCAGAAAGCCTACTGTGTGTCCATTGGCCTGCAGAATGCGCAGGATGCGCACCTTCTGTCCGGGAGATAATTCCGCAAACACAGTAGTCTGCTCAATTCTGACTCTTGCCACGTCATCTGAAAGACAGTCCAGTTCCGTCCCCGTCAGAGTCCCCGAAGTGTCAATCCCCAGCCTTCGGCACACAGAAACTGCAACACTCCTATGATCTCCGGTCAGCACTCTGACTCCGACATGAAGCTTCTGAAGCCTGCTGACAGCGTCAGCTGCGGTTTTCTTCGGAGCATCAAAAAATGCCAGATATCCCAAAAGAATGAGATCCCTCTCATCACTGACGTCAAGCCGTTCCCCTTTCATCGGTTTATACGCCACTGCCAGAATCTTCATGCCGTCTTCCAGCATTTCATCCACAATGGCGTGAACACTGGCGCGGCCGTCATTTTCCATGGGACTGCGCTTTCCCCTGTATTCAAAATGGCTGCATCGACTGCACACCTCATCAAGACTGCCTTTAACAATAAGCACATTTTCCTCATTTCCTCTGACCAGAACACTGGCAAACTTCCTGTCATAGTCAAAAGGCAGTTCATCCAGTTTGGGATGACATGCCGCAAATTCCCGGAAATGATCTCCGTGCCCCGGCATTTCCCCGCACAGGAGGACAGCACTGTCCAGATGATTTCTGATTCCTGTATGATACAGGCTGTTCAGATAAGAATAATCCAGAACTGTTTCACTCTCATTTCCCAGAATATCCATATAATATTCCAGAAGAACCGTGTCCCCGGTCAGAGTGCCGGTCTTATCCACACACAGAATATCCATACTGCCAAAACCCTGCATGGCATTGATGTTCTTAACCACAGTCTGCTTTTTCCCCATAGCCGCACTTCCCCTGGCCAGGCATGCGCTTATTACCATGGGAAGCATTTCCGGAGTCAGTCCCACAGCAACTGACAGAGCAAAAAGAAATGCGGAGAGCCAGCTTCCTTTCGTGATTCCACAGGCTGCGAAAACAATGGGAATCAGTATTGCCATAAATCGTATCAGCACCCGGGCAATAGAATTCGCTCCCTGATCAAAGCCATTTTTCAGTCTGATTTCTGTTCGTGAAAAGCCGCCATAAACTGTATCACGGCCTACGGCAAGGACGATTCCTTCCCCCATACCTCCGATAATGGAGGAACCCATAAAAACAATATTGCTGTATTCTGCATAAGAAAGAGTTTTCCCTCCTGAAAGTGTTCTGCAGTTTTTCTCCAGTACCTCACTCTCGCCCGAAATAACTGACTGCGAAACAAACATATCATTTGCGGCAGTCAGACGGATATCCGCCGGAACACGCTCTCCGGCAAAAAGACGGACCCAATCGCCGACCACCAGTTTCTCTGAGGATATCCCTTTCCATTTTCCGTTTCTGTATACAAGCACATCGGAGGCAATCATCCGCGTCAGGCGATCCGCAATCCGCTTTGCCCGTATTTCCTGGATAAAACGCACGATTCCGCTGATGAGAAGCATACAGAGTATAATTATAACGGTAGTCATATTTCGGCTGAAATTTGATGCCAGAAGAACATCCGTCACAAATGAGATGCTTGCCAGCACAAACAGAATAACGGCAAAAGGGTTGATAAAAGCTCTCCGCAAACGATAAAAAACCGTGTCTGATGCCCGGCCTGACATGATATTGCTGCCATAGCGCAGCCGGCTTTCCTCAACCTGTTCATCACTGTACCCCTGCCGGGAAATCCCGAAATCCCGGTACAGTGCACCTGTATCTGCAAATGCATAATCAAGAATGCGTCTGTGTATCGAACAGTTTTCCATTACCCGTCTTACCTCCATACAGTTTTTCCTATCATATCACAGAACTCCTTCTCCGGCTTAATCAGAAATCTTGTTTTTTTCTTGCTTTAAACCGACAGAATATAAATCCCTTCTCCCGCCGCAAATTTCCTGCCGCACCCGGCATTTTCTTATGCACAAAAATACTCCGGGCAGCTTTTCAATCATCTACCCCTCCGTGATTGAAAAGCTGCCCGGAGCATATAATCTCATACATCTGCAACTATGTATGTCCGCTCAGTCTGACCCGCAAAGAAGCACAGAAACTCCCATTGTCACTGCTGCTCCTCTGCCTTCGCCTGTTCCTGTTCCTCAAGCCGTTTAAATACCATGTCATATCCGTCGCTTCCATAATTCAGAGAACGGTTGACACGGCTGATCGTAGCCGTGGACGCCCCTGTTTTCTCCGCTATCTCCAGATATGTCTTCTTTTCCCGGAGCATTTTTGCCACCTCGTACCTCTGCGAAAAAGAAAGCAGCTCATTGACTGTACACACGTCCTCAAAAAAGCTGTAGCAGTCCTCTGTACTTTTCAAAGTAAGAATAGCCTGAAAAAGATGATCCACCGCTTCTGTCTTAAGTTTTTTATTCATAAAAAGCACCTCTTCAACTTATTTTTTCTGAACAACAACAGCTTTTTTCATTTTAACATATTAAAGTTCTAAATTCCATAGAAAATCTTATTTTTTACAGCATAAATTTCTCCACCACATGAGCGATTCCGTCATCATTGTTGGACAGAGTTATATAATCGGCCGCCTTGCGCACAGGAAGAACCGCATTCTCCATAGCGACTCCCAGTCCGGCATACTGGATCATGGTAAGATCATTATAGCCGTCCCCGCATGCGATCATCTGTTCTTTTGTAAGACCTATCCGCGCCAGAAGGCGTTCCAGTGAGCTCGCCTTGTCAATTCCCCGCGGAAGAATCTCAAGGAAAAAAGGTTCCGAGCGATAGATGCTGTAATTTTTTCCCATGGCGGCCTTAACTCTCGGCTCGACCATCGCAAGGAAGTCTCCATCCTCAATCATGAGAAATTTCGGTACACGGTATGTCACACTTGAAAGCAGATCGTCCACCTGACAAAGTTCCATATGATTGATTTTTGTCTCCAGCTGTGCATAGGGACTGTCAGCCTGGTTGGTAAGAAGCTTCTTACCGTCCTCGGAATACGTGACAATTCCAACCTGCTCCCGCTCTGCCAGACAGAAAATTTTCTCATTTGCCTCCAGGGGAAGCAGCCGGCTGAACAGAATCTCCCCTGTCCTGCAGTCAGTTATCATCCCTCCGTTAAATGACAGGATATAGCTCCCGTATTTTTCCAGTTCCAGTTCTCTGGCGACAGGCCAGACTCCGACCGTAGGTCTTCCGGACGCAAGAACAATTTTCTTTCCTCTCTCCTGAAGCTCCATCAGACGCTGTTTGGTTTTTGGTGTTATTACTTTATCACGATTTGTCAGTGTTCCGTCCAAATCGAGTACAATTATCTCATATTCCGCCATCTTTTCTCCGCCGTTTCCTCATTTATCTTTTTTGCATTTTATCATCTTTATTAAAATACCCGGTATCATCCGTCTTGTCAATGCAGAGCTTTCTCCAAATGTACAACCGGATGGCACCGGACAGGCACGAACAGATTTTTTGCCGATATCATAAATCATAAGTAAAATTCACAGGAGCAGAATATGAAAAAAAGGATTTCCGTTCTTCTGACAGCCGCTCTTTTATCCGCCTCACTTTCCGGATGCCAGAGCGGCGGCAGCTCTGGAGAGCTGACACCGGTAACGCTCAATGAGGTTGCCCATTCTATTTTTTATGCACCACAGTATGCCGCAATTGAGCTGGGATACTTTGAAGAAGAGGGCATTGACCTTACTCTCGTAAACGGAGCAGGTGCCGATAAGGTTATGACTGCTCTTATTTCAGGAGATGCTGACATCGGTTTTATGGGCTCAGAAGCCAGTATTTACGTTTATCAGGAAGGATCGCAGGATTATGCCGTGAATTTCGCGCAGCTTACACAGAGAGCCGGTAATTTTCTGGTCGGGCGAACAGCCCGGGAAGATTTTTCGTGGCAGGATCTGAAGGGCACAAAAGTACTGGGCGGCCGGGCCGGCGGCATACCCCTACATGATGACACAAAATATTTACCAATCAACTTATACAATGTCATCTAACCATTTCTGTATTTCTTCACGAACAATTCTAATATAATTCTGCAATTCTTCATTTAAATATTCCTCCTCCCTTACTAACAGAAGCATGCAGCGTTCCGCATTTGGTATTTTCCTGCATACAAGCCCATGCTCTTTTAATACCTTTTTAGGATATGGAGTACTAATAGCAAATGTATTTCCGCTTTCAAGAAGAGATAAGCGAGCTTCATCTGGTCCCATCACAATATGCATTTTCACAGACCGCAAAAGTTCTTCTACTTCTGGCGGTGCCAGATTGCTGGCTAATCCGGCATTTGATACACAAGGATAATCCACATATTCCAGTAAATTGTCGGCTTCTTTACAGGCCATAGGATGATTTTCTGATAATGTAATATAAAGAGACACATAATCAAGAAAAATGGGATGCAAATTATTTTGTTTGAACTCAGCTTCAAAATATCCATATAGTTCACGTCTGCATACAATCAAAGAGATATCAACAATGTCATTTATCAGCATCTCCATGCCTTCTTTTACTGTTCCTATTTTTGTCAGACTACAGTTTAACGTCTTAGCAGAATTAATATAACTTTTGCAAAAACGCACAAACGCATTTTCGGCAAATGAATAGGCATATGTAGCCACAAAAAGTCTTATCTTCTTCTCTTCCTGCTTTAAAAGATATATATTGTCAAGATTCCTCTGAATGGAATATGCATATTGAAGGAATTTTTTTCCTCTTGGCGTAAAAGTTACACCATTATACGTGCGCTCTAATATCTGATATCCCAGTTCCTGCTCCAGAGCATAAACTGCATTGCTGGCATTTGGCTGTGCCATGAACAGTTTCTGAGCCGCCTTTGATATTGAACCCTGCCTGCTGATCTCAATAATTAAAAGAATTTGTTCTGTTTTCATCTTAAACCCTCATCATTATTACTGATATAAAAATCATATATATTCAATTATAATTCATATTTCCATAAAATCAATAAATAGTGTATTATTTAATCAGTAAACATAGAATATACATCACATTTTTACTTTTATCAATTTTAAACCTAACAAATTCACATATAAATCAATAGTTTCAGAAAAGGAGGAGAAAAATGGAACAGTACAAATTAATCAAGTGCGGAAAACTGTATGACGGAATACAGGACAAACTTCAAGAAAACATGGAAATTCTCATCCATGATAAAACAATTGAAGCTGTCGGACAAAATCTTCCACATCCTGAGCAAACAGAAACAATTGATCTGAGTGACTGCACTGTAACTCCTGGTATGATTGATGCTCATGTGCACAGTCAGTTTATTGACTGGCATAACAGAAATCATGACATAGTTTACCGTGGTCCTGCATGGAAAAGTATGTGCCATCTCTATGTTGCAAGAGAATGTTTGTATCGCGGCTTTACCACAATTCGTTGTGTTGGAAACTCCACGTATGAAGCACGTGGAAGCCTTGCAGCCCGTGAGATGATCGACTTGGGAATTTTCCCGGGAGCACGAATGGTTGTTACCCCTCATTATATGGCTGATATTGGAAGCCACGGAGATCATTCCCAATACTTGAGAACGAATCCTGATCTGGCTGAAGCTTTTGCCGCCATGACACCTACAATCGGAACCGGCGTTGAATTCTTCCGCCATGCAGTGCGAAATGAAATTAAAATGGGGTCTGATTTTATAAAAATCATGATCAACGGTGGATTCAGCACTCCAAATGACACACCGGATGATCAGCAGCTCAGCGATGAGGAGATCAAAGTTATTATCGATACTGCTCACGAACTCGGAAGAACTGTTACTGCTCACATCTATAACTCTGAACAGATGAAGAAAGTGGCCCTTATGGGTATTGATGGAATGGAGCATGGTTCTCTGATAACAGAAGACACCGCCCGTGTAATGGAAGATCTCAATGTTTACCTCGTTCCTACATTCTGTCCATATGATGATATTATTAACCTTAACGAGGAATCACTGAAACAGAAAATACCACAGTTCCAGGCAAAGCTTCGTCAGTACTCCAAACGCTTAAAAGAAGGCAGAAAAGTTATAATAAACAGCCGCCTGCGTCTTGGATATGGTACCGATTTTATTGCTGTTCATCATCCTTATGAAAACGGCTATGAGTTTGAATCCTGGATGAACTCCGGTATCGAACCTTTCCGGATTTTAAAAGCTGCAACCCGGACAAACGCAGAAATTCTTGGACTTTCTCATCTGATTGGAACCATCGAACCCGGAAAGATGGCCGATATTTCTGCATGGAAACGAGATTTGATGACCGATCCCAAGGCACTTTTGGATTGTGCTTTTGTCATGAAAGAAGGTAAAACATACGAAACAATAACCGTAGAGTAATTTTTTTCGCAGAGGAGGAATCTAAATGAAACAGAAAGGAAAGCATATCTCAAAGCTATCCTCCATAACGGTTCCCCATACATGTGTGATTATCTTTGCGATTATAATTTTATGTGCGGTTCTTACCTACATTATCCCGGCCGGCCAGTATACATATGTTGAAAATGCATCAGGAAACCTTGTAATAGATCCAAATTCCTACACCGCAACTGCAGCATCTCCAACTACATTGTATCAGCTCTTTAACGCAATCCCGGCCGGGCTTGTAGATATGTCTTCTTTAATCTTTTTTGTATTTATTGCAGGCGGCAGTTTTTCCATTATCAATGATACTGGAACACTGCAGCTTGCAATTGACAAAATTGCATACCGACTGCATAACAGAGAAAAGTTGATGGTTTTTATTATTATGACTGTCTTTTCTATGCTTGGCGGACTCATGGGCTTCAGCACTGAATGTATCATTTTCATTCCAATGGGAATTGCTCTGGCCCGCCGCGTCGGTTATGATGATATGGTTGGAACTGCCATGATTTTAATGGGTACTTTTGTGGGGTTCAGCTGCGGAACCTTTAATCCCTATACAACAGCTGTCGCTCAAGGGATCTTGGGACTTCCAACCTATTCCGGTCTTCCGTTACGTGCGGTATTTCACGCCATAACACTTTTAGCTGTATATCTCTATACAATTCGATATGCAATAATGGTAAAAAAGGATCCTAAAAAAAGTTACGTATACCGCTCTGAAGAAAACTCTCAAGTACAGGTATATGAGCTAACAAAACCTGAATCTTTCACTCCGTTTCATTTTCTCGTTTTATTTGTTATGCTAATCTGTTTCTCCATTATGATATTTGGCGCTCTGTTTTTATCTTGGAGCACATCCCAGATGGCGCCTGTCCTGTTTGCCATGGGTGTCCTTTCCGGTCTTGTTGGTAAACTAAACCCTAATAAAATCGCTCAGTCATGGCTTTCCGGAGCCAAAGATATGGTTTTTGCAAGCTTGGTAATTGGAATGGGGCGCGGTGTTTTAATCATAATGCAGGACGGAATGATTATGGATACTATCGTATATGAACTAGCAGAACTCCTTCAGGCACTTCCCAGCTTTCTTACTGCTATAGGAATGCTTATCTCCAACATCGTCATCAACTTTTTTGTACCATCCGGCAGTGGTCAGGCAACTCTTGTCATGCCTATTATGGGATCCATAGCCCGCATATGCGGTATCTCTCTGCAAATAAGTATCTTGGCATTTCAGTGCGGAGACGGATTTACTAATGCGATTATTCCTACTAGTTCAGTTACAACCAGCTGTATTGGAATCGCAAATATTAGTTATACAGAGTGGATTCGCTTTGCTTTTCCCATTGTCGCCATTGAATGGGGAATCAGCGCTGCTGTCATTACTTTCGCAGAGTTAATCGGATATTAAAAAGGAGGTTCTATCCATGAATGATAATAAATTATACCAGTTAGATGTCCATGTCCGGTGGTATGGATATATCGCTCTTATCGTTGCAATTCTGTTTTTTTCTGGTATTTTTCAGTCTGCTGAAGGTCCTATCCGGGCATTAGATTTTACAAATGTTCTGGGTGGTTTTGGAAAACTTGGTTCCCTGACAGAAGGCGCCGGCACATTAGCCAATGACTTTCGTGGAACCGGTGGTTCCGGCGGTAAAGACGCCTGGCTCTTTGCTTTGACAATTTTCCCCGCAGTCATGCTGGCCCTGGGAGTTGTAAAGGTTGTTGAATACCTGGACGGGTTGAAGGCTGCACAAAAACTATTAACTCCTATCCTGATGCCTTTGATGGGAATCCCCGGTCTTTGTGGTTTGACTCTGATTGCCAGCCTTCAGTCTGCAGATGCGGGGGCATCCATGTTAAATGAGCTCAGCAATTCTTCCCTCATCAACGACCGACAGAAAACCATTTTCGCCTGTTTTCAGTACTCTGCCGGCGCCACGCTAACAAATTACCTTTCGTCATGTGCTGTACTGTTTCCATTCTTCAGCATTACAATTATCACACCGCTGGTCGTAGTATTTGCTTTCAAGATATTTGGAGCAAACCTAATGCGACTTTATCTAACAAAAGTATATAAGGGGGAACTTTAATGGAAAAAGAGGCCAAAACAAATGGAACTATAATAGATGCATTCGTGGAAGGAGCCAGAAATGGATACAAACTGTCCGCAAATTCTATGGTTCCCAATGTATTATTTGCTTTTGCCATGATTCAGATTTTAAATCTTACAGGTCTTACTGATATATTAGGGCGCGTATTTGAACCTGTCATGGGAATTTTCTCATTGCCAGGAATTGCTGCTACTGTTTTAATAGCCGCATTTCTTTCCATCGGTGGTGGAGTTGGCGTTGCTGCAAGCTTATATGCAAGTGGAATGCTAACAAATCAAAATATTACTATTCTTGTGCCCGGTATTCTTCTTCTGGGTGCTTCGCTTCAATATATGGGACGTATATTAGGTACATCTAATGTAAAAAATAATTTTTATCCTATTCTTATCGCAATAAATATCATAAATGCAACTCTTGCTATGTTGCTGATGCGTTTTATTGCATAACAGCAATCACTGTATAAGTAAAACAAACACATTTCTTTTCAATACTATCCCTCAAATCCGTTGGCCTTGCGTCAGCGGATTCTCTTTTCATTAACTTATTTCATTTACGTATCATTTTTCTTTTTCTGAATAAAATAGGATAAGCCTGCAAATGCATAAAATATAGTAATTCTACTCTGAGGTGATTACTATATCATCAAAAAAACAAATTGTTTATTTGTCCGCATCATTAAACATTGACAAAGAAACACTTCTTCAGAAAAAAAAGCAGTTAGCGCAACAAGGCTTCCTTGTTGTCACATATTGGGAAGGCAGTGAATTGTTGCAAAAAGGAATTGAAAAAATCATACAAAATCATCTGTACCCATCTTACTTCAACAAAGACGAGTCCTTTCCTGCTAAAATAAAAAAACAGGAGGACAATATATGAATCCTAATACTCCCTTTTCAGACTTACCCCTGTTAGTAGATGGCTACGTACGCCTCTCTAGAGACGACAACAAAAGTCGCTACTCATCCATAGAAAATCAAAAAAAAATCATTGAACAATTTGCAAAAGATAATCACATGACTGTTCGGTGCATATACGAAGATGATGGATATTCTGGATATTCTTTTGACAGGCCCGATTTCAAAAAAATGTTAGCACAACTGGATAGTATCAATGTAATCATTGCAAAAGACTTATCCCGCATTGGCCGACACAATGCCAAAGTACTTCTTTTTTTGGAAGAAATGGAAGAAATGGGAAAACGGATTATTCTTATTGATGATAATTACGATTCTTTTTATTCTGATGACGATATTCTTGGCATAAAAACCTGGGATAATGAAAGGCATGTAAAAAATACAAGTAAAAAAGTAAAAAGAGTCAAACGATTAGAACAAGAAAATGGTACCCTAAAATGCACTCCACCTTTTGGATATATCCGCAGCCCAATAACCCCACAGAAAATATTGATCGATGAAGAAGCCGCTTCTATTTTACATATGGAAAAAGATCTTTATCTGGAAGGAAACGGTATCCGTAAAATTGCACAAATTCTAAATGAGAAAAATATTCCTACTCCCACTATGCTTCAAAAAGAACGTTACAATTCTTTGGGAATTCCATATCACCGCAAAGTAGTTTATAAGTGGAATTACAGTATGGTTAGGGATACATTATTTAACGATTATCACAATGGAATATTCCGTACCCACAAAAGAGAGAGAAATACAATTAATGGCAAAGACAAAAAAGTTCCTAAAGAACAGCAATTTGTTTTTTATGGACATCATCCCAAAATATTTGATGACGAAACTGTCAAACTATTGCAAGACACAAAAAACAGCCGTTTAAATAATCATTATCGAGGCCAGAGAAAACATACAAACCTATTTTCCGGATGCCTTTATTGCAGTGACTGTGGTTCTAAAATGACTGCTATTAACCGTCCCGATAGAAAAAAATATTATATATGTGGAACGTATAATAAAAAGGGAAAAGCTTTTTGTTCCCGTTCTCATTTAATTACAGAAGAAACATTGAATACTGCTTTATACAAATATTTATCTCTTATTCAAGATAAACATTCAGATATAATACAAACTATTAAAACACCAAATTATAATCAAATCTCCCCTGTATTTAATTACCGACAAAGGCTAGAACATCATATACAAAAATTGAAAAACGAACTGAAAACTATTATTTCACAAAAAATAGCAGAACTTTCAGACTCTTCATATATAACACCCTACCTGAGTGAGGCTCTGACTTCTCTTGAAGAAGAAAAAATAAAGCAGATAAAAGAAACTGAAAAAACACTTCAGAATCTCCCCTCCTTTTCATCCTATAATAATACTATAGAACAAACAAGCATAAGTTCCACCTCTGATATATGGAACAAAATAATAACGCAAAATCTTCTTAATCGAGCAGACATTGAATTATTAATTGATAAAATCCTAGTAGATCAAAATGGAAACCCGGATATTTTCTTTAAATACGAACTTCCTTAAACCAAAATGTTCATCATGCTGCGGCGGGCCGGCGGCATGCCTGAAATGATATTTGAATATATTCTCAAGAAAAACGGCATTGATCCCAAAACTGATCTGACTATCGACCAGAGCATTGATTTCGGTCTGACTGCTGCCGCTTTTACCAGCAGCGACGCAGATTACACTGTAGAGTTCGAGCCCTTTGCCACCGCACTGGAAAATGAGGGGAACGGAGTTGTTGTCGCCTCCCTGGGAGTTGACTCGGGATACGTTCCATACACAGCATATTCCGCCAAAAAAAGTTATATTGAGAAAAACCCTGAAATCATTCAGGCATTTACGAATGCCATTCAGCGGGGACTCGAATATGTGAATACACATTCATCGGAAGAAATTGCCAGAACGATCAGACCTCAGTTCAGGGAAACAGATGAAGCTGTAATTGCAGCAATCGTAGAGCGCTACAAGAGCCAGGACACATGGAAAAACGATACCATATTCGAAGAAAGCAGTTTTGATCTGCTCCAGAATATCCTGGAAGAAGCAGGAGAACTTGAAAAACGTGTTCCCTACAAAGAACTGGTAACAACTGAGTATTCTGAAGCTGCCGCTCAGTAACACGTATATTCTTCCATCTTTTTCTCATACTAAGAGATAGAGAAAGGCTTCCTCAGACCGTTTTTCAGCTGAACCGGTCTGCCGCCGGGACAGAACCGGCGGCGGAAGCTCTCACAAACAGAACGGGCAGACCGTATCCGCCATACGGCAGACGGCATGTCCGCAGACGGAAAGGATGGTAGAATATGCAGAAAACGTTAAATGTCATTGCCCTTACTATTGCCATCATAGGCGCGGTAAACTGGGGACTGATAGGTTTCTTTAATTTTAATCTCGTCTCCTATCTTTTTGGAGCCACCTCCATGCTGTCAAAAGTCATCTATGCTCTCGTGGGTATCTGCGGACTGTATTTACTGAGCTTCTATAATGCTGTGACGGCCCAGCGGTAAAACTGCGGGAACCGGCATATAAAAATCCGGAATACAGCTCTGCGGGCAAAACTCTGCAACAGAATGGCTGTTCTGTTCTTTGCTGCCCGGAACTGTCTTCCGGATTTTTACTGTTTCCTGTATATTCCCTATACTCCGAGACTTGCCGCCACGCGTCTGACAGCATCAAAATATGTAGCTTTCCGCACATTTTCCTCTGCTACAAATTCAACTCTTCCCAGTTCTTTTCCGTTAAGCCGGTACACAAGACTTCCCAGAATATCCCCCTCATTGACAGGGGCCTCTATTCTTTCTGCAAATTCCCATTCCTTTTCAATTCCGCTCAGATCCTCCCCCTGCATGGAAAGATAGGAAAATGTACCATTTAATTTTCCCTTTACGGTATCTTTTACCCCTCCGACAACCGATGCTTCAGGTACTTCTCCCGGATCCTCATCGCGGTACATCTGACATCCGGCATATCCATAATTTAAAAGCGTCACTGCATCAGAAAAACGGGCTTTGTAATCCGGTGCAGCTAAAATCACAGCAATCAGCTCGATCCCGTCCTTCCTCGCTGTTGCCGAAAGGCAGTATTTTGCCAGCGATGTAGATCCCGTCTTCAAACCTGTAGTCTCAAAATTCGTTGCCATTTTAAGCAGTTTGTTTGTATTGGAAAGCCCGAACTCTTTTGTTCCCTGCTTTGTTACGTGAGTGATATTTTCCATCCATATAGTGGAATACTGAAAAATTTCGGGGTACTTGGTAATCAGTTCCCGGGTCATCAGCGCAATGTCTCTTGCTGACATCGCGTGTGTCATGGAATCTGTCAGACCGCAGCAGTCCTCAAAATTAGCGTTTTCCATTCCCAGGCCTTCGGCCCTCTCATTCATCATTGAAACGAAAGTAGCCTCGTCTCCTCCGATATATTCTGCCATCGCCACGCTTGCATCATTTCCGGAAGCAATTACAATACACTTTATCAGCGTTTCAACAGTCTGTACCTCTCCCTCCTCCAGAAATACCTGGGAGCCCCCCATGGATTTTGCATGTGCGCTGGTTACCACCTCGTCATCCAGGTGGATCTTTCCGGCTTTCAGCGCGTCAAAAATCAGAAGCAGTGTCATAATTTTAGTAACACTGGCCGGATTTCTTGCCTCATCCGCATTTTTTTCATACAGTACCGTACCGGTCGAGGCTTCCATCAGAATTGCACATGGCGCCTGTATCTGAGGTCCCTGTGCAGCATCGGCAACAGCTGCCGCCGCCTGCGCGGGAATCTCAGGCTCCGAGGCCAGAATTTCAGTCTTCCAGGCTCCGCCTGACAAAAACATCAGGAGAGCCATAACCAATGCCGCCACTCGTTTCATTTCTACTATTCTCCGCTTTGCATTCCTTCTCTCATCAGCTTATGGACAAACGGCATGTCTTTATGACAGACGGCTTACAAAATTTTAAATAAACTGTAATAGTCAATAAAACTGTTCTATGTTATAATAGGAACACCTAACCAGGATTTTCAGGTTGGCAACGGTACCCTTCCAGGGAAACCGATATATTTTACGAGTAAGGTGACTGTTATTATGAGAAAGATACCATTTTTCAACAGCCGTTCCCATGTGAAACGAAGCGGCTATTCAAGACGCAGGCAAAACAGAGGCGGGCAGCTGCTGCCCTATATTATTCTTGTATCCATACTTGTTGTTTTGCTGATTATAGCTGCATGGCTGTATCTGCATAACGACACTTCAGAAGACACTGCATTGTCCTCTGCCGCATCCGCAAGTCAGCTGGAAAACCCGGACGAGACAGCTTCCGGAATCTCTCTTTCTCCCGAAACACAGACGGACGAGACAGAAGCTCCTGAGGGAAGTCTCCAGTACTACCTTGAACAGGCCAGTCTTCTGGCCGCCGGATACGATTATGATCTGGCCATACAGCTTCTTCAAATGTGTCCCTATGCATCATCAGAAGAGGCCACAGCCGCCATCGCTGAGTATTCCACTATCAAGGAAACTCTCGTCCGGGTGGATCCCTATAAAGTAACCCATGTATTTTTCCATACACTCATTATGGACACATCCAAGGCTTTCGACGGCGACAGCCGGGAAAAGGGATATAATCAGGTAATGACCACCAAGGATGAATTCATGAAAATTCTCCAGTCCATGTATGATCGGGGCTTTGTACTGGTACGCCTCCATGATTTGGCTTATGAAGTAACGGACGAGGACGGCACCGTTCACTTCGAGGAAGGGAACATCATGCTGCCGCCCGGAAAGCAGGCTTTTGTCATGTCTCAGGACGATGTCTGTTATTATGAATATATGGAAGGCGACGGCTTTGCCTCCCGTATGATTGTGGGAGAAGACGGGCGTCCTACCTGCGAAATGAAAATGGACGACGGCTCCGTTGCTGTCGGTTCCTATGATCTCGTCCCCCTGCTGGACGATTTTATTGAGGAACACCCCGATTTTTCTTATCGCGGTGCACGAGCTGTCATTGCCTTTACCGGATACAACGGTATCCTGGGCTACAGGACAGCTCCCTCCTACAACACAGAGGAATATCTGGCCGAGCATCCCGGATTCGATTATGAAAAGGAGAGGGAGGAAGCCGCCAAAGTTGCCCAGTGTCTGAAAGACAGCGGATATGAGCTGGCGTCCCACAGCTGGGGACACAGAAATATGGGCGAAATATCCATGGAAAATTTCATTACCGACACGGATAAATGGGAAAACGAGGTGGAAACTCTCATCGGTCCATGCGACATAATTCTTTTCCCATTCGGAAGCGATATCGGAGACTGGCACCCCTATGATACCAGCAGTGAAAGATTCCAGTATCTCCATTCAAAAGGCTTTCGGTATTTCTGCAATGTAGATTCCACCCGGTATTTCGTCCAGATCGGGGATGATTATCTGCGCCAGGGAAGGCGTAATCTGGACGGCTACCGGATGTACTACGATCTTCCGGAGAGCGGCGTCGGAGGCGACCATTTAAGCGATCTGTTTGACGTAAATGAAGTATTTGATCGTTCACGCCCCACACCGGTACCGAAAATGTCCGAATAAATTTTATTTTGTATATAACTCATCATAAAAATGCGCCTGCGCGGCTCAACGTCACGCAGGCGCATATATTTTCTTTTCAAATCTTTTGTCAGAACTGCACAATCTCCTCAATCGGCTGTGTTTTTTCCACACTTTCAGCATAAAGCATGGGGCCCTCTCCCTCATATTCAGGGCTGTACTCATATTCAATGCGGGCCCGGACTTTTACCCATTCCTTCGTTTCCAGCAGCCGGGCATTTCTTGCCTTGCACATAAAGCCAAGGAATGTCATGTCCGCCTCGCAGCAGGTCATGGCCATACGTCCCGGAACAAAATAATTTTTCGGAAATTCAGGTGCCTTCAAAACCATTCCGGTAAATTCAACCGTTTTTCCTCTGTACCGATCAGGCTTATCCAGTGTGTCAATATACCAGATTCCGTAAGCTTCCGGAGAAATTTCAATCACTTCTGCATTGACATCATACGGCAAATCCGCCTCGGAAATTTCATCAATCTCCCCGTCTGCATCCTCGAATATAATCTGAACCTGAGGATTCATGCCCTTCAGTGTCCGGCGATAGGTATCCAGATCTTCAATTCCATCACACCGGTTCATGATAATCATTTCTGAATTGCGCACCATATTGCCCACGAGAGGCTTCATATTATTCAGATAGAGATCAAAAGTCGATCCGTCAATAATCGTAATCTGCTGATACAGATCCCAGTCGCGCGGAAGCCGGAGGCCCGACAGATCCCACATGCCATTCCACTCCATAAGAACCCGCTCAGGATTATGAAGCAGTTCCAGCTCTTCCAGATATTCCGGAGTCAGCTTTTCCATTTCATCCACATACAGCACAGTCGTATTTGTGTCAGCGAGGATTTCCTCATCAATCTCCTCCTCGCCCTCCTCGCATACGATAAGGAGTGTCTTACCCTCAGTGCGGAAATAATCCTGCTGCAGAGTAAAGCGGATAAACTGGGTCTTACCCGCCTCCAAAAAACCATTAATCAGAAACAACGGCATTCTTTCCTGTTCCATTATCCGCAACTCCTCCTATTTCGTCAGGCAGTAAAAGCCGCCTTAAGCGCCTCTTCGTCCAGCTCGGAACCGATCACACATACCTTTCCTGTATAGTCGGGAGCTCCCTCCCGGATCTCTGCCTGCTCCGGCACCAGATCAAAATGAAGCCATCTTCCCTTTTCCGTACCCGGAATCATACCCTTTGCACGGAGAACCTCCCCGTATTTCGTTCCATACGCCAGATCATCCAGAATACTTTCCAGCTTCTCCCGGGTCATCGGAGGCACATTCTCGAGTCCCCAGCTTGTAAATACCTCGTCTGCATGATGATGGTGCTCATGGTCGTGACAGCCGCACTCCTCTCCATGCTCATGATGATGCTCGTGATCATGGCAGCCGCACTCCTCTCCGTGCTCATGATGATGCTCATGGTCGTGGCAGCCGCACTCTTCTCCGTGCTCATGATGATGCTCGTGATGATGCTCATGGTCGTGGCAGCCGCACTCTTCTCCGTGCTCATGGTGATGCTCATGGTCATGCATGTGCTCCTTTGCCTCACGCATAAGCATCTCTGCCATATCATCTTTTTTCTCAATAATCTCCAGAAGCTGAGAACCCGTAAGCTGACTGCACGGCGTAGTCACAATCGCAGCTCTGGCATTGTGGGACCTGAGCATCTCCACTGCGGCCTGAATCTTTTTGGGATCTGCAACATCCGTCCGGCTGAGGACAATCGTACCCGCATTTTCAATCTGATTGTTGAAGAACTCGCCAAAATTCTTCATGTACATTCTGCATTTATTGACGTCCACCACCGTCACGGCACTGTTTAACACAACCTCTGCCGTAGATGCTGCTTTTGCAACCGCATTCATCACATCCGAAAGCTTGCCCACGCCTGACGGCTCTATTATCACACGATCAGGATGATATTTTGTCAGAACCTCTTCCAGAGATCTTCCGAAATCGCCCACCAGAGAGCAGCAGATACATCCGGAATTCATCTCACGGATTTCAATGCCTGAATCCCTGAGAAATCCTCCGTCTATTCCGATTTCCCCAAATTCATTTTCAATCAGTACAACCTGCTCTCCGGCTATGGCTTCCTCTATCAGTCTTTTAATAAAAGTTGTTTTTCCCGCTCCCAGAAAGCCGGAAATAATATCAATCTTCGTCATCTTTTCTACCTTCTTTTCTATGTTATAACAGTTTCCTGAGTCTAATTTCTTATTTTACACAAAACCGCCTTAAAGTCAAGCCTCGCAGCCCGTACCGGCACTGTAATTACCTATATGCGTCGCTGGTTATATTACAAAAAACATATCAAAAAACAGAAGCCGCCGCGAAATACCCCTGCATTCCGCGGCGACCCCTTTACTTAAAAATAGTCTGATTTAATTAATCCTCTACTCCAAACATAACGGAAGTAGCCTTGATCACAGCAACAGCTTCTTTTCCGGCTTCAAGTCCCAGCTCTTTTACAGCATTTCTTGAAATCATGGCCGTAATGCATTTTCCGCCTTCAATGTCAAGCACAACACTGTCGTTTACAGCGCCCTCCGTCACAGAAGCAACTTTTCCGCTGAATTTGTTTCTCGCACTGATAGCCAGATCGCCAAGTCCAATCATAACCTCCGTTGCCTTAATGATTGCAACTGCTTCCTTTCCCGGCACAAGTCCAAGCTCCTTTACAGCGGCCATGGAAATTGTTCCGGAAACAGTGATATTGCCGCAGTCAAGCGTAACAATTCCGTTTACGGCTCCTTCCTGAACATTTACAACTTTACCTGCCAGCTGATTTCTCGCACTTAATTTCATTATATTTTCCTCCTTATAACGCTTAATGACATTTTCATTTTAGCAGAAACCCATACAGGGATCAATTTATTTTCCATGTATTTTCCATTTTCATCATTTTCCCCTTATTTTCCCGTCTCCGGATAGGCGTTCTTCGTCTTTTTGTAGGTTAATCTGCCATATTATGTCATTTTCTTATTGCTTTGTACCTTTTATCAGACTCTTCCTGTCCCTGAACCTCTCCTGTATATAATCAGAGCCAATACGGCAGTGACAGCTTCCGAAGCCCAGAACGCATGCCATACTCCAGCCGGTCCCATGATACGGCTTAAAATATAAGCAAGGGGAATAATCACAATCACATACCGGAGAAGAGAAATCCAGAGTGAATCAGGTCCTTTCCCCAGTCCCTCCAGAGCACCTGAAGACACGACAGAAACCGACGAGACAATAAAGCCCCAGCTTATAATCCTGAGGGCTGTACGGCCTATCTCAATTGTTGATGCATTTTCCGTAAACAGACCCATGAGGAATTCCGGAACAGTCTGACACAAAAACATTCCGGCAGCCATTATAACAGCGATTACCAGAAGCGCACAGCGATAAATTTTCCTGACACGCCCAAATTCTCCCGCTCCGTAATTGTATCCTATGAGGGGACGCATTCCCTGCACCAGTCCGCTGGCTGCCTGATACAGAAGTGCCTGCAGTTTATAATAAACCCCCAGAACGAGAATATATACCTGAGAAAACGGGGCCAGTATTGCATTCAGAGCTGACAGCAGCAGTGAAGTAAGAGACATATTCAGAGCAGCTGCGATTCCCACCGAGTACATCCCCCGGCAGAGCCTTCCTTCCGGTTTCATATCTTTCACAGAAATCTTCACATTTAAAGGATTACGGTAATATATAATCAGATAAAATATAAGAGACGCCGTCTGCCCCAGACCGGTCGCCCAGGCTGCTCCCCTTATTCCGAATGCCGGAACCGGACCAAGACCAAATATAAGAATGGGATCAAGAATAATATTGACCACACATCCCAGCAGAACACTGCTCATGGAAAGAACCATCTTTCCCACCGCCTGATATATCTTTTCATAAGCCATGCCCATGGTATCCACTGCCGAAAAAAGGAACACAATATAAAAATACGTAAGGCCATAATCTATGGTAGCGGCATCGCTTGTGAACATTCTCAGAAAATAAGGAATGACTGCAAGACCGGCCGCCGTCAGAACAATTCCATGAATAAAACTGAGAAACAGCCCCTGCGAAGCGGCTTTGTCAGCCTCACGGGCTTTTCCCTCCCCCAGAAGCCGTGCTATCCGGGCATTGATTCCCACACCAAATCCGACTCCGGCTGCATGCGCCAGATTCTGAACAGGAAAAACCAGAGACAGAGCCGTCATGGCATCCTCACTGATACGGGCCACAAAAATACTGTCCACAATATTGTAGAGAGCTCCTGCAATCATGGATAAAATCATTGGTATTCCCATGGAAAGCAAAAGCGGGAAAACCGGTTTTTCTTTCATATACGTCTGATCCATACTTCTCCCCCTTTAATGTCATCTCAAACTTCAAAAGAAAAAGACTATAGACCCACTGTTTATCTCAGAAACAGAAAACTCTATAGTCTTTTTAACGCTTAGACAAGCTTTTCATTTTTTATTCACGCGTTTCATTTAAACATAATTTTCGGATTTTGTCAACCTTACTGCAAAGAATATCCCATCCGCTTTTTGTCTCAGGATTTTTTCTTCCCATGCTGACTGATAACCTGAAACAGTGAAAACAGCAGGAAAAAAGCCAGATTTACTACCACGACACTGGCTCCGGCCGGAGTAGAATACACATAGGAAAACATCATTCCTATAAAAAAGCAGACCACTGACAGAATCCCCGATGCAACAACCACGCCCCCAAAGCTTTTAAAAATACGCATTGCCGTGATGGACGGAAAAATAATCAGGCTTGAAATCAGCATGGCTCCCATCATCCGCATCCCGAGAACTATCGTGACGGCTGTCAGAACAGCTATGAGAATATTGTAGACAGATACATTTACTCCCGTCGCTTTGGCAAAACTCTCATCAAATGTAACTGCAAATACTTTATTATAGCAGAACAGAAAAAGCCCCAGCACAATCACTGACAAAACTGCTGCCAGCCTTACATCGTCCCGGCTCATGGCCAGAATACTTCCGAACATATAACTGCTGACATCCGTCGTCATTCCCGTAGTCAGCGATGTGACAATAATTCCGATTGCCAGCGCACTGGCTGATATCATTGCAATGGCCGCATCACTCCGCATTCTGCCGTTTTCTGTAATCCGCAGAAGAAAAAATGCAGCCAGCACTACTACCGGAATAGAAACCGTAAGAGGGGACCACCCTACAGCCAGAGCAACAGACAGAGACCCGAAAGAAACGTGGGACAGGCCATCTCCTATCATGGAATACCGTTTCAGGACAAGGCTGACACCCAGAAGGGATGCACAGAGAGACACCATAAGCCCTCCCAGAAGGGCCCTGACAAGAAACGGGTAGGACAGCATTTCAGTCACAACATGAATCATATGTTATCCTCCTCTCTGTCTCCAAGAAACTCTCTGGCAGCCTGACTTTTCACATAATCACGCATATTGCCCCAGAAAAGCGGCTTCTGCTTAAGGTGCAGTATCTTATCGGCGTGATGAACAATATTGGCTACATCATGGGACACCATAAGGATGGCCACGTTCTCTTCCCGGTTCAGCTTTCGGATGAGCTGATAAAAGTCCTGAATAGCCGACGGATCAAGCCCCGTAATAGGTTCATCCAGAACCAGAAGCTTATCTGTGGCGCAGAGAGCGCGGGCAATAAGAACCCGCTGCTTCTGTCCGCCGGACAGTTCCCTGAAGCAGCTCTTTCTGAGCTCTCCTATTCCCAGACGTTCCAGGTTGGCACGCGCCGCCTCTCTCTCTTTTGCAGAATAAAAAGGCCTGTTGCCCCTTTTCCCAAGGCATCCTGAAATAACCACTTCAAACACAGTTGCCGGAAAATCCTTCTGTACCTCTGTCTGCTGCGGCAGATAACCAATGCCGGCACGCTTCAGTTCTTCTGACACTTCTATATGTCCGGCAGTAGGTTTTAACAGCCCCAGAATTCCTTTCATGAGCGTACTCTTTCCGGAACCGTTTTCTCCCACAATACAGATATAATCGCCTGTATTTACCTCCAGGCTCACATCAATTACCGCATCCTGATTTTCGTAGCCGAAATCAACATGCTCACATCTCAACAGCAGTCCCATCTATTCCAATCCTTTTCTCAAATTAACTGCATTCTGTTCCATCATCTCCAGGTATGTGATCCCCTGCTCAAACTGCTTTCTGGTCACGTTATGGCAGGAATGAAACAGAAGCGGCTCCGCTCCCGTCTCCTCGCTGATTATCTCTGCCACCCGTGGGCTTGAAAGCTCCAGATAATACACAGCCGGTATATTTTCCTCACGCACCTTGTCAATCAGATACGCAATCGTTTTGGCACTCGGTTCCGTATCGGTGCTGCATCCTGAAAATGCCGCACGGTAGTCCAGTCCGTACTCCTCAAAAAAATACCGCAGCGGAAATTTGTCTCCAAACACGATGAGCCGTCTCTTTCCGGATGCCACAATATCACGAAACTCCTGATCAAGCTTACTCAGCTTTTCCACATAAACTGCGGCATTTTCACTGTAGACAAAACGGCCGTCGGGATCCAGTCCGCTCAGAGTCTCCGAGAGGACCTCCGTAAGCTTCATCGCATTGACAGGCGATGTCCAGATATGCTCGTCATACTCAATTTCATGAACATGATTTTCCTCGCCGTCCTCATCATGCTCTTCTTCCCCGTCGTGATGATGCTCTTCATCCTCCATTCCTTCTACAATCTCTTCCTGAACAGTATCCACATAATCCATCATTCTGACTACACATCCGGGCTCCTGTCCGCCCTCAAGAGAATCCAGCACTCTGGTAAGCCACTGCTCCATCGCTCCGCCATTGCAGACCAGCAGATCCGCATTCTGAATTGTGATAATATCTGCCGGAGTCGGTTCAAAGGAATGGCTGTCCATACCGGCCGGAACAACAAGCGTGAGCTGAATCCTGTCCCCCGCAATCTGTCTCAGGAAATCGTAATATGGAAACACAGTTGTTACCACATTCAGGCGCTCATCCTGCTCTGATGGGGCACTTTTTTCTTTATGGACCGTACCACAGCCCACCGCCATAAACAGCACGGAAAGGAGAACCGCTGCCAGCTGAAGCCATCCGCGGTTTATCCTGCCCTTTTCTCTCATTGCCTTCCTCCTATCCATGTGCCTTTCGCCCGGCAGAATAATCACATCCTGCCTGCATTTTCGTTTTCAATAATTGCCTCTATCTGGGAAGGATGTTCTGCCAGGTATCTGGGATGAAAAGCCGCCAGCTCTTCTCTTCCCCTGAATCCCCACAGCACGCCTGCCGTATCCATCCCTGCTGCCGCTCCCGTCTTCATGTCCGTATTTGTATCCCCCAGATACAGGCACTCTTCCGGTAAAATTCCCAGCTCCTCCGATATGAGGAGTGCTCCGTCAGGCGCCGGCTTTTTGGGAATGCCCGGCTGCTCTCCCCGGACCACATCAAAATACCCGGGCCCGAAAACAGCCTCAATATTTTCCACCGCCTGATGATGAGGCTTGTTGGAAAACACAGCCATCTTTATTCCGCGCTCTTTAAGAAAAGCAAGAAGATGAGGAATACCGTCATAGGGAACCACATCTTTCATACAGTATTTTGAAAAATTATCCATGTAAACAGGAAGCGACTCATCATAATGAACCATCTGTTCATCGCCGAAAAGGCGCAGCGCACGCTCCATCTGTGTTCTGTAGCCGTCTCCCACGATCCTTTTTGTCTGCTCCGGCTCAATCGGCCCCAGGCCAAAGGCCGCCAGAGTCTTATTTGTCGCATAGGTCAGTGCTCCGATCGTATCGAGGAGCGTTCCGTCCAGATCAAAAATACACAAGCGATACATTCTGTCATCCTTCCCTTCTCTCACTGTCACGTTTTGAAAACACACAGCCGCAATAATTCTGCCGGTACAGACCATACTGCCGGGAGAGTTCAACGGAACGTTTGTATCCATTCTTTTTCTTAAAGTCTGAGCTTAAAAAACGTACACCATACTTCCTGCCCATCTCATTTCCCAGCGCATTCAGCAGATCCGCATTTTTCAGCGGACTTATGGTAAGCGTAGTAGTATACCAGTCATAACCGCCTTCTGCCGCAAGTCTGGCTGCTTCCTCAAGTCTCATCCGGAAACAGATTTCACATCTTGCTCCGCCCTCTCTGTCCTGCTCATGCCCTGATACTGCGGCATAAAATTTCTCGGGACAGTACTCTCCTTCCACAAAACGCACCGGTGTTTCTGCGGGAAATTCTTTTATAAATCGCTCCACTTCCGCTGTCCGTTCCTCATATTCCTCTCTCGGCGATATATTGGGATTATAATAAAAAACGGTAATCTGAAAATACCGGGACAGATATTCAAGCACATAACTGCTGCAGGGCGCACAGCAGCTGTGCAGAAACAGTGTGGGCAGTTCTTTTTTATCCTGTATGGATTCCAGCACCCGCTCCATTTCCTTCTGATAATTTTTTTTCGGTGCCTGACAGCCACTATTCGCCATATCCTGCCGCCTCCCTGTGAAACAACCTGCCCGAACCGCAGCCGGGCATCACATCTATTAATAAAAAGCAGTCTGCTCCCGTTTTACCGGACACAAACTGCTTTTCCATCCTCTTTCTTACAGAAAATCCCGAATTCTCTTGCTTCTTACCGGATTTCTCAGCTTTCTGAGAGCCTTGGCCTCGATCTGACGGATTCGCTCGCGCGTCACGTTAAACTCCTTGCCTACCTCTTCAAGCGTTCTCGGATGACCGTCCTCCAGACCAAAGCGAAGCATAATAACCTGCCGCTCTCTCTCCTTCAAATCTCCCAGAAGCGCATCTATGTGCTCACGCAGCATGACAGACTCCACATTTCCCTCGGGTGTAACCACATTGCTGTCTGCCACAAAATCTCCCAGATTGGAGTCATCCTCCTCTCCGATCGGTGTCTCCAGAGAAGCAGGTTCCCTCGCTATCTGCATGATCTCCATTACCTTGTCCTCAGACATATCGAGAGCCTCTGAGAGCTCCGCCACCGATGGCTCATACCCCAGCTCCAGCGTAAGCTTGCGCTGCATTTTCGACATCTTGTTGATCGTCTCCACCATATGCACGGGAACCCGGATTGTCCTGGCCTGATCAGCCAGAGCTCTCGTTACCGACTGGCGAATCCACCACGTAGCATATGTACTGAGTTTATATCCTTTTGTATAATCGAACTTCTCAACACCTTTTATAAGGCCCAGATTTCCCTCCTGAACCAGATCAAGAAAACTCATGCCTCTGCCGGTGTAACGCTTCGCAATGCTCACAACAAGACGCAGATTAGCCTCAATAAGACGCTCCTTGGCGTTTACATCTCCCTCCGCCTTGCGTTTGGCCAGGCGCACCTCCTCGTCCGCACTCAGAAGAGGCACCGTACCAATCTCCTTCAGGTACATGCGAACCGGATCCTCCGTACCGATTCCCTCCAGAAGATCAATGGCATCCAGATCGATATCCTCTTCCTCACCTTTAAGGAATTCGTCATCCGCGTCCTCCAGGAGCAGAGGATCCCCCTCTATCAGAAGAGAATCATCTATTACCTCAGGGATCACATCAATATTGTTCTGCTCCAGATAGCTGTAGATCTGCTCCATCTGCTCCGTCTGCAGATTGTCCCCTATAAAAAAATTATTGATCTCCGTGACATCCAAAGCATTCTGCTTTGTTTTTCCCAGCTCAACAAGTTTCCTTAATTTCTCTAAAAAATTCTCTTTCTCCACGAATTAACGTCCTTTCGCTCTCTTTCGCTTAGAAATATCCAAATGATTACTCGGCCTTTTATTATATACTATGAAAAAATTTTTTTCAACATATTTCTAAAGTTTTTCCGCGGAATTTCGCGACGTATCGACCGGATCCGCCGTTCCTCTCCGAATCGCCACGGCACGCCTCAGATTCCGGATTTTTACCTCTGTCCGGCTGCCTCCGTATTCCCCGTCCAGAGACCAGTCCACCGGTTCCTCCGACTCAACGGAAAGCTCATGGGCCCGGAACTTGTACACACACTCATTCTCTCCCTCCCGCTGGATCAGATAAGCTGCAATATTTGCAATATCCTTCGGGGTTCTGGGTCTTCGTATCAGAAGCACCTCAAACTCTCCGTCATCAAGAGCCACATCCGCACCCACCAGTCCTTTGAAGCCGCCAATACTGATAGTGTTGGTTACCATGCCGAGTATAAATTCATCGTCAAGGACCCAGTCCCCGCACACAAACCGCATCCGGTATGATTTGAGATTCGTAATTTTCTTAACTGCTTCCAGCATATATGCCTGGTGCCCCAGAATATTCTTAGCCTCCTGGGGCGTACTGTAGGATACTTCTGTAAATGCTCCGAATGCCGCAACATACACAAAATACCTGTCGCCTCCGAATTCTCCCACGTCAACCGGAAAATCCCTTCCGCTGACTGCCAGGCGGGCTGCTTTCTTCATGTCTCTCGGCAGACCCAGACTGGACGCAAAGTCATTAGTGGAACCTGATGGAATATATCCGAGCGAAGGGCGCTTTTCAGGCGGAAAAGCCATGATACCGGACACTGCCTCATTTAATGTTCCGTCGCCTCCGCTCACAACCACGAAAGTACGGAAACGTGCTCTCCGCTTTATAACCGCTGCGGCATCCCCCGGTTTCTGCGTGACATGAACGGACACATCATACCCGGCCTTGACAAAAATATCCAGAATACTGAGCAGCTTGCTCCTTATCTGCTCTTTACCCGATCTCGGATTGAAAACAAACAATAATTTTTTCATAACTGTCATTCTCCGCCGTCCGCATTTTAAATATCAGCCGCTTTGGACGGAACCCTTCTTTCTTTCATTATCTCACATCAGAGCATTTGTATACACTCCAAAAGCGCTGGGCACAGGATATTTAGAGCTTATCTCCTCTTTTTTTACCATTTTATAATTTTCAGGGCATCCGTTTCTGAGACGGACCCTGTATCCCGTCATATGCCATTCCACATGGGAAAAAACATGAACGGAATCCGGGAGAACAGTTATATCCTCAATGTCCTCCTCCGCCAGCTTCAGAACAGTCGCTGCTTCTTTCTTCTCAACATGTCCTTCTGCATTGGGGAATTCATACAGAGATGCCAGGAGGCCACGGGCACTTCTTTTTCGGATTGCAACTCTGTCCTTCCACTCAATTACAAAAACGGTTTTCTCCTCAATCCTTCTCGGCTTTTTGGGAGCCCGCACCGGAAACTCCTCCTGTCTTCCCTCCTTTTTAGAAAGACAGAGCGATTCCAGAGGACATTCTTCACAGAGAGGCCTGCCGGATGGAATACAGATGAGAGCCCCAAGCTCAATCCATGCCTGATTATAATTGCCGGGCAGGGTGTGCACCGGAAACTGTTTCTGCAATATTTCAGACGTTTCCGGACCGGCCGATGATATGTCCAGCAGCGCTGTCCTCAAAAGCCCTTCATATTTTTTCTTTACAGCCGGTCTGGTTATATCCTCAGAATCAGCAAAAATCCGGGTCATTACCCGCAGGACATTTCCGTCCACTGCCGGTTCCGGTATCCCGAATGCGATGGACGCGACCGCTCCCGCCGTATAACTTCCTATCCCGGGCAGAGACAGAATATCTTTATAGGAAGCCGGCATCTCCCCGTCATACTTATCTGTCAGAATTTTTGCAGCCTTTTTCAGATTTCTGGCCCGGGTGTAATACCCCAGGCCTTCCCACAGCTTTAAAAGCCGCTCCTCCTCCACGCAGGCAAGCGCCCGGATATCCGGCAGTTCCTCCATAAAACGGGAAAAGTATGGTTTCACTGCCTCAACCCTTGTCTGCTGCAGCATAATCTCGGACACCCACACGCGGTAAGGCGTATTCTCCTCCCGCCACGGAAGAATCCTTCTGTTTTTTCCGTACCATAAAAGCAGGGGCTTTGCAGCTGCCTTTATCCGTTCATCCGCCTCAAGAGGCGTATCCCGGCGCTCCAGCACCTTCAAGCCCTCATAAAAACTGTTATACATATCCATAAATTCCACGAACCGATACTTCCCCCGAAATCACATGATGCACTTTTCCGTCCTCTGTCTTTACAAGAAGTTCCCCCATCTCGTCAATTCCCAGAGCAGTTCCCTCATATGAATAATCCGTCCCAAGTACCCGAACCTCACGTCCCAGATTTGCCAGACGCTCATTGTAAAGATCCATCAGATCTTTCATGCTCTTATATTTCATAAACCGGGCATAATAGGCTTCAAAAGCTTCCATGGTAGCCGCTATAATGCGGCTTCGTGAAACCATCGCACCCGTTTCCAGCAGAAGGGATGTGGCAACATCACGAATTTCCTCCGGAAATTCCCGGTTATTTACATTGACTCCTATGCCGGCAACCACATAGTTAATACACTCCAATTCCGTACTCATCTCCGTGAGAATGCCGCACACTTTTTTTCCGCCGATCACAATATCATTGGGCCATTTGATCTGAGCCTCAAGACCGCAGACTGCCCGTATGCCATCGCACACAGCCATCCCGGATACAAGAGTCAGCATTGATGCACAGGACGGATGTACATCAGGACGGCAGATAAGACTCATCCATGCCCCCACTCCATGAGGAGCATCCCAGCATCTTCCCCGGCGTCCCTTTCCCATGGACTGATAATCAGCGACAACCAGTGTTCCATGGCATGCGCCCGCCTCAGCCGCTTTTTTTGCCTCTGTGTTGGTTGAATCCGTCTCATCCAGATAAACAACCGTTTTTCCTGCCCACTCTGTTTTAATCGTACTTTCCAGCTCCGCACGGCTTAAAATATCTCCCGCCATCCGAAGTCTGTATCCTTTATTTCGCACGGCATCGATCTCATATCCTTCCGCCTCCAGCTGTTTTATAATTTTCCACACTGCCGTGCGGGAAACATGAAGCTGTTCACATATATCCTGTCCGGACAAATAATCGTCCGCTTCCTTAAGCATCCGCAATACTTCTGTCTTCACGCTTCATTTACCCCCATAAAATAGTAAGTGTGCTGAGAACACAGAGCAGAAACAGCCCGGTTCCCACCATCATCAGAATAATCCCTGCCGCCTTTTCTTTTCTTTTTCCTCTTCCTCTCCGGAACCTGTCATACCCGTTGGCAAAATTCAGAACAGCTGCCAGCATGAAAATAGCCGGAAAGAGAATCCGGTTCTCATCAGGATTTAAAAATGCCAGAACCGCAAATATCACGATCAGGATTCCCACCACAATATGAAGCACATCAAGGGCAAACGAAGAAATTCTGGTGTATTTTCTTTTTTCCTGCATGATCATCGCCTTTCTTCCATTTAACTCTCTTTATTGTACCTAAATCTCCTGCCATTGTCAAAAAGTATGTTTATTCACGGCAAAAAACGCCCGAAAGGGAAATACCGCATCTTTCTCCGGCCGGAGATCCACCGCGCCAAGCGCCTTCTGCTGTCTCCTGTCCAGAGAAAAATACGGCATTTCCTGTCAGGCCGCAATCCTGCGGCTCAGTCCTTCCTGTAACCCGTTTCCTCTTTCGTTATCCTGTATAAATAATCCCACTCCTGCCGCCAGTGGGGCAAAAGTTCATATTATTCTCTGTTATTTCTTTTCTGAATCGCCATCCTGCTGTGTGGTCTCAGTTCCAACCTCCACAAGGCTTTTTACCAGACCGGCGATTCCCTGAATCTCAGAGGGAATGATAATCTTTGTCGCACGTCCGTCAGCAGCCTTGGCAAATGCCTCCAGACTCTTGAGCTGCAGAACTGCACTGTCGGCTCCCGCTTCACGGATAAAACGAATACCATCCGCATTTGCCTGCTGAACCTTCAAAATAGCCTCAGCGCGGCCCTCTGCCTCACGAATCATCTTCTCCTTCTCAGCTTCAGCTCTGAGGATCGCCGCCTCTTTGTCAGCTTCAGCCTCCAGAATAAGGGACTCTTTCTTTCCTTCCGCCACAAGAATCGTGGACTTTTTCTCTCCCTCGGCTATCAGAATGGCCTCACGGCGTTCCCGCTCTGCTTTCATCTGCTTCTCCATGGCATCCTGAATGGCCGCCGGAGGAATAATATTTTTAAGCTCAACACGGTTTACCTTGATTCCCCAGGGATCCGTAGCCACATCAAGGGCTGCTCGCATCTTTGTGTTGATTGTCTCACGGGAAGTCAGGGTCTGATCGAGCTCCAGATCACCTATGATATTACGAAGCGTCGTAGCTGTCAGATTTTCAATTGCCATAATAGGGTTTTCAACCCCGTAGGCATACAGTTTCGGATCCGTTATCTGGAAGAACACAACCGTATCGATCTTCATCGTGACATTGTCCTTCGTAATAACAGGCTGCGGTGCAAAATCAACTACCTGTTCCTTTAATATAACCCGCTTTGCCACCCGATCAATAAACGGAACCTTGAAATGAATTCCCACTGACCAGGTATCCAGATACGCCCCCAGACGCTCTACAACCAGAGCCTGCGCCTGCGGCACAATGCGGATACATGAAGCCAGCACTAAAAGAACAACGATCGCAATCACAACAAAACTGATGAAAGTTGCCAATCCTGCCATACCTGATTAATCCTCCTTTATTCTGCTTACCATCAATTTGACTCCCTTTACCGAATCTACGGTAACCATGGTTCCTGCCGGGATCCTGTCTCCGTCTGTGGAGCGCGCCGTCCATTCCTGTCCTGACAAAATCGCAGCTCCTTTCGCCAGATCATTGTCGATCTCCTCCGTAACACGGGCCTTTTTCCCTGTCAGTTCTTCCACGTTAGTCTTCACTGTTTTTTTATTTACATACCGCAGTGCAAAGGGTCTTGTAAAAAACAGGAGAGCGCAGGACACAATGAAAAAAACTGCCATCTGGACATATTTTCCGACCCCCATAAGAGCCAGGAAAAAAGCTACAATTGCTCCGCCGGCAAACCAGATCGTAGTAAGCGCCATCGTCGCCGCTTCGATACCAATCAGCACAACAAAAATTGCAAGCCATATAATCCACGCCATACTGACCCCTCCTTCGCTTTGTTTTGTATTAGTATACTCTATTATCTGACATTAATCAACATATACAGGAATATTCTAAACTTACGTTTTTATTACCCTTTTATTAACAGTTTCTGTTCTTTCTCTGCCTCGCCGCCTCAAACATAAGAATGGAAGATGCCACCGCCGCATTCAGTGATTCCACCCGGCCGCTCATGGGTATTTTTATGCGGCAATCTGCAAGCTTTACCGCCCGCTCCGTCAGTCCTGCCGCCTCATTGCCAATCATAAAACCAATGTCTCCTGTATAATCTTCCCGATCATAGTCCACACTCTCTTTCAGATATGCGGCAAACAGGCGTATCCCTTCTTTGCGGGCCGTCTCAAGCGCGCTGCACAGATCCGGCACATAGACAAAGGGAACACGGAATACCGATCCCATAGTGGAGCGGATTACCTTGGGATTATATACATCAGCCGTCTCATCACTCATGATAACGCCTGTCACGCCAGCTCCCTCAGAAGCCCGGAGAATAGTACCCAGATTTCCCGGATCCTGGATTGTCTCCAGAAACAGAAGATGACGGGCACGGCCCGGTTCTCTGTGCATTAACACATCCTCCAGTCTGTAGGAAAGCTGCTCTGCCACCGCCAGAATTCCCTGAGGCGTCTGAGTTCCGGACATGTAACTCATCACATCATCCGAAACCGTCTCATAGGCACAGCCCTCCAGCAGCCCTTTCTGTTTCTGACTGAGAAAACTCTCGGAGACATAAACTTCCCGGCGCATATCTGCAGGCAGCTCGGCAAACATTTTGGGTCCCTCTACGATAAAGCATTTTTCTTCCCGCCTTGCCTTTGGCTTTTTCATCAGAGCGGCAACTGAACGAACCCTGGGATTTCCGGTGCTTGTAATCATGCTTCCTCCTTTGCCGCTGAAAGGCTTTCAAGCTCCTCCAGCCACAGACGGCTGCAGGCATCGCTGGGCATTCTCAGATCGCCTCTGGGTGATACTGCTGCCGAACCCACCTTGGGACCGTCAGGCAGACAGGAACGTTTAAACTGCTGATTGAAAAATCTTCTGTAGAATACCTTCAGCCATTTTAAAATAGTATCCGCATCATACAGCCCCTCAAATGCCCGGAGAGCAAGCCTGTATATCTTGCCCGGATGATATCCGAAACGGAGAATATAATAAAGGTAGAAATCATGCAGTTCGTAAGGACCTACAAGATCTTCCGTTTTCTGCGCAATTTTTCCGTCTTCCGGCGGAAGAAGTTCAGGACTTACCGGTGTATCCAGAACATCCAGAAGCACCTCAGACAGCTCCCTCTCTCCACACGTATCCGCATAATAACGCACAAGGTGGCGCACCAGCGTCTTTGGTACAGAACAGTTAACACCGTACATTGACATGTGATCGCCGTTGTAGGTAGCCCATCCCAGAGCCAGCTCCGACATATCGCCCGTTCCGATTACCATTCCGTTTTTCTTGTTGGCAATATCCATGAGAACCTGCGTTCTCTCGCGCGCCTGTGAATTTTCGTATGTCACATCATGCATGTCAGGATCCTGTCCTATATCCCGGAAATGAGTCAGAACCGCCTCCCGGATATCTACCTCCTGAAGTGTGGCTCCCAGCTTTTTCGTAAGCTTGCAGGCATTCCTGTATGTCCGATCCGTCGTTCCGAAACAGGGCATCGTTACTGCTGTAATATTTTCTCTCGGAATATTCAGGGAATCAAATGCCCGCACTGTCACAAGAAGAGCCAGCGTAGAATCCAGTCCGCCGGAAATACCCACAACCGCACACCGGCATCCGGTATGTTTCAGCCTTTTTCTGAGTCCCGCCGCCTGGATGGAAAGTATCTCCTCACACCGTCTGCTTCTCCCTGTCTCGTCATGGGGGACAAAAGGAGACGGATCAATTTTTCTCTCCATGGAAACGCTCTTTTTCTCCAGAGTGAAATCCACAAATACATAGAGTTCTCTTCCCTCTGTCTGGTACGTTGTCATGCGGCGCCGCTCACACTCCAGGCGTTCCAGATCCACATCCGCATAAACCACGCCATTTTCAAAACGACGGGATTCCGCCAGAATTGTTCCGTTCTCCGCTATAATATTCTGGCCTCCGAATACCAGATCCTGAGATGACTCTCCATCGCCCGCATTGGCATAGACATAGGCACACAGAAGCCTTGCGGACTGTCCGCTTATCAGTTCTCTCCTGTATTCACTCTTTCCGGTTGCCTCATCGCTGGCAGAACAGTTTACAATTACTGTCGCTCCCGCTGACGCATGGGCGATACTGGGCGGATTTAAAACCCATACATCCTCGCATATCTCAGCGCCTACTACCAGATTTTCCACATTCACGCACCGGAAAAGAATTCTGCTGCCAAAAGGTATATATTCCTCCTCCCAGGGCACATATACGACCTCATCACTGCCGGGATTGAAATAACGAAGCTCATAAAATTCCGAATAATTGGGAATCCATTTTTTAGGGATGAGTCCCAGAAGCTTCCCGTTCTGCACAGCCGCCGCCACATTATAAAGTTTGTTGTTGTATTCCCAGGGAATGCCCACAAAAACCAGCATGTCGCTTCCCGCCGTAAAAGCGATCAGTTTTTTGAGCTCCTCCTTCATTCTGGTCAGAAGCGGTTTCTGAATAAACAGCTCCCCGCAAGTATAGCCTGTCAGCGCCAGCTCAGGAAACGCCATGACTGAGGCTCCTCTCTCCTTCCCCTCCTGAATCTGTGCGCAGATCTGCTCCCGGTTAAACTCCACATCCGCAACCCTTACTTCCGGCGTCGCCGCCGCAACCCGGACAAAACCGTCTTTAATCATGCTTTTTCTCCTTACGAATTTTTCTCTATGTGTATTGTAATTACTGACAGCTGAAAAGTCAAACTCCCGCCAGTTTTCTGACAACCTCTCCCGCTATCATCAGTCCCGCCGCCGGAGGAACAAAAGAAACACTGCCGGGAACCGATCTCCTTGATGAACCTTCTCCAATCTCTTCCCGCATAAGCTTCTCTTCCAGCGCAGGATCCGGACAGACAGGCTTTTCCTCTGAATACAGAACCCTGAGGCCTCCTATCCCCCTTTTTTTAAGTTCCCTTCTCATAACCCGACAGAGCGGACAGACTGATGTCTCCTCTATGTCAGCAAGTCTGAAAAGCTCCGGATGCAGCTTATTTCCCGTCCCCATGGACGAAATAATCGGGATTCTGTGTTCAGCTGCATAAGCTGCAAGAGCAATCTTGGCGGATACCGTATCAATGGCGTCAACAATGTAATCTATCTTCCCGGCCGTGTCAAATATAGAATCAATATTATCCGGCAGAACAAATTCCTCTGACGTATCTACCCGGATATCAGGACATATCTCTGCCAGCATCTTCTTCATGACGCATGTCTTCTTTTTCCCTATCGTGCTCCGCCACGCCACACACTGCCGGTTAAGATTCGTTTCAGACACATCATCATTGTCAACCAGAAACAGCCGTCCCACACCGCTTCTTCCCAGAGCTTCCGCACAGTGCGAGCCGACTCCCCCTATCCCAAATACAGCGACCGAACTGTTCCACAGCCTTTCCATCCCGTCTCTTCCCAGCAAAAGTTCCGTTCTTACAAAAGTACGTCCGACATTTTCTTCTGTCTTCATCCTCTATCCTCCCTGTTATGCCGATTCAGAACATAAGTCATTTCTCTCTCCGCTTATTCCAGTGGTGCCTGATAAAATTTACCATAAAACTGATCCGTTTTAAATACATTGATTATAACGTGAGGATCAACTTCCCGCATCAGGCGGATCACATCTGCCTGCTCATATGAAGAAACAACCGTATGAAGCAGGTGCATGGGTTTCCCGCTGTACCCGCCCACGGCGTCCACACAGGATATACCGTGCCGGAAATGAGACACATATGCTTTCACTATATCCGGACCGTGCAGCGTCGTGACCTGAAGCGTAACCCTCTCATACCGGTGATGAAAAGCTGATATTGTCTTTGTCACTATAAAATAAAAAAGAATTGTGTAGGCTGCGTGATCCCATCCGAACATAAGGCCGAATATGCAGAACAGCACGCAGTTTCCCACAAATACCTGCCCCCATATGGACTGCCCCGTTTTATTAGACACATAAAGTGCAATAAAATCCGTTCCGCCCATGGAAGCATTTCCTCTTAAAGCTATCACTCCCGATATTCCAAGAAGAAACCCTCCGAAAATCACATTCAGCATCAGATCATCAAACATCGGTTCAAAATGAAAGATCTGCAGAAACAGACTGCTGAATATAACCTGCAGAAGAGAAAACAGAACAAAACGCATACTGATGCTTCGCCCGCATAAAATCGCCACCGGAATATTAAGCGCCAGCATTCCCAGAGAAGTCGGAAAGCTTTTTCCCACAGAAGAAGCGGCCATATCAGCAAGCAGTGCTATTCCCGTAAAACCGCCGGACAAAAGTGAAGACGGCTGGATAAACGCCTGAATAACGAAAGCCTGCAAAAGAGCGGATATAAGAACCGCAAAAAACGTAATCAAATTGCGGACTGTTTTCTTTTTCTGAAGCTGTTCTCCCCGCTCCCGGAACCGCCCTGCATAATCCTGTATTCTCATAAAAACTGTTTCTCCTTCCATCCTGACTGCTTAAAATCCAGTGCAAATAAACACTTTTATTGTATGCATTATATCATGTTTTTTTCATAAAAACCGTACACAGAAACAAAATCTGCCGGGTCTGTATTCTCCCATACCTGAAAGTATGCGAAGAAAAAAAGGAACTGCTCTTCCCCCACAGAAAGCAGTTCCCCGGTCACGTACACAAACCGTTACATTACATAGTTTAATGCTTATGTAAATATACCATTTATTTCATTTTATGTCAATGTTTTCCTGTCATATTGCACAACTGTCTTTTTCCTTTACTTTGCATATTTCCGGCAAAAAGTAAAATTACCGGCTCTCTTATCCGGAAGCAGTCCCCCCTTTCCGCATATTTTTTCTCTTTCCCATATCGCCTTATATTTTTTTTAATTTTACACATACTTCGTAATGATAAAACCATTGCCCGGCTTTTTGCGCACTGAAAACAGCCTGAAGCAAATGGAAAGGAGCCTTCTTATGAAATTATCAGACACACTTGACACAAATATGCAGTATTTTTCAAAAACGCTGCGGCCTGATCGAAATTTTGACGTAGTCTATCATGTAATCCGAGTCGGCGGGCGCAATGGCTGTGTCTATTTTATCGATGGATTTACCAAGGACGATACTCTGCTTCGACTTCTTCAGTCCTTCGCCACCATTAAACCGGAAAGCATGCCCCGGACAGCGCATGAATTTTCCAAACTTTATCTCCCCTACGGAGAAACCGGCTTAGATGACGACACCGATTCTCTTGTTACCCAGCTTCTGTCGGGCGTTCCTTTTCTTCTTATTGACGGGTACGACAGGGCTTTCACTATTGACTGCCGCACATATCCCGCACGCGGCGTCAGTGAACCCGAAAAAGATAAGGTACTTCGCGGTTCAAGAGACGGTTTTGTTGAAACACTCGTCTTTAATACGGCTCTGATTCGCAGGCGTATCCGTGATCCCAAACTGTGCATGGAAATCATCACGGCCGGAGAGAGTTCCCGGACAGACATCGCTCTCTGCTACATGGAAGGACGTGTGGACACAAATCTTCTCTCCACAATTAAATCCCGCATCCGCAATGTTCAGGTTGACGCACTTACCATGAATCAGGAAAGTCTGGCAGAATGCATATATCCCCATAAATGGTATAACCCCTTTCCCAAATTCCGGTTTTCAGAACGGCCGGATACGGCAGCCGCATCAATCCTGGAAGGAAATATCATCGTGATTGTGGACAATTCCCCCTCTGCCATGATCCTGCCTTCTTCCATTTTTGATATCATTGAAGAAGCAGATGATTATTACTTTCCGCCTCTTACCGGCACATATCTGAGGCTTTCCAGAACTGTCATTTTTTTCCTGACGCTGTTTCTGACACCCACCTGGCTGCTTCTGATGCAGAATACGGAATGGATTCCTGACTGGCTGGCCTTTATTCAGGTTGCCGATGATATTCATGTTGCACTTATTTTCCAGCTTCTTATCCTGGAATTTGCCATTGACGGCCTGCGCCTTGCCGCCGTTAATACTCCAAGCATGCTGACAACTCCCTTAAGTGTTATTGCCGGCATTGTTTTAGGAGAATACTCTGTAAAATCCGGATGGTTCAACTCGGAAACCATGCTCTATATGGCATTCGTTACAATTGCCAATTATTCCATGACCAGCTTTGAGCTCGGATACGCTCTGAAATTCATGAGAGTAATTATCCTTATTCTCACACATTTCCTCAATCTCTGGGGATTCATCATCGGAACCGTTATAAGCATCCTGTGCCTCGTATTAAACCGCACCATCTCAGGAAAAAGCTATATTTATCCGCTGATTCCCTTCCGGTTCAGCGAGCTGAAAAAACGGCTCTTCCGAAACCGGCTTCCGCATATAAAAAAGCCGGAGATAAAAAAAGAGAGGGAACCGTAGGCTCCCCGCCAAAGGACAGCGTGAGGCATCTGCGAAAAACCGCAGGCGCCTCCATGTTTTTCTCAGCCCGCACACCATCCGGTTCAGACTTTTTCAGGTAAATACCGCCCGATACAGTGTCCCCAGAGCCTCCTCATAGTCATCTGCACCTATGGAAGCGCAGGAGAGAAGAATCCTGGGAACCCGACTCCCGCAGTCTTCCTCCACAGGGCGCACCGCCACTCCACTCTTTGCTGCCAGCCGTGCAATCTCTGCAGCACTTTTATCCGTTTTTATCTCCATTAAAACGAGGAATCCGGCCTCTCCCAGATGAGAAACCGCCCGTTCTCCGAAGATTCTCTCTATGGTGTCTCCCAGAAGCCTTGCTTTTGCTGCATATATTTTCTTTGCCTTGCGTATCTGACTTTCAAGATGCCCGTCCCGTATAAACTGACAGAGGGCAATCTGCTCTGCCTTTGAAGCCGTCTGATTGTAATATCGCCCTCTGGCACGGTAAACATCTGCCAGCTCAGGAGTCAGCACCATATAACTCATGCGGATAGACGGAAGCAGAAGCCGCGAGAAAGTTCCCAGATATACAACTCCCGTTCCCCCGGACAGTCCCTGCAGCGACGGCGTGGGACGGCTGTAGTACCGGAATTCACTGTTGTAATCATCTTCTATTAACAGCATATTCTCTTTTGCCGCTTCCCTGAGAAGCTCCATTCTTCTTCCCACATGCATAACCTCTCCCCACACTGTCATCTGGGACGGTGTCAGGTAACAGATACTTCCTCTGCGTTCTTTCAGCCCGGCATTTTGTATGTCATCTGTTCTGAACCCATGATCCTCAAATATCTGCCGTCCCTGACGAAATCCTGCATTGTAAAAATATGCCTGTTTTCGTCCTGAAAGCATGGGACATAAGATATGGAGCAGGCTCTGCACACCGGCCCCCACCACAATCCTGTCAGGTGTACAGACCACATTGCGCCGGCGCTCCAGATAGGAGCTGAGCGCCTCCCTCAGATCCCTCTCTCCCTGAGGTTCTCCATAAGACAGAAGACGCTCATCCTGACGAAGCGCGCTTTTCACATACCGTCTCCACAGATTAAACTGAAAGCTGTCGCGATCTGCCGTGGAGGATGCAAAGTCAAAACGGACAGACTGTTCCTTTACATCCTTCTTCTCTTTCTTTGACATATCCCGACAGCCTTTGGAATAAAATTCTGTCACATAATACCCGCTCTGCGGTCTGGACACAATATATCCCTCCGCCGCCAGAAGCATATAGGCAGCCTCCACCGTTGTGCGCGAAATCTGGAGCTGCAAAGAGCATTTGCGAATTGAAGGAAGCTTTGTCCCGGCTGCGAGACTTCCCTCACAGATCAGATCTTTATAGTACTGATATACCTGCAGATACCGGCGTTCTCCGGGGTTTTCAAAATTCAGCTCCACTGCCACTCTCCTCCAGCTCCTGTCAGTTCTGATCTCTTTTTTCTGTCAGCTTTTGTTTTCTCTTCTTTGCAAGCTGCTTCATCTCACGGGCATTTTTCCGCACTGTATCTGTTATCTCGGCCCCGCCCAGAAGCCGGGCCAGCTCTTCCGTCATTTCATCCTCTTTCAGAGCACGGATAGTTGTTATGGTTCTCCCTGATTCCGCTCCTTTCCGGATCACAAAATGACGGTCTGCCATGGCAGCAATCTGAGGAAGATGCGTAATACATATAACCTGACGGCATTTCGCAATGACCCCCAGCTTTTCAGAAACCATCTGAGCTGTCCTCCCGCTGATTCCGGCATCAATTTCATCAAAAATCAGAGTCGGAACCTGATCCGCCTCTGCAAGTACCGTCTTTACAGCCAGCATGACACGGGACAGCTCGCCGCCGGAAGCAACCTGCGAAAGCGGCCTCAGCGGTTCTCCCGGATTGGCAGAAATCATAAATTCCGCTTCATCAAAGCCATTTGGGGTAAAATGATCAAGGCGGCGAAACTCCATCGTAAACTTTACGTCCGGAAAATTAAGGTCCAGAAGCCCTTCTTTTATTTTCTCCGTCAGGCTCTCTGCCTCCCTGCGCCTTGCTTCAAAGAGAGCCGAGGACAGTAATTCCAGATTTCTCTCCGCCTCTTTCAGCTCTGCCTGTGTTTCCTCACGCCGCGCATCATAATTTTCCAGTTCTCTGAGACGCACTTTCTTTTCTTCCAGATATCTGAGAACATCCCCGATTGTTCTTCCATACTTCCCTTCAAGAGTCCGTACCTGATCAAGGCGCTCCTCTACGCGTCTGAATTCTTCCTCATCAAATGTCAGCTGTTCAAGATAGGAGGATATGTCCCGGGCCAGCTCCCCCAGAAGAGCCTCCGCATCTCCCATCTCATCCCGAATCTGAGACAGTCCCTCCCGATCATACTGCAGGACAGCGTCAACAGCCCGAAGAGCATGAGAGACCGCATCCTGACTGACGGCCTCATATGCCTGAGCCATATTTTCTCCCAGTTTTTTTCCATTGGAAAAACGCCGGTACAGAGCGGAAAGCTCCTCCTCCTCGCCCTCCCGCAGCGCTGCACTCTCAATTTCTCCTATCTCATAACGGCAGAAATCCATCTCGCGAAGCCGGCTCTCTCCATCTGCCTGAAACATATCCAGCTTTTTTCTGAGTTCTGCATATTTTCTGTATGCAGCGGCGACCTCCTGTCTCATGGGACCCAGAACCGCTTTTCCGTATTCATCCAGAATATCCAGATGTCTTAAATGGGACATAAGAGACTGATTTTCATGCTGTCCGTGCATCTCAATCAGCAGACCTGTTATTTCGCGAAGTCTGGCTGATGTCACTGTCTCATCATTTATGCGGCTGATCGTGCGGGACGGGAGAATCTTTCTCGAAATAATCACAAGTCCATCCTCGTCGGGATAAATCTCCCGCGCCTCCAGTTCCCGCCTTTTATTCTCATCCACGGCAAAACAGAGCTCCACCCATGCACTGTCACAGCCCTGACGAATCAGATCTCTGGACGCCTTGGCCCCCAGGGCAAGGCTGACGGAACCGAGCACAATAGACTTGCCGGCTCCCGTCTCTCCTGTGAGAATATTGAGCCCGTCTGTAAATTCCACTTCAGCAGAATCGATAAGAGCCAGATTTTTCACATGCAGATAAAACAGCATTTTATCCCCCCTATGCTGCAATAAGTTTTTTTATCTTGTCCATAAGCACAATGGTATCGTCCACAGTTCTCACAGCACACATAACCGTATCATCCCCCGCAATACAGCCTACAATTTCAGGGAAATTCATGGCATCGAGTGCAGCTCCCACTGCCATCGCCATGCCCGCAACCGTCTTGATAACCAGTATGTTCTGCGCCATATCCATAGAAAGAAAGCTGTCGTGGAGAATCCGGATGTACTTGTCATTGAAACTGCCCTGAGGATGGAGAACCGCGTATTTCTGCCCGCCGTGCTCGGTCTGGATTTTAGAAAGCTTCAGCTCACGTATATCCCTCGAAACTGTCGCCTGCGTCACATTATACCCTTCTCTGTTCAGATACTCAGCCAGCTCCTCCTGTGTCTCTATGTCATATTTTCCAATCAGTTCCACTATCTTGCTGTGGCGTTCCAACTTCATAGCACTGCCCTCTTCCTAAATCTGTTTCATCTTATTACGAATATTTTCCAAAAACGGTACCTGCTTAAGCTGAATCAGAGGTGTCGTCAGACGCGACCGCTCAATTTCAATCTGATCCCCTGATTTTATATTCACAACCGTATCCCCGTCAAAACTTATAGATACGGAAGTCCTTCCCTTTACCTCCACTGCAAGCCGTATCCGATTGTCAGGAGCCAGCACAATACTCCGGGAATTAAGTGTATGGGGGCAGATTGGAGTCAGCAGCATAAGTTCGGCCTCCGGCGCCGCAATCGGCCCCCCGGCTGAGAGATTATAGGCGGTAGAACCCGTAGGAGTGGCAATAATCATACCGTCTGCCGAATATTCATTGAAAAGCTGTTCATTTACATATAAATTAAACCGAAAAGCATCTATTCCCATCCGGGTAAGCACAATATCATTAAGCGCAATATCCTCGGCTACCGTTTTTCCCCCGGAAATTACCCGGCCGTTCAGCATCATTCGGGACTCAAGACGATAGTGATCGTTTATCAGTTCCTCCATGGCCGGTATAATATCCTCTTCCCGGCCAATCTGGGTCAGATATCCCAGATGTCCCATATTTATTCCAAACAGCGGAAGACGGCGTCCTGCCAGATCTCTGGCAGCCTGTATCAGTGTTCCGTCCCCGCCAAGACAGATCACACATTCTGTTTCCGGCGGAACCATATTTCTGTCTGTATAGCGATACTGGGCGGAAACATCTTTTTCCCTCATTCCATCATTGCGTTCCAGACAGACACACTCGCACCCTTTTTCCAGAAGAAACCCGGTTATCAGATCCGCAGCCTGTTTTGCATTGCGTTTTTCCCTGTTAACAATTAAATAAAAACTTCTCATATTGCTGTCTCCCGGTGCCGTTTTACTTATCCAGCTGAAGGTGTGCTCTCTCTACTATCTCCTCAGGTACCGCCGTCAGTCTGTTCTCAGAAGAATTTCCCCCGGGCTTTTCCAGCTGAAGAAGATATTCTATGTTACCCTCCGGTCCTTTGATGGGAGAATAATCCAGATTTAAAACAGAGAAACTCAGGCTCTCCGCATAGGATATAACCTTCCGGATTACCTCAAGATGTGTGCTCTTCTCCCTTACCACACCTTTTTTTCCTACTTTCTCACGGCCGGCCTCAAACTGAGGCTTAATAAGAGCCACAACCTGTCCTCCCGGTTTCAGAATTTCCCTGACAGGCCCCAGAACCTTTGTCAGGGAAATAAATGACACATCAATGGAGGCAAAGTCCACTGCCTCTCCTATTTCCTCCGGCGTGACATACCGGATATTGATTTTCTCCATGCACACCACCCGGGGATCGTTCCGCAGCTTCCATGCCAGCTGCCCATGCCCGACATCCACAGAAAAAACCTTTACGGCACCATTCTGAAGCATGCAGTCTGTAAAACCACCTGTGGAGGCCCCCACATCCATACATACACAGCCATTCAGAGACAGGCCGAACTCATCCACCGCTTTTTCAAGCTTCAGTCCTCCGCGGCTCACATATCGAAGCGCAGATCCTCTGACCTCAATCCGGACCGTATCTTCAAAGGCGGTTCCCGCCTTGTCCTCCTTCTGATCATCCACATAGACAATACCGGACATAATAATTGCCTTTGCCTTTTCCCGGGACTCGGCCAGTCCCCTTTTTACCAGAAGAACATCCAATCGCTCTTTCATTCTGTCTCCTCCGTACTCTCCCGGCTCTCCGAAACGGCAGCCTCTTTTTCATCTCCGGCCTCTTCTGTCCCCGCATACAGGCCTTCCTGGCGCAGGCGTTCCAGGATCGAATTACTGTCTATTCCCAGATCCCTGCGCAGAACGGAAACGTTTCCATGCTCCACATAAGCATCGGGAAGAGCGATATTAATCATTTTAATATGCGGATAGTTTTTCTGCACATATCCGGTTATCCTCTCCCCGTATCCGCCCCGGAGAACATTTTCCTCCAGCGTTATAATTACTGAGTGATTTACAGCCAGACGATCCACTACCTCTGTGTCCACAGGCTTGATAAAACGCCCGTTGACGAGAGTGCAGGGATGTCCTTCCATCTTCAGCTTTTCCCGGATATGTTCCGCTGTGCTGACCATGCTGCCGACTGCAAGGAGGGCCGTGCCGCTCTCCTCAAATATCATCTCACTCTTTCCGTACTCCACAGGGGCCAGAAACTCCCGAAGTCCCCGGTATGCCTGGCCTCTGGGATACCGGATTGCCAGCGGTCCGTTATATTTAAAAGCAAATTTCAGCATCTCCTGAAGCTCCCACAGATTTTTGGGGGCCATCACACTCATATTGGGAATGGATGACAGAAACGTCAGATCAAATATTCCCTGATGTGTCTCCCCGTCACTTCCCACAAGTCCCGCCCGATCCACACAGAACAGAACCGGAAGATTCTGAATACAGACATCATGCACAATCTGATCGTATGCCCTCTGCAAAAAGGAAGAATATACCGCCACAACGGGCCTGAGACCCGCAGCAGCCATACCGGCCGCAGACGTTACGGCATGCTCCTCCGCAATTCCCACATCAAAAAAGCGATCCGGAAACTGCTTGGAAAACCGTTTAAGTCCTGTACCGTCCGGCATGGCAGCCGTAACCGCCACAATATACGGATTGGTTTCTGCAAGCCGGCACAGCTCTCTTGAAAATATATCCGTGTAACCGGGATACATTTTCCTGTTCAGAGGTTTTCCGGTGCGCACATCAAAGGGCTCCACTCCGTGGAAAGCCGACGGGTTCCGCTCCGCCGGTATATATCCCTTTCCTTTCTTTGTAATAACGTGTATCAGAACCGCATGTGGAATCTTTTTCGCCTCCGAAAAAATCCGGGTCAGTCCCCTTATATCATGGCCGTCCACCGGCCCCAGATATGTGATTCCCATATTTTCAAACCACATTCCCGGTATAAGGAGCTGTTTGATGCTGTTTTTTGTCCGGAGAAGCGTGTCCACAAGCTCATTCCCTATCATGGGAATCCTGGACAGAGTTCCGGCCACATTTTTCTTGAGGAGATTGTAACCCTCATCAGCCCGCAGATTGCTGAGATATTTTGATATGCCGCCCACGTTCTCCGAAATGGACATATTGTTGTCATTGAGAATAATGATGAAGTTTGTTTTCAGGCGGCCCGCATTGTTCAGCGCTTCATAGGCCATACCGCCGGTCAGCGCCCCATCGCCAATTACAGAAATAACTGAATAATCCTCTCCCAGCACATCCCGTCCCTGCACCATACCAAGTCCTGCAGAGATAGATGTGGAGCTGTGCCCTGTGTCAAATGCATCAAAAGGGCTCTCCCGGCGCTTTGGGAAGCCGCTTAAGCCCCCGTACTGGCGGAGTCCGTCAAAATTATCTTTTCTTCCGCTCAGTATCTTATGCGTGTACGACTGATGTCCCACGTCCCAAATTATTTTATCCTCCGGCAGATCAAAGGCCCTGTACAGAGCGATGGTAAGCTCCACAACCCCCAGATTGGAGGCCAGATGACCACCGGTATGACTGATTTTGTCAATCAGGAAACTGCGGATCTCCTCCGCCAGTTCTTTCAGCTTTCCCTCATCCAGATTTTTAACATCTTCTGGTCCTTTTATCTCATCTAAAATCATATCCGTTTCTCTTTTCCAGGCTGCAGTAAAGCAGACGGCCTTTTCTCATATTCTGTCACGGCATTTTGGCATTCACACAGCCGGTCTACTGACGACTGCCTTATTTTTCCCTGTTAATCAGCAGCTGAATCAGTTCCTCCAGAAATTCGTTTTTTCCGGGAAGGGAGTAAAGAATATCCAGTGCCGTCTCCGACAGCTTTTTCACATCGCTTTTTGCCTTCTCAATCCCCTCAATTGTAACATACGTTGTCTTACTGTTCTTCTCGTCGCTGCGAACCGGTTTTCCCAGCACCTCCTGGGTTCCGGTCACATCGAGGATGTCATCCTGAATCTGAAATGCCAGCCCTATCGCTGACGCCATCCTCTCCACAGTAGCACATTCCGCCTCGGAAGCACCCGCCATTATCGCTCCGATGACCATGGAGGCTTCCAGAAGCGCCCCTGTCTTCAGACAGTATATAAAATCGAGCTTATCCTTTGGAATCCTCTCGCCTGAAAGCTCCACATCCACTGTCTGTCCGCCGATCATCCCGTATATTCCCGTTTTTCTTGCCAGAATCCGGATACATTTTCCCACTCTCAGCGGTTCATCCGTCATATCATAGGCTTTGGCAGCCGTCTCAACCGCATAGATCAGAAGAGCATCTCCTGCCAGAACCGCCATGTCATAGCCATATTCCACCCATGTTGTCTTCTTCCCGCGGCGGTATTCATCATTGTCCATACATGGCAGATCATCATGGATCAGGGAAGATGTGTGGATCATCTCAATAGCGGCCATCATAGGCTCGATCTCCCGGCCATGTCCGCCGAACAGGCGGTACACCTCCCGCATCAAAAGAGGACGCAGTCTTTTTCCCCCCGCCTTCACGCTGTAATTCATGGCTTCAAATACTTTTTTCTGATGCCCTTCTTCAGCCGGAAGGTAAGAATATACCACATCCTCCGTCTCTTTTGTATACTGTAAAAGCAGCTCCTTCATATCTCTCATTCCCCTGCCTCCTGCTCACTGAGCACTAAAATCTGCTTTTCAACCCTGTCAATCTTCTGTCCGCACGCTTTGACGAGACGCATTCCCGCCTCATAATATTCAAAAGAAGCCTCCAGGGAGCTGTTTCCATCCTCCAGATTCCTGATAATGCCATCCAGCTGCTCAAACATTTCTTCAATGGAAAGAGAATCCAGGCCGTTCCCGGCAACTTCTTTATCCGTTTTTCTGTCCTTTTTTTTCCTCTTTGCCGCAGAGGTTTTCTCATCCTCCCCGTTTTCCGGCGAAATTATAAAGTCTGAACCGCTCATCCTTTTTTGTACCCATCCTTCCATATTTCCACGCTTTTTGCCTCAGCCTCAATCCGTCCGTCCCGCACGCGAATCTCAATCCGATCTCCGGGCACCACACTGCCGGCTGACTCAATTTTCTTTCCCTCCGGGTCCGTCAGGAAACCAAAGCCGCCGCTTATCTTTTTAAGAGGGGAGAGGGCATCCAGACGGCCTCCTGCCAGCGCAAGCCTGTGACGGCATTCCAGAATTTTCTGCTGCGCCAGGCGTTCCAGACTGTCCTGTATATCTGTCAGGCGCTGTCTTCTGTTGTTGAGCTCCCTCTGCGGATTGTGATACTGCAGCATCAGTCTGCATCTTTCCAGGTATGACTGTGAACGCTCCAGACGCCGGCGCATGCCCTTTTCCAGCTTTTCTCTGAAAGCATCTCTCTGCTCCTCAAAAAGAGCATAGTCAAATACCGCCAGCTCAGCTGCTGCTGACGGTGTAGGAGCCCTGAGATCAGCCACATAATCAACGATCGTCACATCTGTCTCATGGCCCACAGCAGATATGACCGGTGTATGGCAGGCAAAAACAGCCCGCGCTACCGCTTCCTCATTAAAAGCCCATAAATCCTCAATGGATCCGCCGCCGCGGCCGACAATCATCACATCCGTTCCCATGGCATCCAGTCTCTCAATCGCTCTGACAATGCTGGGAGCTGCCCCTTCTCCCTGTACGAGGGCAGGACACAAAATCAGCTGCACATACGGGTTCCGCCTGCCTGCAATATTAATAATATCCCGGATAGCTGCCCCCGTCGGGGCCGTCACGATCCCAACCGTCCGCGCGTATCTCGGAATGGGCTGCTTGTACTCAGGCGCAAACATTCCCATTTCCTCCAGCTCATTGCGCAGCTTCTCAAACCGGCGGAAGAGATCCCCTGTCCCGTCCAGCGTGATCTCAGATGCATAGAGCTGATATCTCCCGTCCCGCTCATACACCTCAATGCTTCCCTTCACGATGACCTGCTGCCCCTCGGAAAGCTGAAATCTGAGGCCTCTTCTGCGGCTGGCAAACATGACAGCCTGCATCGCTCCCATCCCGTCCTTAAGGGTAAAATAGATATGTCCGGATGTGTGGTACTTACAGTTGGAAACCTCTCCCTTCACTGCAATCCGGCTGAGCGCAAAATCCTGCGCAAACATATTTTTTATATAGGCATTGACCTGAGATACCGAGTATACGCCTGCCATTTATCACACCAGCTTTGCCAGAATTCCGTTGACAAAAGAAGGCGCATCATCTCCGCCAAACTTTTTGGCCAGCTCTACCGCCTCATTGATGGCTACCTTTTCCGGAACATCCGGATCATAACGGATTTCATAAAGCGCAAGGCGCAGGATTGTCAGCTCCACTTTTCCCATTCTTCTGGTGGTCCATCCTCTGGCAATCTCATTGATTGCTGCATCAAGCTCAGGAATTTTCTCAATGATATTCCCAACCTTTGTCCTTACATAGCCGCCGTCAAACACATCCAGCGCCGGACTGTGCAAAATCTCTCCCACTCCGTCCGGAACATCCTCCTCTTCCTGCGGTTCCGTAAAATACTGTTCCATCTGTTCTTTTGTCTCCTCTGCCGGATAAAAATCGGCACAGAAAAGCAGCTTGAAACAGTGCTCCCTGAGTTCTCTTCTGGTCATATCATTTCCTCCTGACTCATACGTCTCATCCTGTCTGTTTTTCCGGCATTTCTCCTGTCTGCCAGTGCCGGATATTCAGGTATAATAGATTATTATACCGTATGACAGAATTTTCCACAAGACTTCACTCAGAATTCTTTAAAGCCTTCCCCGTGTACCTCTGATGTTTCCGCCGTCATCATGAAAGCCTGCGAATCCTCATCATGGACAATCCGGCTCAGCTTTCCGAACTGATTTTTCGGTACCGTACAGATCAAGATTTCCGTCTCTCCCCCGCTGAACGCCCCCCGGGCAGGAACCACAGTAGCCGTACGGTTCAGCTCACAGATAATTCTTGCGGCAATTGCATCCGAATGTTTCGTCACTACCGCAGCCATACTGCTGACATTCATTCCGTACAGAATGGAATCCATTACTCTTGTCTGCGCAAAAAGGGCAATCAGTCCCAGCAGCGCCGCTTCCATATCTCCGAAAACAGGAACTGAAAGAGCCAGAATTACACTGTCCGTCAGAAGAAGCGCTCTTCCTATTGACATGTGCGGCTTTTTTTTCTGAAGAATGCACCCCACGATATCAGTCCCGCCCGTAGTAGCACCGGTTAAAAAAACAAGGGCCATCCCGACTCCCACAAGAACACCACCGTACAGGCTGCTTAGAAGCCGATCCCCGTCGTAAACCGGGCAGACAGGCGCCACCACACCATCCAGAATAACAGATGTCACAAGGCTGACTCCCGCTGTGGCCGCCGCAAATCTCCGATCCAGATAAAAACATGCCAGAATCAGAAGCGGAATATTAACAGCCAGCATCAGAGCTCCCACCGGAAATCCCGTTATATGGCTCAGCAGCAGTGCAATTCCCGCTGCTCCTCCCGGCGCAATATTGGCCGGCTTAATAAAAGCCTGCATCCCTATTCCAAAAACCACTGCTCCGGCAAGGATAAAGCCTGCATCCCTTACCATTCCCCGTCCTGATACCCTGCCGGGCTCCGACTTTCCCTTTGTCATTTTCATTCTCCTCTCTGTTCGGGCCAATCAGACGCCCTGATTATATTCTTCCCCCTTTCACTTTAAAATTTTCCCCGTCCCGCATGTAAAAACAGAAAACGCGCAATTAAAAATCCCTCCCGGATGTACGGCCTGTCCCGAAACACCCGAAAGGGATCCTGATTTTTCTTAAATTTATAATTTTGTCTCTGTCAGCACTTCCGTTTCCGTATCCGGATATCAGAACCGCCGGACTCCCATTACTCCTCGATACTGTAATTGGGCGCTTCCTTCGTGATATGAATATCATGCGGATGGCTTTCTTTCAGAGAAGCGGCTGAAATCTTAATAAAGCGGCCTGTCTCCTGAAGCGTCCGGATATCCGGAGCACCGCAGTAGCCCATTCCGGCACGAAGGCCACCCAGAAGCTGGAATACAGTGTCCTCCACCATACCCTTGTAGGCCACACGGCCCTCAACTCCCTCCGGAACCAGCTTTTTCGCATCGCTCTGGAAGTAACGATCCTTACTTCCGTTCTCCATCGCCGCGATGGAGCCCATGCCGCGGTACACTTTGTACTTTCTTCCCTGATACAGTTCGAAGGTTCCCGGACTCTCGTCGCAGCCGGCAAAGATGGAACCCATCATGCAGACGCTTCCTCCGGCAGCAATCGCCTTCGTCACATCGCCCGAATACTTGATTCCTCCGTCCGCAATAATCGGAATGCCGTACTCCTTGGCAACCTCATAACAATCCATAACAGCCGTAATCTGAGGAACACCGATACCGGCAACCACACGTGTCGTACAGATGGAACCGGGGCCGATTCCGACCTTAACCGCATCTACGCCGGCCTCTATAAGAGCTCTCGTTGCCTCGCCCGTTGCCACATTTCCCGCAATGACCTGTACTTCAGGATAGGCCTCCTTAATCATCTTCACGCAGTGAATTACATTGGCAGAATGACCGTGTGCGGAATCCAGAACAATCACATCAACCTTCGCCTTTACAAGAGCCTCCACACGCTCCAGAACATTGGCCGTAATACCTACCGCAGCTCCGCAGAGCAGACGGCCCTGTGCATCCTTGGCTGAATACGGATACTTGATCTGTTTTTCAATATCCTTTATTGTAATAAGTCCTTTAAGATTAAAATCCTTGTCCACAATCGGAAGCTTTTCAACTCTGGCTTTTGCCAGGATCTTCTTTGCCTCCATAAGAGTGATTCCCTCCTGAGCAGTCACAAGGTGCTCCGATGTCATGCACTCCTTAATCTTTTTGCTGAAATCTTCTTCAAACTTCAGATCACGGTTTGTGATAATGCCCACGAGCTTTCTGCCCTCCGTAATCGGCACACCGGAAATACGAAACTTACCCATCAGCTCATCAGCATCTTTTAAAGTATGTTCAGGGGATAAATAAAATGGGTCAGTAATGACGCCGTTCTCAGAACGCTTAACCTTGTCAACCTCCTCAGCCTGCGCTTCGATCGACATATTCTTGTGAATAATTCCGATTCCGCCCTGCCGCGCCATGGCAATCGCCATACGGTGCTCTGTAACCGTATCCATACCAGCGCTCATAAGGGGAATATTCAGCTTAATCTTTTTCGTCAGATAAGTGGTCAGGTCCACCTGATTCGGGATTACTTCTGAATAGGACGGCACAAGCAGCACGTCATCAAAGGTAATGCCATCGCCAATAATCTTACCCATCAAATTCTCCTCACTTTCGTATTGTTTTAAGACCTTCTTGCCGCATCTCCAGAGAAAAAACTTCTGATATGATGTTAGTATCTTAGTGTAACAAATTTAGCCCGGTATGTCAATGCAAAAAATGGGGATTTTTTCCACTCTCTTCTATAATATAAAACGGATTCCTTATCTCTGATCCCGGAACCATTCTTTCATGACATCAAGTACCTGCACCAGCTGTTCTTCCCCAATCACATAGGGCACCATCGCATACAGATATTTTAAAAACGGCCGGCTGAATACCCCCCGCTTACAGGCAAAATCCTGATACCCTTTCAGAACGGAGCTTTCCTTTACCTCAACGCAGACGCAGCCGCCCATAATCCGCACTTCCTCAATGCGGGGATCTGTAAATCCGGCCATCTCACGCCGGGTAATCTCTTCTATGCTGCGGATTCTGTCCATATAATTTCCATTTTCAAACAACTCTATGGATTTTAATGCCGCCGCACAGGCCAGCGCATTTCCCATAAAAGTCGGCCCGTGCATGAGAGCATGTTCCGGATTATCGCTGTAAAAACCGTTAAACACTCTGTGGTTTGCCACTGTAACTGCATGGCCTATATATCCCCCCGTCAGAGCCTTTCCCAGAACAAGAATATCCGGAAGAACGAGATCCGCTACAAACCTGTTCCCGGTTCGCCCGAATCCGGTGGCAACCTCATCAAAAATCAGAAGGACATCGTACTGATCACACAGCTCCCTGGCCCGCCTGAGAAAAGAAATATCGTACATCCGCATGCCGCCTGCCCCCTGAAGAAGCGGCTCCACGATAAAACAGCAAAGCTCCTCCCCGTATTTTCTGAAGGCCTCCTCAAGTGCCGGCAGTTCAGTGGGAATATGAACCACATTTTTCTTCTCAGTCATAATTGCATGATAGTCCTCGTCATCTCCCACTTCCATTGTTTTGAAGGTATCCCCATGATAGGCGTGTTTCAGAGACAGAACTGTTCTTCTTTTGCTTCCCCGGTTAATATTAAACTGAAGAGCCATCTTCAGGGCAACCTCTACCGCAACACTGCCGGAGTCAGAGAAAAAGCAGTAATCCAGGTCCCCCGGAAGCCATTTTTCAAGCTTGCAGGAAAGTTTCTCAGCCGGCTCATGAGACAGTCCTCCCAGCATAACATGAGAAAAGCGATCGGCCTGCGCCTTTATGGCTTCCGTCAGAACCGGATTTTTATACCCATGTATCACACTCCACCAGGACGAAACAGAATCTATCATCTTTTCCCCGTTTTCCGTATACAGATACACGCCCTCTGCATCTGCAATCCTGTACGGCTGCTTCATTGTTTTCATCTGTTCATAGGGAAACCATATCATTCTTACTTTCTCCTTTCGTCACTCGTAAAGTCCGGCCAGACTGTCCTCATCCATGTCAAGCTCCTCTGCTCCCTCTTTAACGCAGGCCAGCACCTTAAGTCCCGTTATCATCTCACACATTGCCCTGTTATCTTCCTGCATTATATTTCCCGGCTGCCAGTGATTGAAAATTATCCCCTTTACCGGAAGGCCCCGCCTGCGCATATAATCAGCCGTCAGGCCGACATGATTAATCGTTCCAAGTCCCGCATCGGCCACTATCACACTGGGAAGACCCAGCTCTCTTATAATATCTTCCAGAAAAATTTTTTCTCCGTCAACGCAGATGGGACACAGTATACCTCCGCTTCCCTCCACCGTCACATACTCATATTCGCTGCAGACTTTCTGAAAACACTGCTTTACCACATCCATCCGAACGGGATTTCCTTCTATCCGCGAAGCCAGATGAGGCGAAACGGCATTTTCATACACATAGGGACACATATCCGATGTCCCCTGCGAAATACCGGACATCTGCTTTACACACAGGGCATCCTGGGGTATCAGCCGTCCGTCTGTTCCCCGGACATTCCCGCTCATTGCCGCCTTGTAATACGCCGCTTTTCTTCCGCTCGTATAAAGCTTTTTTACAATCAGACCCGCAACGAACGTTTTTCCCACATCCGTCCCGGTTCCCACAATAAATATATTTCTGCTCATTCTTTCACGCCTCCGTTTCCTGTCTGCAGATTTCTGCGTTTCATACAGTCTGCCAGCACATCCGCCAGACCATCCAGATCCTCTTTCGTATGAGAGGACATCAGAGAAATTCTCAGTCTGGCGCTTCCCCTTGCCACAGTGGGATATCGGATTGCAGAAACATAATATCCGCTGCTTTTCAGCTCTTCCATTATCTCTGCTGCCGTTTTCTCATCCCCGATTATGACAGGAATGACAGCTGTACCGGACTTTGCCCGGATTCCTCTTTTCTGCAGTGCTCTGCAGAAATACCGGACATTATCCTGAAGACGCTTTACCCGCACCGGCTGCTCTTCTATCCGGGAAAGTCCCGCAATAGAGGCTGCTACCGACGCCGGAGACAGAGCAGTAGAAAAAATAAAGCTTCTGGCTTTGTTGAGAAGGTACCGGATCAGAACGGAGGAACCGCAGACAAACCCGCCTTCACTCCCCACCGCTTTACTGAAGGTTCCCATCAGCACATCTGTTTTTCCCTCCATCCCGTAATACTCTTCTGTTCCGCGTCCGGTCTCTCCGATCACGCCTGTGGCATGAGCCTCATCTATCATTGATAAAAGCCCGTATTTATCCGCCAGATCCGTCAGCCCCGGCAGATCCGCAATATCTCCGTCCATGCTGAACACACCATCACTTACAATAATCCCCCGGCGCCCGGGATTCTCTCTTATTTTTCGCTCCAGATCCAACATATCACTGTGCCGGTAAACTGCCACATCTGCCCCGGAAAGCCGGCATCCGTCAATAATGCTGGCGTGATTCAGCTCATCACTGTATATGATATCGCCTTTTTGCGCAAGCGCAGATATAATTCCCACATTGGCCATATAGCCGGTATTAAAAACAAGGGCCGCCTCCCTTTTTTTAAATGCAGCTACTGCTTTCTCCAGCTGAACATGAAGATGTGCAGTGCCCGTTGTAAGTCTGGAGCCGCCGGTCCCCGCCCCGTATTTTTCAAGCATCCGGCAGGCATATTCCTTCACAAACGGATCACTGCACATATCCAGATAACTGTTGGAAGAAAACATATGCTGCTTTCCTCCCTCTGCTGTAACTATTCTTGTCTGTTCTGAGTCAAATACCGTCATACGCCGAAAAAGCGATTCCTGTCCGAGTCTTTCAAGCTCCTCTTCCATCCAGCTCCACTTATCCAATTATTCTGCCCCTCTCTTTACAGATTGTCATTGATTCTCACAAGCATCTTTTTTTTCTCCAGATACCTGATGCAGTCATCCGCCTCTTCCCGGTTTCCCCGGAACAGAAAAATACGTCCTCCGTCGGGGCAGCCTGCCTCCTTTAGCTTTGTAATCCTCACGTATCCCAGTTTTTTTGATGCAAAATAACCTGTCACATAATCAGGATCATCTGATATGCAAAGCTCCCCCACAATGTTTTTATGTCCGGACACTTTTGTGGCCAGCACCAGAGCCTCTCTGAAATGATTTTTTCCATGCCGCCCTGTGCTGTCTGCCTCATCCATATAGGTAGCACGCACCCCTCTGTCCGGATCCGGCTCCATTCTTTCCAGAGTATCCACATTTAAAAGCATGGCTCCCCGCATTTTCCAGGTTTCCTTCATGCGTTCGAGTATCTCCCGCTCCTTATCAATCCCTGACATTTTCAGAAGCTCTGCCAGTTTTCGACGTCCCTCTTCGGCTGTTTTTACCTCACAGGTTGTCACGGGAAGAGCATCACAGATTTCAACTGACTCTCCGGGTATTTTTTCAATTTTAATATTGATAAAATCTGACTCCCCTCTTGCATGATTCACGGCGCGGTCTAACAGCTGACTGCAGACACTCTCAAGACATTCTTTTCCCACTATCCTCTCTGCCCCGGAAATATGCCGTTCTTTTCCCATTTCCCGGCGGCTGGCTCTCATTTTCACACTATACAGCAACTCTTTCACTGTTCATTTCCCTTCTCAGTCTGATATGTGTCATCCCTGTCTTTACAGGGACAGCTCCTCTCTTTTCAGGGTTTTATATACCACAGACCCTCCGGCTGCCGCACAGACAGCAGTAAAAATCATCCCCGGAACTGCAGCCGCCAAAAGAGGAAACAGCGGAACCCGGAGAATAAATGCCAGAACAATTCTTGCAGCCGCAGTCCCGGCCGGCCCCGCGGCCGCCAGAGCTGCTCTGCTGCGCGGAAAAGCCGTCACAATTATTCCGGCTGTTATACGAAACACCATCGCAACAGCTACATTCCATATCGTATGAGTGCCCAGCAAAAGCTGTATTATGCTGGAGCATATTCCGATGGTCAGATATCTTCTGAATCCCACAGCAGCAGCCAGACACACTGCATAGGGCGCTGACATCTGAAATTCTGCCCCCGGAAAAAAGGAGGGCAGCTTTATCATTCCCAGAATAATAAGAACTGCCATAAGAACACCGTCAGCTGCCACCCGTTTTGCCGTATTTTTTCTCTCTTCTTTTTTCATAACGCCTCTCGTTTATCACGGTCTATTTTTCCAGGCGCACTTCATATCCCAGTTTTTTCAAAAGCTCCATATCTGTCTCAACAGTGATTCCGGCAGTTGTCAGCATATCGCCTGAAATTGCCGCATTAGCTCCGCTCCTGAAACATTTTTCTCCTTTGTCTCCCAGAAGCCCGCGGCCGCCGGCCAGACGTATATTCCCATCAGGGATCAGGAAACGAAATACAGCAATAATTCTGCAAAGCTCATCATTTGTCAGTACCCGATTATTCTCATAGGGAGTTCCCGGTATGGGGTTCAGAAGATTAACTGGCACTGATTTTACTCCCAGTTCCCTGGCAGTTATTGCCATATCAATCCTGTCCTCCATCGTCTCTCCCAGTCCGATAATTCCTCCTGAACAGACAGAAAGTCCGGCCCGTCCTGCCGCCTTCAGAGTCTCAATTTTTTCATCATACGTATGGGTGGTGCAGATCTCTGAAAAAAAACGTCTGGATGACTCAAGATTACAGTGCACACGTGACGCACCCGCCTCTTTAAGCTTTCTGAACTGCTCTTCTTTAAGCAGCCCGAAGGAAACACACACCTCAATTCCGGTCTCCTCCCTTATGCGCCGGATGCTGCCACAGGCCTCATCCACTTCCCTATCTGAAAGAGCACGACCGGACGTGACAATGGAATAGCGAAGAACCCCCCTTTCCTTATTTCGTTTCGCCCCTGCCACCAGTTCTTCTGCAGATAAAAGGGGATAACTCTCATCCAGAGAAGTATGGTAATGAGCACTCTGTGCGCAGAATTTACAGTTTTCTGAACATTTCCCACACTTTCCATTTACAATGGTACACATATCAAAGCGATTCCCGCAAAAATGTCTTCTCAGCTGATCCGCCGCCTGTGTAAGCTCTTTTAAAGACGCATCTTCCAGGCGAATCGCCTCCTCCTTCGTGATAACTCCACCTTCTAAAACTTTATCTCTCATCCGAAAAATCTCTGTCATAATCTGCCCCTCTCATATGTAAACTTTATTATTTTTCAAGTTAACAATTCAACTATATCAGTTTTTGAGCAGATTGTCAACTAAAGTATGTCTAAAGTTAACTTTCCAGGCAGATATTGCGGTCCGATTCTTTCGGCTTCTGCTCACTCCCATTAAAAATTCCAAAAAAAATAAGCCCCGCAGGCCTTTTACAGCCTGCGGAGCTTGTTTTGCAAAACAGAAGTATTCCAGACTTCTGCTTCATTATTTATTTGTCCGAAATGCCGGTCTGATTACATCATACCGCCCATTCCGCCGCCTGCCGGCATAGCCGGGGTCTCTTCTTTGATATTGGCAACTACAGATTCTGTAGTCAGCAATGTGGAAGCTACGCTTGTTGCATTCTGCAGTGCGCTTCTTGTAACCTTCGCCGGATCCAGAATACCTGCCTCTACCATGTCAACATACTCTTCTTTATATGCATCAAAGCCAACGCCTACCGGAGACTCTTTTACCTTGTTGATGATAACAGAACCCTCAAGACCTGCATTTGCAACAATGTGGTAAAGAGGAGCCTCAAGTGCCTTCAGAATGATGCGGGCACCTGTCTTCTCATCTCCGTCAAGTCCGTCAACAACTTTCTGAACCTCTGCTGCAGCATGAACATAAGCCGAACCGCCGCCTGCGATGATTCCTTCCTCAACTGCTGCCTTAGCTGCAGAGAGAGCATCCTCCATACGAAGCTTTGCTTCCTTCATCTCTGCCTCAGTTGCCGCACCTACACGGATAACAGCAACTCCGCCGGACAGTTTTGCAAGACGCTCCTGCAGTTTCTCCTTATCAAAATCAGATGTTGTCTCCTCAATCTGAGCTTTGATCTGAGCAATACGATCTGCAATCTCTTTCTTGTCTCCGCAGCCGTCAACGATGATAGTATTTTCTTTCTGAACCTTAACAGATTTTGCACGTCCAAGCTGATCCATGGTTGTGTCCTTAAGATCCAGACCCAGCTCCTCAGAGATAACCGTACCGCCTGTCAGGATTGCAATATCCTTTAACATCTCTTTTCTTCTGTCGCCGTAGCCAGGAGCCTTAACGCCGACTACCGTAAATGTACCTCTCAGTTTATTGACAATCAGTGTTGTCAGAGCCTCGCCCTCAATATCCTCGGCAATAATAAGAAGCTTGGAACCGGACTGAACCAGCTGCTCCAGAAGAGGAAGAATTTCCTGAATGTTGGAAATCTTCTTGTCTGTGATAAGAATGAAGGGATCATCAAGAACTGCTTCCATCTTCTCCATATCTGTTGCCATATAAGCAGATACATAGCCGCGGTCAAACTGCATACCTTCAACCAGGTCAAGCTCCGTTCTCATGGTCTTGGATTCCTCGATCGTGATAACACCATCTTTGGATACCTTCTCCATCGCATCTGCTACCATCTGTCCAACTTCATCATCAGAAGAAGAAATTGCTGCTACTCTGGCAATATCAGCCTGGCTCTTTACATCTTTCTTCATATTCTTGATGGCCTCAACAGCTGCCTCAGTTGCTTTCTTCATACCCTTTCTCATAACGATCGGGTTAGCGCCTGCTGCCAGGTTCTTCATACCTTCATTGATCATTGCCTGTGCAAGAACTGTTGCTGTCGTTGTACCGTCACCGGCTACATCGTTGGTCTTTGTAGCAACCTCTTTTACCAGCTGTGCACCCATATTCTCAAAAGGATCTGCAAGCTCAATCTCCTTTGCGATTGTAACACCGTCATTTGTGATAAGCGGAGCACCGAAGGATTTGTCAAGAACAACATTTCTTCCTTTCGGTCCCAATGTAACTCTTACCGTATCCGCCAGCTGATTTACACCTGACTCAAGAGCTTTTCTGGCTTCAACGCCATATTTAATTTCCTTTGCCATGATATTTTACCTCCGAAATATATACTGTCTTCTCTTTATCAAATTATCAAAATTCAATTCTGAATAATCCGTTACCCTGTGACTGCCAGACTTATTCGATTACAGCAAGAATATCATTCTGCTTAACTACAACGAACTTCTCATCTTCCAGCTCAACTTCTGTTCCGGAATATTTTGAATAAATAACTTTATCTCCAACCTTAACCTGCATGGTAATTTCTTTTCCGTCTACTACTCCGCCCGGTCCCACTGCAACAACTTCTGCCTGCTGCGGTTTTTCCTTTGCCTGTCCCGGAAGAACAATACCCGATTTTGTAGTCTCCTCTGCTACCAGCTGTTTTAAAACAACTCTGTCAAATAATGGCACTAATTTCATTACTGACTCCTCCTTACCATTTCATTAATAGTGATTTTTCATGTATGAATAAGATTCGTACTGCCTTTCATTTACAAAACATGTTATAACACTTTCTGTTAGCACTGTCAAGACATGAGTGCTAATTTTATATATTTTTTACATATTTTGTTTTGGAACGCTTCTTTCGTTCTTTTTTCTTCCCTGCCGAAGCCGCTTCCGTGCATTTCTTTTTTTCTCTGAATATTCTGACATGCTGTTCACAAATTATTCCCAAATAATCCCTTTATTTTTTACACAATCCGTATTACAATATGAATAATTAGAGAAAGGAGTCTTGATTATGGCAAAAAAACATTTCGGAAGGTTTCTGACCTTGGCCGCTGTTGTAGGAGCTGCTGCAGCAGGTATTTCTTATTTTTTACAGTATAAATCTTTCCATAAGGAGCTTGACGAGGACTTCCACGATTTTGAAGATGATTTCGACGATTTTGATGATACAGCAGAAAAAGACGGCACCGCTGCCAGGAACTATGTCCCCCTGACCCCTGAAAAACAGGATGGCGCCTGTTCTGACGCTTCTTGTGAAGCTTCCGCGGACAGTGAATCTCCTGAGGCGTCTTCTGAAGAAGATGCAGAAAAAAAACTGCAGCAGCCTTCCGGACAGACAGCCGAGAAGGAGACATCCGCTCCCTCTTCCGGCACACCTTCCCCCGACACGACTGTGACGGTTGAAGAGATCACGGAATAAAGGGTATGGAGGGATCCTTCGATGATACAAAGCCTTCTCCGCTCGCTGGAACTTTTAGAGCTTTTAAAGGAAACAACTCATAAATATTCTATTGCGGAGCTGTCTGAATCGACCGGCCTTCCGCCGAGTACGGTACACCGTATTCTCCAGACTTTCTGTGAGAAAAAATATGTCATACGGGACGAACATGCACACACCTATCAGCTGGGACCTGCCCTCATTTCCCTGGGCCGGTCCGCAGCCAACAACATCCGCATTCAGGAGGCAGCTTTGCCCATTCTAAAAAACCTTTCCTACTGTACCAGGGAGGATTCCTATCTGGTCATTCAGGTAGGCGACAAGGGGCTCGTTCTGGACAAAATGGATGGTCCCAATCATCTGAAAGTAGTGGAAGAATTCGGATATGAGATGGATCTGCACTGCGGCGCCATCCGTAAGGTTCTTCTGGCTTATCAGAGTGAGGACTATATTACATATTATCTGGACAATCGGCTGGATCGCCCGGAGGCCTTTCCCCAGATCAGCCGGAATGCTCTCGCACTGGAACTTAAAAATATTCGTGAAAAGGGAATTTCCGTCTCACATGGAGAGTATGTTCATGATGCTGTGGGAATTGGAGCACCTATTTTCGGCATTGACGGTCACGTTTCGGCATCGGTAGGGATTATTGCCCCCTATTCCAGGATCGCCGATGATCTGCACCTGGAGCACATGGAGGAGCAGGTAAAACACAGTGCTGCGGAACTTTCTTACTACATGGGACACACATTCAAAAAGAACTGCTGATTGCAAAGGAGAGAGACATCAATGATGAGAAAAAAATTTATACTGGCAGCCTGCACAGGCCTTTTATGCGCGGTTTCAGCTGTTCCGGCCTATGCCGGAGTATGGAAAAAAGGAACTGCAGACAATACAGACAGATGGTGGTATGACAATGAAAACGGCAGCTGGGCCGCAGCTCAGTGGAAATGGATTGACGGAAACAGTGACGGTACAGCAGAATGTTACTTCTTCGATGAATCCGGCTGGCTTCTCACTGATACAGTTACCCCGGATGGCTATACTGTCAATGCAGACGGTGCCTGGACAGTTGATGGCATTATACAGACCAGACAGATAAAATCAGTAAATGATAATTCAGATGATCAGAGCTGGGAAAACTTCCAGAATGAAGATGACGAAGACGAGGAAGATTCCTCCGAAAAGAAGAGCAGTTCTGAGCCCACTTTCGACAGCTCTTCAGAAGAGAACAGCACTCCTCAGGGACCGGCTCTTGAATCTGACTCCTCCTCTTCAGGAAATGGAGACGAGAAGCCGGATTACGAATATCCCACAGAGACGCCTGACAGCTCCTATAAACATTCCTCAGCTGAATAACAACGATTAATCAAAAAGAGAACGCCTTTTTAACTATGATATTTTATGGCGTTCTCTTTTTCTCTGTCCGACAGATTTTCAGTGAATGCATCTGCACAGGGCATTAAAAGGTTCTAAACTTTACTTGGGGGTAAAGTAAAAAAATAAGATAGGCATAGAGATTCAATTCCTATATAATTAAGTTAC
>CALWSF010000003.1 GCA_944384125.1 uncultured Lachnospiraceae bacterium | reverse complement strand
TCCCATTGAATTTCAAAAAAACACCTGCATAACACTTAAGTTGACGACATTGCCCGTTTTACGGGTGGCGGCGACTGAGATTCTGAAAGATTTTCCGGTAATCCGGCGTTTGGACAGAAAACAATATACATTTGCAGAGACAGGCTGTATAATATTAGATATGTTATAATAATAAACGTGATGGAAACTATTAGTGATGGGCTCGATAATAAAAATACAGCGACAGTTTTCGGATTGCGGATAGAATTTGAAAATACAGGAGGCGGCAGGCATGACGGATGAAGAATATTATTGCTGCTACCTTAATGGCGACGAAAAAGGTCTTGATGAGCTGATGAGAAAATATGGCGCACCTCTGATTTTATATATTAGCGGATATCTGCACGATGTTCATGAGGCAGAGGATCTGATGATAGAGGTGTTTGCATATCTTTTTACCAAAAAACCCCGTATCCGGGCAGGAGGACTTAAAGCATATCTTTATAAGTCAGCGAGGCATATGGCTCTGCGTCACAAGCGCAGGCTGCGCCCCTGTTTCAGCCTGGATGAGCTTAAGGAAGAGCCGGAAAGCGGGATGCTGGTAGAGGAGGTTATTAAAACGGAAGAGCAGAATCGTACTCTGCATTTCTGTATGCAGCAGCTCAATCCCGGTTACCGGGAGGCGCTTTATCTGACGTATTTTGAAGATATGAGTTATTCAGAGGCTGCCGAGGTTATGGGGAAAAATGTCAAGCAGATTACGAACATGGTCTATCGCGGCAAGCAGAGTCTACGGGGACTTCTGGAAAGGGAGGGTATTTCCGGTGCGAAGTCATGAAGATCGAATCAGGGAGGTCAGACGTCGGATTACAGAATTAGAACGAAGGAAAAGAATACAGCGCAGCCGTATCGCTGCAGCGGTATCTGTTGCTGCCAGCCTTATTCTGATTGTTGTGCTGTCAGCGGCGATGCCGGATATTGCGGACAGGTTTGAGGCGGGGAAATACACCGTATTTCAGTCGGCGGCCAGCATGTCATATGCAAGTGATATGACAGGGTATGTTATTATCGGATTTCTTGCGTTTGTGTTGGGGGTAATTGTCACGATTCTCTGTTTTCGTCTCAGGGAATATTGGCGTGACGAGGAATCTCAGGACGATGAAAACAAAAATGAATAACAGTCCGATTTTATATTTTTTAGTCTGATGTCTTAAGGGATACCGGCAGCAGTTTTTAAAGTTTTCGGGAATTTTCAGATTGAGTGAGAGTTTTTCCTGTTATTTGTACCTCAGAAGGTGAAAGCATATTTCACGGTAATAGGCAGGCAGGGAGAATTCAGATGGATAACACAGAAAGGCGAGTAAAACTGGTAAAAAGACAGATACGAAAAAGGCAGCGCCGGCAGGCCAAGTGCTGTATATGCGGTCTGTCTGTACTGTGTGTTCTTCTGTCTTTTTTTCTTTCAGCGGTTATTGAGAAGAAAAACGGACATATGCAGGTTTACGTTTCCGGAATGTATGGATCTGTGCTGCTTCGTGAGGGAGCAGGGGGCTATGTGCTGCTGGCGGTAGCTGCTTTTACGGTGGCGGTAATTATTACCACTGTGTATGTCCGGTATCGGAAAAAAAGGCAGAAAAAATGGCGCAAAGAGATGAGTGATGCATAAACTGCGGAGAGAATAAACTGCAGAGGCTCAATATTAAAAGTGTGAGGAAGTCAAAGAACTCATTTCCGGAATGATTGAGAAGGAAAGAGAAAGCAAACGTGTGTCTTTCAGAGAATTTATCGGTGTGGAAGACGGCGAGGATGAGCTTTAAGTTTTGCTGAGAAAAAGTTTCAGAAAATATTATAAAGGATTTTTCCGGCGACATCGGAAAACTGAGAAGACACTGGCCATTTTGGCCGGTGTCTTCTTGCCTTTTTACGGATATTCCAGAGAACACAGCTTTTATCTGTGGGATATGGGACAAGCGTTGTGTCACGTATGTCCTGATTCTGAATATGGTAGATTAGAATACAAAAGATAAATTTCCGGAATAGAGAAACCAAAGTCAGCGCATCTGCACAGAAGGAGGGGAGAAAATTGAAAGGAAAAGGAATATTACGAAAATGGCTGACACAGCCGTTTACAGGGATTCCTCTGGTAGATAAATGTCTTCTTGCGTTTTTTTTGGTTCTGCTTCTGCAGTCAGCTTACAGCCTTTTTGCAGGCAGTGCGGTAAGTGCGGAAGCGGAGCATATTGATATTATTGTCCGGACTTCGATGGCTGCGATTTTCGGATATTTTCTGAGTGCCAATTTCATTCGCAGCTCAGACAGCCGGGAGACGGAAGAAAACCGGAAAGAAACAGATTTGTCCGTACAGAGTATGGGAGAAACAGAAGAGGATTTTTCTGAAAAGGACACGGATTCATCAACAAAAATGCAGGTATTGATTGCCTCGGCAATCGGTCTGTTCTGTCTTTTAGTTCTGCTGATTTACCGCAATGCGGATGTATCTGTTTCCGCATCCGGAGGCGGGACATCTGCCGTGGCGGCTCAGCTCAGAGATTTTGTGTCAGGCTGTGTGGGCTTTCTGATTGGAAGTCCCGCAGACAAAAAACAGTAGGGTATAAAATATTTTATAAAATAGGAGTAAAATGATATGGCAGATATAATTAAAGACTTTTTAAGTCTGCAGTACAGCGATAATTTTGCACTTGAAGGAATTGAGGAAAAAAATATTGATCTGACTCTCCCGCCGGCTCCGGAGCTCTCTGCGGTAGTATATGGAACTGTCACGGACGGAGAACTTCCTGTTCCCAATGCGACGGTTAAATTATTTGACAGCGCCGGACAGCCATTTAAGCACACTATGACGGATATTACCGGTGCGTATACAATCAGCGATATTCTGGCCGGCACATACAGTGTGGGTGCGGTAGCGGATGGTTACCGACTCAGTGAACCGAAATACGTGACACTGATCGGCGGAGATACAACGGAAATCAACCTGCTTTGTCAGAAGGATGTCAGTCTCACGCTTGGTGCCATTGCCGGAGTGCTTTCCGCCAGCCTGCTGCCTGCCGGTACAACTCCTCTGGCGGGAGCTAAAATTACTCTGCAGGATTCTCTCGGAGCAGCTGTGGCTGTAACCTATTCAGCAGATGACGGAGAGTTTGTATTTTATGATGTGGCTGACGGCGTATACACGGTGTTTGCATCTGCTGACGGTTATATTTCCGTAACATCAGCTGTTACTATTTCAGGAGGATCAATTGCCAATATCACTCTTTTAATGGGAATTGACACAAGAACGTATAACGGAACAGTCAGCGGAATTGTCAAAAACAGCAGCGGCTATACAGTTGCGGACTGCTTTGTCGGACTTTACAAAACAGAAGATGACGGAATGGGCGGGACAAGAGAGATTCTCGTTTCGACCACAAAGACGAATGCGGAAGGCAAATATATGTTTGGAAATGTAGACGGCGGCTCATATCTTGTAAAGGCCAAGCTGAATGCCTGATCAGTATTGCCGCATATTTCTGCCCGGACACACATCCGGGCAGAAAATGTTTTTGCTTCTGCAACTTTTTTCTTCTTAAATGAATCTATAATATAGAAAGAGAAAAATGTCACTGTGAGGAATACACGATGAAAAGAGATCTATACGATAAGCTGACAGCTTACATAATCGAAAATCAGAATAAATTTTACAGGCTGGCTTTCAGCTATATGCACAATCAGGAGGATGCGCTGGATGTCGTACAGAATGCAGTCTGCAGGGCTTTAGAGCACAGCGGCGAACTGAGAAACGCGGATGCCATGAAAACCTGGTTTTACAGGATACTGGTTAATGAGAGTCTTCTTTTTCTGAGAAAAAATAAAAGATTTGTCCTGGATGAGGACGGTGCGGACAGAGAGATTGTTTATGAAGAGCCTGGTTTTGAGATACAGGACAGTCTTTATGAACAGATATCCCGCCTGGATGAGGATGTACAGAGCGTTATCAAACTCCATTATTATGAGGAAATGACTCTTAGGGAAATTTCACAGGTTATGGAAATGAATTTAAATACAGTAAAGGCAAAGATGTACCGGGGTTTAAAAGCATTGAAGGTAGTAATGCAGGAGGTGGATGTATGAACCAGATGGAAAATGCGAAAAAACGGTATGAGAGTATTCCTATACCGGACGAGTTGTCAGAACGGGTTATGCAGGAAATCAGGCGCGCGGATATGCGCAGGAAAACGGAGAGAAAACCTGTCATAAACCGGAGAGGGTGGAGACGTATTGCCAGAGGAGTATCAGCTGCGGCCGCATCGCTGGCGGTTGTATTTATGGTAATGCTGAATACAAATACTGTTTTTGCAGAGACGGTCAGTACGATTCCGGTAATAGGTACGGTGGCCCGGGTGCTGACATTCCGCTCTTATGAAAAAGAAACGACGGATATGAAAATAGCGGTAGATATTCCGAGTATCGAAATGGTAAATGAGGATTTCAGCGGGCTGGAGAAATCAGTAAATGAGGAAATCCATGCGCTCTGTGAAGAATACGCCAGAGAGGCAGAGGAGAGAGCCATGGAATACCGTCAGGCATTTCTCGATACAGGAGGGACAGAGGAGCAGTGGGCGGCCCATAACATTGAAATAAAGGTATGGTATGAGGTAAAATCCCAGACCGATCAGTATCTGTCTCTGGCTGTGATGGGAGCAGAAAACTGGACATCTGCCTACAGTGAGACGAGATATTATAATTTTGATTTGAAGGAAGGAAAGATAATCACTCTGAAAGATGTTCTGGGAGAAAATTATGCGCAGATTGCGGATGAAAGCATCCGGAATCAGATGCAGGAGAGGACGGCGGAGGGAGCAATGTTCTGGCCGGAAGAGTTTAAAGGCGTTACAGAAGACACGAGCTTTTACATGAATGAATCAGGCAATCCGGTTGTGTTTTTTGAAAAGTATGAGATTGCACCCGGTTCGGAAGGGACTCCGGAATTTGAGATTGTCTCCGGAGAGAACTGATAAAAGTATTCAGATAAAGCAAATGGAGATACCATTGTTTTATAAAAGATGAAAAAGGAAGGGAAAGTATAATGAAAAGAAGAAAAATGATTTTAGCAGCAGGTATTATGGCACTGGCGCTGGCCGGATGCGGTCAGGGGAGCAGTTCGGAAACTGCACCGATGGAGGAGATACAGGAGATAGAAAGTACTGAAACCACCGAGGAAGAAACTAAGCAGACTGAAAGCGCGGAGGAAACAGCAGAGGAACAGCAGGAAGAGGGCGCAGACAAAACAGAAGAGGAAAAAGAGGATAAAAAAGCGGAAGCAGCACCGGAAGCCGTTAAAGAAAAGAGCGCGGACAGTTCCGGAAACAGTGCTCAGGAAGGATATGATGACAATTTTTCTGTAGACAGTGCTGCTTCAGCTGAATTCGGGAAAAAGGTCAAAGAGGCAGTCGCAAATGAAGATTTGGATGCTCTGGCTGAGCTGGCCGCTTATCCGCTGTATGTGGGATTTCCGGAGGGAGGAAAAACAGTAGCAAGCAGTGATGAATTTACGGCGATAGGAGCTGAGAAAATATTTACACAGGACCTGAAAGATTCTGTGGCATCAGCGGATGAAACGAGCCTTTCTCCCAGCATGGCAGGTTTTGTTCTGTCAGAGGAAAACGGAGCAGCTAATATTGTATTCGGTGTCCGGGACGGCAAGCTGGCAGTTTCAGGAATAAATTATTAACAGAAATTTTCTTGCCCCCTGTATCTGTTTATGATATACTGTCAAAAACAAAATACAGAATCGTTTCCCCTGCCACCGGGTAGGGGAGTTAAACGTCACACATTCCCTCGGCAGGTCTCAGGAGAGGGGATGTATGGCGTTTTTTGTTCTGTAAAAACGGAGGAAAACAAAATGAAAACAGAGCAGAAAAAATGTCTGGGAGAGTTTCTTCGGTATGCGCTGATGAATGTTTCGGGTATGATAGGGCTGTCATGCTACATACTGGCCGATACCTTTTTTGTGGCAACAGGTCTTGGAGCAGACGGACTTGCCGCCCTTAATCTTGCGATACCGGTTTACAGCCTTGTACATGGCACCGGACTGATGCTGGGAATGGGAGGCGCGACACGGTACGCTATTTTCAGAGGACAGGGGGCGGATTCCAACGGGAACAGAGTTTTTTTTGTTACCCTCTGTCTTTCAGTCTGTTTTATGGCGGCATATATGTCATCCGGTCTGTTTCTGTCTGAGAAAATTGCTTCTTTTCTGGGAGCGGATGAAGCTGTTTTTTCCATGACGGAAACGTATCTGAAGGTTATTCTTCTGTTTGCACCTGCTTTTCTGCTCAATGACATTTTGCTTTGTTTTGTCAGAAACGACGGGAATCCGCGTCTGTCCATGACAGCCATGCTTACCGGAAGCATGTCAAATATTCTGCTGGATTATATTTTCATTTTTCCAATGAACATGGGAATATTCGGAGCCGTTCTGGCTACCGGTATGGCGCCACTTATAAGCATGGCAGTCATGTCATCTTATTTTATACGGAAAAAGAATCATTTCAGACCTGAACGGGGAGAGTGGAGGGCTGCGATGCCGGGCTCTATATTTTCTCTGGGCTTTCCGTCTCTTGTCACGGAAGTGTCATCCGGTCTGGTAATTGTTGTGTTTAATATGATTATTCTCAGGCTTCAGGGAAATACGGGAGTAGCCGCTTACGGAGTTATTGCCAATATTTCTCTGGTGGTAATCGCTGTCTACACGGGAGTAGCGCAGGGAATGCAGCCTATCTTAAGCCGCTCTTACGGACGCGGGCGTATGGATGAAAGCCGGTATACGTTTTTTTTCGGCATCTGTTCAGTGGTCATTCTGACGGCGGTTATTTACCCGCTCATTTCAGTATTTGCCGCTCAGATTGCTGCAGCTTTTAACAGTGAGAATAACAGACAGCTGGGGGAGCTGGCCGTATCCGGCATGCGCATTTATTTTACCGCTGTTCCTTTTGCCGGCTTTAATATTATTCTTTCAATTTACTTTACGTCAATGGAGCGTGCCCTGCCGGCACAGATCATATCCCTTTTGAGGGGATTTGTGCTTATCGTTCCGCTTACGGTGCTGCTGTCCTTAACAATGGGCATTACAGGAGTGTGGATGTCTTTCCCGGCTGCGGAGGCTATTGTCTCGCTTACAGGACTGGCATTTCTTTCAGGAAAAAGAAACAGGAAAACAAAATAAAATAAATTGTTTTAAATAAACTGCAACTTTTCAGGCGGCTCGTTAGTCTAAATAACAGGGGGTAAAGTGCATACCCGACACCTAAATACAAAAGATTAAGTCAAGCGAGCGCGTTTATTATGGTTTTCAGCAGTATTGATTTTATTTTCAGGTTTCTGCCTGTTTTTTTCCTTGTCTATGTGATATGTCCCTCCGGATGGAAAAATCTCTGCCTTTTTGCAGGAAGTGTGCTGTTTTATTTTTATGGGGTAAAGGACCAGCCTCTGTATCTGCTGCTCTTTCTGGCTTCGATTTGGGTAAATTACAGAATCGGTCTGAAAATTTCAGGAAGGAAAAGCAAAAGAAAGAAATGGCTGGTAACCGGCTGTATTTATAATTTTTTCTGGCTGATATTGTTTAAATATTCCGGGTTTCTGCTTCAGAATCTGGGACAGCTTCTGGCATGGATGGGAATATCCGCCCAAATACCTGTGTTTGAACCGGCACTGCCCATAGGAATCAGTTTTTATACCTTTCAGGCAGTATCCTATCTGATTGATGTTTACAGGAGAGATGTTTCCTGTGAGCGCTCCTTTGTTAATTTCGGAATGTATATCAGCATGTTCCCGCAGCTGATAGCCGGGCCGATTGTTACGTATTCATCTGTGAGAAATCAGATTGGAAGACGGAAGCTTTCTCTTTCGGGAATTGAGGAGGGACTGAGAGAATTTACAATAGGACTGGGCTTAAAGGTTCTGATTGCCAATCAGATTGGCGGACTGTGGAAAAATGTGGAGGCAATCGGATTTGAGAGCATTTCGACTCAGCTGGCATGGCTGGGCCTTATTGCGTTCAGCCTGCAGATATACTTTGATTTTTACGGCTATTCTCTTATGGCAAAGGGGCTGGGAAGTATGATGGGATTCCATCTTCCGGACAACTTTGCGCATCCGTACATGTCGCTTTCGGTAACGGAATTCTGGAGAAGATGGCATATGACGCTGGGAAACTGGTTTCGTGACTATGTATATGTTCCTCTGGGCGGAAACAGGAAGGGAAAACTTAAAACATTCCGGAATCTTCTGGCAGTCTGGGTTCTGACAGGATTCTGGCACGGGGCAAGCTGGAATTTTATCCTGTGGGGGCTTGTGCTGTTTTTCCTGATATTTATTGAGAAACTGGGATTCGGAAAGATTCTGACGCGGATACGTTTCCTGGGGCATCTCTATATGCTGTTTGTGATCCCTCTGACCTGGATGATATTTGCCGTGACAGACTTAAATCAGATAATGATCTATTTTTACCGTCTGTTTCCATTTTTCGGACAAAACGAAAAATATGTTTATTTTGCCGGGGACTATCTCAAATATGCCGGGATTTATGCCGTATCTCTGTGCGCCGGTATTATTTTTATGACACCGGTACCCAGAAAAATTTACAGCCGGTGGAAGAATTCTGCCGCCTCGGCACTGGTACTGCTGGCAGTTTTCTGGGGATGCGTTTATTGTATGAAGATGGGAATGGATGACCCGTTTTTATATTTTCGCTTCTGAAATATTATGAAAGGGATGGGGCGTTATGAAACGGTGCTGGTACAGTTTGTTTCTGTCTGTCAGCCTGACAGCATACCTGTTATGGACAAACGGAACTGTTATATATGAAAATGCGGGAGCGGCATTTCAGTTATTTGCAGACCGGGAAAAAGGAGACGGGAAAATTCCGGCTGCTTCGGAAACAGAAACTGTGAAGACAGATGCCGTATATCAGGAGGAAAAACCTGAACGGGAAGCAAATACGACAAAAGCTGAAACGGAGTCATCCACAGCAGAGCAGGTAACCGGAGGGGCAGAAGAAACTGCTGAGACGATTGAAAGCGGAGCAGATATCCTTGCAGGAACAGACGGGGCGAAGACGGATACACCGGAAGAAACAAAAGCAGTGGAAACGGAGAAACTTTTTCCTGATAAATTCCAGGGGACACTGTTCATCGGAGACTCCAGAACCGTCGGGCTGCATGAATACGGACATCTTGAAAGCGCTGACGTATTCGCGGACAGCGGGATGAGCGTATTTAATCTCTGGAGCAGTGAGGTAAATTCCGGCGGACAGAGGGTAACACTGCAGCAGATTCTGTCACAAAAGAGTTATCAGACGATTCATCTGATGCTGGGAATCAATGAGCTGGGATATTCGATGGATCTGATCGCGGAAAAATACAGGGAAGCGGTGGGAAAGATCAGGGATATGCAGCCGCAGGCAGTAATTGTTCTGGGAGCAAATCTGCATGTCACGGAAAAGCAGTCTGCGTCCAGCAATATATTTAATAACCGGAAAATCAATGAAGTAAATGATGAAATAGAAAGAATCAGCCGGGAGATGGACTGTAAATATATTGATATCAATGAAAAATTCGATGATGGAAGCGGAAATCTGGCAAAAGAATACTCAGTGGATGGTTCTCATATACTGGGGAAATATTATGCTGACTGGGTAAAGTGGCTTCAGGAAAAATGACTGCAGAACACGGCAGCGGTTTATTTAAAGTTATCAGGAGATAAAATATATGATAAGACGCTTCAGAGAGACTGAGGGAAGATACATAGAAAAAATAGCAGGCCAGGACAGACTGGCTTTTGCCCATTCAGATACAAATGATTTTTTTGATCTGATTGAATGGTCGAAATCAGGAGGATATCAGGGGTCTGTTATCATGTTTTTTGACTTTGAAACGGGCAATGTATACAGGCCGTTCGCAAAAAAACGAAATGTCGTTTACAGTGATCCCGTTTACGCGGAGGGATTTTATTATTTCTTACAGGGCGATTATGATGAAAAGAAAATTATCTTATACCGGTATATTCCGGAACAGAACCCGGAAAAGATTACAGAACTGAATGCGGAAGAAGTCAATCTGTATAATCTGCGGATTACAGGCAACCCTGTGCATATTGTCAGCCAGGATGAAAATTTTGAATGCTATTACCCTGAAAAAATATCTTTCACTGCAGCGGGCAATGAAACGGCTGTTCTTATAGAAGATCGTAAGATATATTTTGAGGCCTGGATTGAAGAGGGGTGGGACGAGGAAAAGAACTGCGCAACCGATCAGTATAAATATTATAACAGGATAATTGTCAGAGATTATATGGGGAGAAAGCTTTCTGAAGAGGCAGGATCCCTGTACCAGGCGGCAGATGGTGCGTGGTGGATTGCATAGATATATCTGCGCTTAGCCGGGGATGCGGAATTTAAGATTTCATTTCAGGGGATATATATGAATTTGTGGAATCCCGGAAAAATGCCAGGCTACATTCTGATAAACTGTATGATTGATATAGAATGGGACACTATAATTTCTTTTATACGTAATGTAAACAAAATTCTGAATCTGCAATTTGCAAGTGCGGGTTATGATGTTGTCAGCAACGATTTTTGGTATCCGGGCAGTGCAGCCTATAGCCTGAAGTTCCTGCAAACTGTGAAATATGCAAATAGTGAATGGACAGAATGGCTCAATCCTTATTACAGACTCGTTGCAAATGACGGAATCTGTTGTCCTAATATCATTCAGTTTCTATCCAGTAAATTGTGGTTACCTGTAAAAGATGCAGTAAATCAAAGTGAATTCCATTGTGTGCAGTTAGACAGCGGAGTGCTGTTGGATGTATTGGATCATAGCAATGGGGCGCTGTTTGAACCGGAAAAAGATGTGCTGTTTGACAGACTTTCAAAGTTATACCAAGCATTGAGCCCTATTATAATACCTGTCAGCAAACCTATGTTTCTAAAAGAAAACGAATGGGCCGCATGGCAAAAAAGATATATATGAATAAGCACTGGTACCCTGTTCATGAAAGCGGACTACCACAACGCTTTACAGCTTCTCCGATTAACGTTCACACATTTTTCACAAAAAAATTAGCACTTACCTCTTGACAGTGCTAACAATATGTGTTATAACACAGATAGAACAAAGGAAGGGGATAAAAAGAGTATCACAGGATACCCGAAAAGTCCCTGAAACATCCCGGTTCCAAAGAAACAAGGTAAATATGCATATGCTTTTAGTAAAGGAGAGATGATTTATGTTAATGCCTAGTATTTTTGGAGAAAATTTGTTTGATGAATTTTTTAATGATTTTCCGTTCTATGATGACAGAAATGAGAGAAGGATTGAGAAGAAACTGTACGGAAGACATGGACATAATCTGATGAAAACAGATATTCGTGAGACCGATGAAAGCTACGAGATGGAAGTTGATCTTCCCGGCTTTAAGAAAGATGAGATTCAGGTTTCTTTAAAGGACGGTTATCTGACGATTCAGGCGGCAAAAGGGCTTGATCAGGATGAGCAGGAGAAGAAGACAGGACGTTATATCCGCAGAGAGCGGTATGCCGGGGCATGCGAGAGAAGCTTTTATGTGGGCGAGAATGTTACTCAGGATGAGATAAAAGCTGAATTTAAGCATGGTATCCTGAAGCTGTCGATTCCTAAGAAGGAAGAAAAGCCGGCTGTAGAAGAAAAACGTTATATTTCCATTGAAGGATAATGCACAATCAATATGCAAATATGTTTCCGGAAAGAGGGCGCGCAGAGCGCCCTCTTTTTGGGAACTTTTTTTTATTTGCGGTGAACCGATGAAAAAAACGAAGACTCTTATATAATAGATGCATCGAAAAACATTGAACAAAAGGACGGAGAATGAGCTGATATGAATGACGTCATCACAGGGCTGGTAGAAAGGATGAAAAACGGAGATGAAGAGGCCTTTGACAGTCTGTATGAGATATATGTGAAAAAGCTGTACAGCGCGGCATATTTAATCAGCGGCAGCAGATCGGACAGTGAGGATATTGTTCAGGAAACATTTGTGAAATGTTTTCTGAGAAAGGATACAATCCGCGATGAGAGAGCTTTTGAAAACTGGCTTTTCCGGATAATGGTCCGTACTGCCTGGAGATATGTAAAGCGCAGACCGAAGGACTGCTCATTTGATGAGATGCTGGAGCAGGACGGGGAGAAATACAGCGGCGAATGGATACAGATTGACAGAGACACTCTTCAGCCTCTGGAAGAAGTTATTCTGAGAGAGGAACAGGAGAAGCTTCGCGAAGCAGTTTCATCCCTGGAGGTTAAACAGAGAACGGTAATTGTGCTCTATTATTATAATGAGCTTTCAGTCAGAGACATTGCGCGCATTACGGGAAGCCTGGAAGGCACAGTCAAATCGCGGCTTCATAAGGGAAGAGAAAACCTCAGAGTATATTTAAATAATTTAAAAGAGGGAAGTTCGGAGACGAAAAGGAGGCGGGAATATGAGATGGTATGAGAAGACACAGTCCGGAGGCGAAGGAATAACGGGAGCGGATATGCAGGATGGAGCCGGCGGGAAAATGGACAGAATGGATAAAGCACAGGTGCATGGAAAAGAGAAGTATGTCTCAGAAGAAAACCTGCTTCGGGAGGAGATCCGGAAACTTGCCGGAAGCGGCGGGCTGACTCAGAAGGAAGAAAAGGAACTTTTAAATTCCATACACAGTTCGATTGATGAAAGGAGAAAGATAATGGAACAGTCCGGATATCGTAAAATTAAAGTTGCGGCAGCAGCGGCGGCTATCGCAGTACTGGGAGTGGGAACTGCGTTTGCATCGGGAAAAATAGCTTCCCTCTCCAGTTCAACCAGAACAGATCAGGTGGACTACAAAAATGCACAGGAGGTAGAGGCCAGCGATAGCCTGTATAAAAAGGCCAGGGCAGTGGATGAGTTTTCCAACGGCGCGAAATTTGTGAGAGGTTTTGACGTGAATGTTTCCGCGCAGGATGAGAATGGTGTGGAAATAGGCACATACCCGTCCATTTCCATTGATTACAGCGGCGAATATTTCCTGGATATTTCCGATCCTCTGGAGGGAGCAGCGGGCCAGGCATACCCGGCCGTTCTCTCGGAAACATATGAGGATGTTGAAATAGAGGTCTCTGTCATGGATTATCTGTTTCTTCCCCCGGATCAGGAACCGGATGAAGCGGATCTGAAACTTGAAGAAGAGGGAAAGCTGGAGATAAGCTATGGTACTGATAAGGCTGAACGGAAAACGAGCATTGGCGCATTCTGGGAGGATGACGGACTTACCTATTGTCTGATAACAATGAAAGAAGGGGGAACTCCGGAGGAGCTTCTTCAGATGGCAAAAGAAATTATTGCAAAATAATGCGGGATTGATAATAAATGATTCAGAAAAAGGTTTTATGAAGAACAAAAAGGGAAATCCGGAAGCTGCCGGGTTTCCCTTTTTCAGGCAATCTTTATTCTTCTGCGATAAGAATTTTTGTAATTTCAGATATGTACAGATCGTGATAGTCCTTATTGGGATAGAACTTTTCATCATTCTCTTTCGCAATAAAATCTTCCGGTTTCATTGGAGCGCGGTAAAGTTTCCGGCAGACGAGAATAAGAGACGCTTCCTCAAAGGCCGGAACCCCGTCTGTAAAGTATGGTGTGAGGCCGGATTCAGCGATTTTATCGCGATCCCGTCCGGAGACGCTGCCGCACAGCTGCAGGGCGCTGTGATATTCCGGCTTATAGAATGAAATAGTAAAGGAATCATTGCTGTCTACAAATTCCTTTGTGTAGCGCTGGGGACGAATATAGCAGGTGGCGACATTTTTTCCCCAGAATACGCCTACGCCTCCCCAGCTGGCCGTCATGGTATTGAATTTATCTCTGTTTCCGGCTGTAATAAGCATCCATTCCGAACCGATTTTTGTAAATGGGTTGATGTTCAGTTCCTCGGCTGTTATCTCTTTAAATTTCATTTTCAGAACCTCCTTTGTATACTGAGAGTAACACGATTAAAATGGAAAATCAAATATATTTTTAAAATGCATTGACACAGATGGAAATAAGAGGTAATCTGTACAATAGTTAGTTAGAAAATGCTAACTAAAATTATGAATAACTAACTGTAAAATGCCGCCTGCAGGATACGGTCTGCGGCATAATATTTTTAATGTGAGGTTAGCGATTACTAATCAAAAGCACCGGGAAAAGAGAGGGATGGCATATGGAGCAAAAAGATAAAATTCTTCTGGAGCTTAGAAAGAGCGGACGGAGAATTACCCGCCAGAGGGAGGTTATGCTGGATGTGATTTTGGACGGAAAGTGGACGAGCTGTAAGGAAATTTATTATGAGGTATCAAAAAGAGATCCGGGAATCGGAAAGGCAACCGTATATCGTATGGTTGCACTTCTGGAAGATATGGGGGTGCTGAACCGGTGCCGGCAGTATTCTCTGGAAAATGGGGATGGATTTCTTATAACGCCGTTTTTGGGAAAATGAGAAAAAGTCTCAACAACAAGGGTTAGATTTGACTACCTTGAAAATGATTGTTACGATTTGTGTGAAACAGGGCTTAAAGCTGCAAAAAGATTGGAAAATAAGGAGGATTAAAAATGATGGATTTACTTAAGTGGAAGAGATTGGGAATTTTTGCCGGCGGTGTTCTTTTTGGGACAGTGGGAGTGAAAATACTGGCAAGCGAAGACGCAAAAAAAGTATATACAAACTGTGTGGCAGCGGGACTGAGAGTCCGGAACTGTGCTGTGACGACAGCGGCATCTATTCAGGAAAATGCAGATGATATTCTGGCCGAAGCGAAGGAGATTAACCGTCAGAGAGGATATGAGGGCTTTGACGGGGATGATATTTCATCGTCCGACGCGAATGGAGAAGAAAAAGCATCAATGAATGTGCAGCAGACAGAAAATTAAAACACAGGGCAGGAGGCGGAAAACGGTATTTAGTGCCGTTAAAATCAGAAATGAAATTTATTATCAGACATGAAATCAGGGGACGTATCCGAATCAGTCTGGCACAGAAATATCTGACTGTCAGGGAGGCGGATTGTCTGGAACAGTATCTGCTGGCACTTCCGGGCGTGACGGGGGTAAAGATCTATGAGAGAACAGCCGGGGCAGCCATTCTGTATGATGGAAGCAGAGAGGTTTTGCTTCAGGGGATAAAAGAATATTCAGGAGAAGAAAAGCGTGAATATGAACCGGCCATACAAAGCAGCACAAGAAGATTAAATCAGGAGTTCCGGGAGAAAATGCTGCTGAAAATACTTATACGGTTGGTTACGAAAAATTTTTTTCCTGCTCCTCTTCGTTCCCTGTATGTATCATTTCGGGCTGTGCATTATATTGCAAAAGGGTACCGTGCCCTGCGGTTTCGCAGGCTCCGGGTTGAAGTTCTGGATGCGACCGCAATTACGGTTTCCCTGCTGCGGCGGGATTTTAAGACGGCTGGTTCTGTGATGTTTCTTCTGGGGATAGGGGAACTTCTGGAAGAATGGACTCACAAGAAATCAGTAGGAGATCTTGCGCGGAGTATGTCGCTGAATGTGGAGAAGGTCTGGAAAAGAGTGGGAGAAACAGAGGTTCTGGTTCCAATATCCCGGATTTTGCCGGGGGATGATATTACCGTGCGGATGGGAAATGTCATTCCTCTGGACGGAGTTGTGCAGGAAGGGGAGGCTATGGTTAATCAGGCTTCCATGACGGGAGAATCTGTTCCTGTCCGGAAGGAAAAAGGAGTCTGTGTTTATGCAGGAACTGTAGTTGAAGAAGGGGAGATTACCTTTCGGGTTAAAACATCAGCGGGAACTACCCGCTATGATCGCATTGTCAGGATGATTGAGAATTCTGAGAGAATGAAGTCTTCGGTGGAAGGAAAAGCTGCCGGTCTGGCAGATGCGCTTGTCCCCTGGAGTCTTGGGGCTACGGCAGCGGTCGGCCTGATTACCGGAAATGCGGCAAAAGCGCTTTCTGTGCTCATGGTAGACTTTTCCTGTGCTCTTAAGCTTGCCATGCCTCTGGCGGTTTTATCAGCCATGCGGGAGGCAACCCGGTACCGGATTACAGTAAAAGGCGGAAAGTATCTGGAAGCTGTGGCGGATGCAAAAACAATTGTTTTTGACAAAACGGGAACTCTGACGAAGGCAAAACCGGTTGTGGCCCGTATCGTATCGTTTAATGGAATGGAAGAAAATGAGCTGCTTCGAATTGCCGCCTGCCTGGAAGAACATTTTCCGCATTCAATAGCCAGTGCAGTTGTGCATGAGGCAGTGTCCAGGGGGCTGGTTCATGAGGAAATGCACTCCAGAGTGGATTATGTTGTGGCTCATGGAATTGCGACCTATGTGGGAGAAGAGAGAATCGTTATCGGGAGTCATCATTTTGTGTTTGAAGATGAAAAATGTGTTCTTCCTGAAAATGGAAAAGAGAAATATGCATCTCTTCCGGAGGAGTATTCTCATCTGTACATGGCTATCGGGGGGTGTCTTGCGGCGGTTATCTGTATAGAAGATCCCATCCGTGAGGAAGCCGGCGATGTGGTAAAAGAGCTCAGGAAACTGGGATTTGATAGAATTGTTATGATGACGGGAGACAGTGAAAAAACAGCAGCGTCAGTTGCACAGCGGATTGGAGTGGACGACTGTTTTTCAGAGGTTCTTCCTGAGGACAAAGCACGTTTTGTTGAAGAGGAAAAGAAAAAAGGACGTAAAGTAGTGATGACGGGCGACGGAATTAATGACTCGCCTGCGTTGTCTGCTGCGGATGCCGGGATTGCAGTAAGCGAGGGAGCAGCACTTGCGAGGGAAATTGCGGATATCACGATAGCGGGAGATTCCCTTATGCAGCTTGTGGTGCTGAGAAGGCTGAGCCAGGCTCTGATGAAGCGGGTAAATGCAAATTATCGTTTCGTAATCGGTTTTAATCTGGGACTTATTCTTTTAGGAATAGGAGGAATTATCACGCCTGCGACCTCAGCGTTTCTTCACAACAGTTCCACACTTGCAGTGGGGATAAAAAGTATGACAAATCTTCTTCCGGAACAGATTCCCATTGCATGAACGGGAAAAATAAGGTATGATGGAGTCATTGCAGATTCGGCGCCGACCGGCGAACGGCCGGCGCTGTTTTTGTTTTTAATGATTAGCTCAGACAGGAACGGAGGATGCAATGAAAAACGATTTATTTACTATCGGCGGTCTTACCATTCACGGGTATGGCCTGATGATCGGGCTGGGTATTATTGCCGCATATTTCCTGACGGAATACAGGGCAAATAAAAAAGGGATGGACAGTGATGTACTTGTTTCCATTGCCATATGGGGAGTTGCCGGAGGTCTGATTGGCGCCAAGCTTTTATATTATATTACCATTTTTGATCAGATATTGGAGGATCCCGGAAAGCTTCTGGATCTGGGAGACGGATTCGTTGTGTATGGCGGTATTATTGGCGGTGTGCTGGGCGGTTATGTATTAAGCCGCATGAAAAAACTGCCATTTCTGCGCTATGCGGATCTTGTGATGCCATCAGTGGCTCTGGCTCAGGGATTCGGGCGGATTGGGTGTTTTCTGGCAGGCTGCTGCTATGGTCTTCCAAGCGACGGCCCGTTGGCGATTGTTTTTACGCAGTCAGATTTTGCGCCTAACGGCATTCCGCTTGTCCCGACTCAGCTTATCTCCAGCGGTCTTGATTTCCTTCACTGCGCTCTGCTGATATGGGCCTCAACTAAATTCAAATCCGATGGATGTGTTGCGGCACTGTATCTTATCTGCTACAGTGCAGGCCGTTTTGTCCTGGAATTTTTCCGCGGCGATCTGATTCGCGGCGCTGTGGGCAGTCTTTCGACTTCTCAGTTTATTTCAATCTTTATTTTTGCGGCAGGTATTGTGATGCTTGTATTCTGCCTGAAGCAAAAAAAGAAGGAAGCAGAGCAGTAAAAGGGATATTTGCTCATTATCTGTTATGAGAGGCGACTGTTTGGGAATAATGAATAGCAATGGGTATCTTGTTGAGACTGCAGTTTTTCCTTCAGAAAGAAAGGGTGTTGGATTTTGAAGAAAAAAGAGAGGAACCTGCATGTTCCGGTAACAGTGCGGGCTGTTATTATGCTGGTTATTTCAGGTGTTTTTGTAATATCTGCAAAACCGGTTTACGACTGGATTGAGAGAAAAAGTATTCCCTATTCAGATGTGCCGGTTTACAGGCCGGGAGTATATGAAAGCGTCAGCCGGGGTTACGGGGGAGATGTGACGGTCAATGCGGAATTTTCAGAGTACGGGATAGAGAAGGTAACGGTATCGGCTCCGGAAGAGACACCTGAGGTTGGCGGTGCGGCGGCGGTCAGGCTGGCTGCGGAAATCCGGAAAAAGCAGACCTGTTATGTGGACGCGGTAGCGGGTGCTACTGCAACAAGCGGTGCGGTTCTGCGTTCCATGGAGGACTGTATTCTTCAGGCATCCATGGAAAATAATCCTCTGGCAAAGCAAATCGAACTTGCACGTCAGGCCGAAAAGTCAGATGAATCCCCTTCTGTTGAGGCACTTTTAAAAGAGGTGCCGGACGGAGACTATACGTATCTGCAGGAGGAGGGAGACGAAAACGGATATCATGATTATATTGAGCTGACTGTAAAGGATCACAGGCTTGTATCTCTTACCTGGGATTCTATTAACATGGAAACCCGGACAGGGAAAAGGGAACTTTCAGAGAGCGGGCAGTATACAATGCGGGAAGGCGGTCCTCTCTGGTCGGAGCAGGCAGATGAGCTTGCAGGTTATATTGTATCACACCAGTCAGAGAAAGGACTTCTCGATGAATCGGGGTATGCAAGTGATGCTGTGGCTTCTGTGAGCATATATGCGGGGGGCTATCTGTCAGCAGTAAAGGAGTGCCTGATGCGGGCGGCAGATTCTGAATAAAGACAGTTACGGAAATATGATAAAAAAGAAGGGTTGAGCAGCTCTGCAGCAAAGTGCAGTCTGCTTAACCCTTTCCGTTTTTTCCCCAGTGCCGGTTTACCTCAGCTCCCAGGAAAAGAATGCAGATACAGAAATAAATCCAGAGCATGAGAATGACGACGGCAGCAAGACTTCCGTACATGTAGGAAAAGCGGCTGAAATGACGGAAATAAATGGAAAAACCATAGGAGCACAGAAGCCATCCGAGAGTGGAGAACAGAGCTCCCGGCAGCTGTTTTTTTAGCTTTTGCCGGTCATAGGGAAGGTAAGTGTACAGCGCCATAAAGAAGGCACTTAAAATTGCCAGAGCAGCAAGCGCCCGCAGGCCGATGAGATAGGGGGCCATCCGTTTTAAAAATGGCAGATAGCGAAGAAGAATGTCCTGGAGAGTGGAGCCGAACACCATCAGTATCAGGGAAAGGATACATACCAGTATAAAAATAACGGTGTAGCCGGAGTTGATAAGGCGGCTGATAATATAGCCTCTCCGTTTCCTGCAGCCTACAATGCGGTTGAGTCCCCGCTCAATTCCCATCATTCCCTTGGAAGCGGACCAGATGGTTGCGATTGTTGTGGCGGACAGAAGGGCCGCCGGCGCCGAGGTATACAGGTCTGTGATGACTGTTTCCACCAGAGGATACCCTCTGTCAGGTATAAAGCGGGAGATGAGGAAAAGCAGATCACTCTGACTGACGGACGGAATAAGCTGGATCAGTGTGAGCAGAATCATAATGAAAGGGAAGGAAGAGAGAACGATGAAAAAGGATGCCTGTGCCGCATATACGGTTATCTCATCCTTTACAAAGTGATCATATATTTTCTTTCCTTCTATAACAAAATAAAGCATGAGCTACTCCCCGAAAATAAATTGCAGATATAATTAATAATATTACCATTATGCAGAAAAAATAGCAAGAATGGAAGGGGGATTTGACTGCCGGGAAGAAAAAGCCGGCGGTTGCGGAAGTAAAGACGCTGTGGTAAGATAAGAATATTATGGACAGGGGAAGGATTTGAGGTATGGAGAGAGAAAAGATACTGGTAAGTGCCTGCCTGCTGGGACAGCCCTGCAAATACAGCGGAGAATCCAATTACTGTGAAAGTGTGACAGAATACCTGAGAGAAAGAAAAGCAGAAGCAGTACCGGTGTGTCCGGAGGTAATGGGAGGTCTTTCCACGCCGAGGGAGCCGGCTGAGATAAAGGGGGAACGTGTGGTAACGCGAACCGGAAGGGATGTTACAGAAGCATTTGTACAGGGAGCGGAGGCTGCTGCAGAGACGGCAGCAGAGGAAGGCTGTCATATTGCCATTCTCAAGGAGAGGAGTCCTTCATGTGGAAACGGGTTTGTGTATGATGGAAGCTTTGAGAAAAGGCTGATTCCGGGAGATGGAATAGCAGCCCGTCTTCTGAAGGAGAAAGGTTTGACTGTGATGGGAGAGAGCGCATTGGGAAAAGGCGCAGAGTGAAGGAAAAGAAACGGAGAAATCAAACCATAAGGAGGAGCGAAGATGCCGTATCTGGGAATGGGTCTGCTGGCGGGAGCGGCAGTGGCAGTGGGGCTCGCAGCCCGTTCGGAATATGAAAAAAATAGTTTTGTGACAGAGCAGTTCAGGATTACCTCATCCAGGATTCCGTCCGGCATCAGAAGAAATTTTGTGTTTCTTACAGATCTGCATGACAAGCAGTTTTCTTTGGAAAACAGCAGTCTGATTGACAGGATCCGGAAGATTTCTCCGGATGCGGTGCTCATTGGCGGAGACATGATGGTGTCCAAAGGAAAAGCGGATCTTTCGGTTACCGTAAAGCTTCTGGAAAATCTCACAGGAGATTTTCCTGTTTTTTATGGGAACGGGAATCATGAGGAGCGGATGAAACGGGAACGGGAAATATACGGCAGCCGGTACGACAGCTTTGTACGGGAACTGAAGCGCCTCGGCGTAGTGTATCTTTCTGATTCGGGAATCGATCTGGATTCCTATATCCGTATTACCGGGTGTAATCTGGATGAAAAATATTACCGTCACAGATTTACGGTTCCGAAGCTGCCCGCCGGAGAACTGGAGCGTCATGTGGGAAAGCGGGACAGCCGGCATTATCAGATACTGCTTCTCCATTCGCCCCTCTTTTTTGATGAATGCTGCCGGTGGGGGGCTGATCTGACTCTGTGCGGTCATTTTCACGGGGGAACCATACGCATTCCGTTCCTGGGGGGAGTTATGACTCCCCAGTATCAGTTTTTTCTGCCCTGGTGTGCGGGACGTTTCGACAGAGGAGAACAGACAATGATCGTGGGAAGAGGACTTGGAACGCATTCTGTCAATATACGGCTTAATAATCGTCCTCAGCTGGTATGGATTACGCTGGAGGGAACGGCTGAGCCGGGGAAAGCGGAAAGCCGGAGGGAAGAGGAAGTATAATGGAGATTTCCTATAAACTGGAAAATTTTGAGGGGCCGCTGGATTTGCTCCTCCATCTGATAGAAAAAAATAAAGTAAGCATTTATGATATTCCGATTGTCCTGATTACGGAACAGTATCTGGAGTATGTAAGCGGCATGGAGCAGGAAGATCTGGATGTTGTCAGTGAATTCCTTGTGATGGCAGCGACTCTCCTTGACATCAAATCCCGCATGCTTCTGCCGGCAGAGGAGGAGAAGGATGAGGAAGAGGAGGATCCCAGAGCAGATCTGGTACGCCGCCTTCTGGAATATAAGATGTATAAATATATGGCTCAGGAGCTGGAAGAACGGGAACAGGAAGCGGGACAGCAGTTTTTTAAGGAGCCCACAATTCCGCGGGAGGTGGCAAAATACGAGCCTCCCATTGATCTGGATGCGCTTCTGGATGGCCTTACACTGGCAAGACTTCAGAAAATTTTTGATTCCGTGATGAAACGGAAAGAATACAAAAGGGATCCGGTCAGAAGCGGTTTCGGAACAATACGCAAGGAGCCAATCAGTCTGGAGCAGAAAATAGGTTCTCTGGTTTCCTATGCGAAGCAGCACCGGTCATTCCGGTTTCGGGAGCTTCTGGAGCGCCAGACAGATCGCCTGGAGGTAGTTGTGACTTTTCTTGCCGTGCTGGAACTTATGAAGATGGGAAAGATCAGCCTGCGTCAGGAGCAGCTGTTTGATGATATGTACATAGAAGCCCTGGAGACTGACAAGGATATGGAGGTGCCGGATCTGGACGGGCTGGATGATTTCAAGGAGCAGGAACAGTAGAATGGAACAGGAAAATATGATTTTTACAGAGGAAGAGGCCATTGTGGAAGCAGTTCTTTTCACGATGGGAAAGGCGGTTGAACTGCGTCAGCTTGCTGCTGCGCTGGGGCGGGATACAGAAGCGGCCCGGGAAGTGGTTCTGCGCCTGAAACAGAGATACGAGACAGAAAAACGGGGAATACAGATCACTCAGCTGGAGGACAGCTGGCAGATGTGTACCCGAAAGGAGTATTATGAAAATCTGATTCGTGTGGCGGCTGCGCCGAAGAAACAGGTGCTGACGGATGTGGTTCTGGAGACGCTTTCTATTATTGCCTACAAGCAGCCTGTTACCAAACTGGAGATTGAGAAGATTCGCGGTGTCAAATCGGATCATGCGGTTAACCGTCTGATTGAGTATAATCTGGTTTATGAGGTGGGGAGGCTTGATGCACCCGGGCGTCCGGCGCTTTTTGCGACAACAGAGGAATTTCTGAGACGCTTTGGGGTGGGTTCGACTAAAGAACTGCCCGAACCGGAGCCGGCAAGAATGGATGAATTCCGCCTGGAGGTGGAAGAGGAACTTCATCTGGAGGGGGAGAGTGTCTCTGATATGCCCGGGACAGAGAACGAGTAATAAAAAAAGAGTGTAAAGTTAAAAAAACGATAAATCAAATAGGATGAGCTCTCAGGCAGCCTTATCATTTCCTTAACGGTACGGCACAGTATTATTCTGTTACTTTTTGTAGTTGCTGTGAAAAAATATAGCCAACAAAAAGAAAAGGAGGATTTGGGTATGGCGTCAATTCAGCTTGATATGTATCAGGCATGCGCACTGGGGGCTCTTGTTTATTGTCTTGGAAGGTTTATGGTAAAAAAGCTGGCTTTCCTCAGCAAGTATTGTATTCCGGCTCCGGTGGCGGGAGGCATTGTGTTTGCTTTTGTGCATCTTGCTCTTTATGGAACCGGAATTCTGGAGATTTCATTTGACACAACATTACAGACTGTATTTATGACAATTTTCTTCTGCAGCGTCGGTTTTACGGCATGTTTCCGTCTTTTGAGAAAGGGCGGAGTTCAGGTGTTTATTTTCCTGGCGCTCGCAATTCTGATCTGCGTGATTCAGGACGGGGTGGGAAGCGCTCTGGCTGCCGCCTTTGGACTGGATCCGCTTCTGGGACTCTGCATGGGATCCATGCCTCTTGTGGGTGGTCATGGTACGAGTGGTTCTTTCGGACCGCTTCTGGAGAGTGATTATGCAGTAGCGGGAGCTACGACAGTTGCGCTGGCAGCTGCTACATACGGGCTTGTGTCCGGCAGCATGATGGGAGGGCCGATTGCCCGTGCCCGTGTGGAGCGCCATCATCTTAAGTCAACAGCTGCGGAGGAGGGAAATGCACAGGAAGAAGTTTCATCCCCCATTGACGGACAGAAGTTTACGACGGCAGCGGTTTTTCTGGCTGTGGCAATAGGAGCGGGAACATTTATTTTTGCCTTCTTTAAGAGCATTGGTCTTACATTTCCGACTTATATCGGTGCCATGCTTGCGGCGGCGGCAATCCGCAATATCTGGGATGTGAAGCGTGCGGAGCTTCCGATGGAAGAAATTGATGCGCTTGGCGGTCTGTCTCTGAATCTGTTCCTTGCGATGGCAATGATGAGCCTGAAGCTCTGGGAACTGGCGGCGCTGGCGCTTCCGATGATTGTAATTCTTCTGATTCAGACAATTATTATGTTCCTCTATGCTAACTTTGTAGTATTTAATGTAATGGGCCGTGATTTTGAAGCGGCGGCCATGACAACGGCGTTCTGCGGTTTCGGTATGGGAGCTACCCCCAATGCCATGGCAAATATGAGAGCGCTTACCGAGCGCTATGGTCCTGCACCCAGGGCGTTCTTCATTGTTCCTCTGGTTGGAAGTCTGTTTGTTGACTTCTTTAATTCCATGGTTCTTACTACATTTATGAACCTTCTGTAACTGCAGGAACAGATTATTTTGACAACTGTCTCCATTTCGGACTCACATCATGCGGGCCGGTCTTTCTGCATAAAAGTGCAGAAGACCGGCTTTTGTCTGCTGTAATGGAATCGGAAAGTTATTTAGGTGTTTTCATAAAGTGGAAACCATAGTATAATAAGAACACTTGGCGGAGAATTTTTGTTCCGGATTCGGAAAAAATTCGCCGCAGAATCTGCAGTTTAAGAAGGGATTGTTGAAGAATGCATATAAAAATCAAATATTTTTCTGATGAGCTGGAGCGTCTGACATACATAGATGGAAAATCGGACTGGATTGATTTAAGGGCTGCAAAAGAGGTGTCTCTTAAAAAGGGAGAATATGGACTCATTCCCCTGGGGATAGCGATGGAGCTTCCCAAGGGCTATGAGGCTCATATTGTACCGCGCAGCAGTACTTTTAAAAATTTCGGGATTATCCAGACGAATCACATGGGTATTATTGATGAGACATACTGCGGGGACAATGATCAGTGGTTTTTCCCCGCGTATGCGCTTCGTGACACGGTAATTCACATGAATGATCGCATTTGTCAGTTCCGTATTATGGAACATCAGCCGGTCATAGAATTTGATGAGACATCCTCACTGGGACATGAGGATCGGGGCGGCTACGGCAGCACCGGAAAGAACTGACAGAACGGAGGAGAAGATGCACAGATCGAAGAGAGGATTCAGTCTCAGGGCTATGTGCAGGAGGCCGGGACAGCTGAGGCGTGTTCTGGCTCTGGCGTTTGCGACTGCCCTGATTTGCGGCTGCAGTGAATCGCAGGAGGCAAAGGAATCCCGGATTCAGGGAATCAGCCAGCTGGAAGCAGGGAATTATGCGGATGCGATCGCAGCCTTCGAGACAGCACTTGATCAGTCGGATGGAATTGTAAATGCTTTTGAACTGGATATACTTAAATACAGGGCGGAGGCGGAATACAGGCTTGAGGATTACACAGCAGCGGCTCATACTTATGGTATCCTGTGTGAGGTGGATGAGGGACATCCGGAGTATTATTATTATAAGGCAGCATGTGAGGCACTCTCAGGAAGTCTTGACAGTGCGGAAACAGATTTTGCGCAGGCAGAGAGTATGGCGGGAGAATCGTCCGGAAATGGAGAAAGCGTGCCGGGAGAGGCTCTTGCACTCACATCTCTGGCATCTGCGGCCCGCGATGCAGGGGATGGAGCGAAGGCCTCGGAATACTGCCGTGAAGCCATATCCAGAGGGCTGTCGGGAGCAGAGCTTTTCAATCAGATGGGTATGAGCCTGATGGAAGAGGGTAATTACGGAGAAGCCATTACTTATTTTGAAGAAGGACTTTCTCTGGCGGACAGTGATATGGCACAGATCATCCGTATGAATATGGGCACGCTGTATGAGCGTCAGGGCGATTTTGCCGGAGCGCTGGAAATATTCAGAGAGTGTGCCGCCTCAGGAGAGATGACGCCTGAGCTGGAAAAAGAAATTGCATTTTTAGAGAGCCGATGACGGAGGAAGACATGGCGGAGCTTATAGAATTAAAAGAAGCGCAGGAGAGGGTTATTCTGGTAGCGGTCAGCACTTCCGATCAGGATGACGCAAATGAGTCACTGGACGAGCTGGAGGAGCTGATCGATACAGCAGGGGCCGTCTGTGTGGGCCGTCTTATACAGAACCGGGAAAGCATTCATCCCGGCACGTACCTGGGAAAGGGAAAGATAGAGGAGCTGAAGGAGAAAATATGGGAGTCTGATGCTACCGGAATTGTAACGGATGATGAGCTCTCTCCGGCACAGCTCAGAAATCTGGAGGATGCACTGGAGACAAAGATCATGGATCGGACCATGGTCATTCTTGATATTTTTGCTGCACATGCCACAACCAGCGAGGGAAAAATTCAGGTAGAGCTGGCGCAGCTTAAATATCGTGCAGCCCGGCTGGTTGGACTCAGAAGTTCACTGTCCCGTCTGGGAGGCGGAATCGGAACGAGAGGCCCGGGAGAGAAAAAACTGGAGATGGACAGGCGTCTGATTCATGACAGGATCGGACAGCTTAAGGAAGAACTGGAGAATGTAAAGAGGCACAGAGAGACGGCAAGAAAGCAGAGAAGCAGGGACTATACGATATCGGCGGCCATTGTGGGATATACCAATGCGGGAAAATCCACGCTTTTAAACAGGCTGACGGGAGCGGGAATTCTGGCGGAGGATAAGCTTTTTGCCACACTTGATCCGACTACGCGAAGTATGCGTCTTCCAAGCGGACAGGAGATTCTGCTTACTGATACAGTAGGCTTTATCCGCAAGCTTCCCCATCATCTTATCGAGGCTTTTCGCAGTACGCTGGAGGAAGCGAGATACAGCGATATTATTCTTCATGTGGCCGACTGCTCCAATCCTCAGATGGATGCCCAGATTCATACTGTGTATGAGACGCTTCGCCAGCTTGAGATTGGCGATAAAACGGTTATTACGGTTTTCAATAAAATCGATCGTCTGGCGCAGACAGAAACGCTTCGCGATCTGCAGGCAGATTACCAGGTGCGCATATCCGCAAAGACCGGGGAAGGAATTGACGCGCTGGAGGAGATACTGGAATCAATTCTGCGTTCCAGAAAGATATACCTTGAGCAGGTTTTTTCATACCGGGATGCAGGGAAGATACAGACGATCCGCAAGTATGGTCAGCTCCTCACAGAGGAATACAAAGAAGACGGGATTGCCGTTACGGCGTATGTTCCGGTTGAGCTGTATGCAGGCCTGATGAATTCCGGTTCTCCCAATCAGCAGGAAAACTGATGAAAATAAAAGAAATATACAATATATAGGGAAAGTTTTAAAAATAGCTTCCAGATATTGTATATTTCTTTTTATTTTGGTATAATAGGGACACTTGACAGTGAGACGTCGGTACAGGTGCGGACAGATTTTCCGGTCGTGAGGTCTGCCGGCTTGCAGTTGGGAGAGGGGATAAGAAAGATGATTACAGTAATAAAAAGAGACGGCGAAAATGCGGAGTTTAATCTGGGGAAAATTACGAATGCGATAAAAAAAGCATTTAAGGCGACGAAGAATGATTACAGCCAGGAGATTCTGGAGCTGCTTTCCCTTCGTGTTACGGCAGATTTTCAGTCCAAGATGGCGGATGGAAAGATAAGTGTGGAGCAGATCCAGGACAGTGTAGAGCACGTTCTGGAGCAGACCGGATATACGGAGGTGGCAAAGGCATACATTCTGTACCGCAAACAGAGGGAAAAAATCCGCAATATGAAGACAACGATCCTTGACTATAAGGATGTGGTCAACAGCTATGTAAAGGTGGAGGACTGGCGTGTTAAGGAAAATTCCACGGTTACTTACTCGGTAGGCGGTCTGATCCTCAGCAACTCGGGGGCTGTTACGGCCAATTACTGGCTGTCTGAGATATATGATCAGGAGGTGGCGGACGCTCACCGGAATGCGGATATCCATCTGCATGATCTGTCCATGCTGACCGGATATTGCGCCGGCTGGTCCTTAAAGCAGCTTCTGCTTGAGGGGCTGGGAGGAATTCCGGGAAAGATCACGTCCTCTCCGGCAAAGCATCTGTCAGTTCTGTGCAACCAGATGGTCAATTTTCTCGGTATTATGCAGAATGAGTGGGCCGGTGCCCAGGCGTTTTCATCCTTTGACACATATCTTGCCCCCTTTGTAAAAACGGACAACCTTTCTTATGATGCGGTAAAAAAATGCATTGAGTCATTCGTTTACGGTGTCAACACGCCCAGCCGCTGGGGAACTCAGGCGCCCTTTTCCAACATTACGCTGGACTGGACAGTTCCCGATGATATGGCTGAGCTGAATGCCATTGTCGGCGGCCGTGAGATGGATTTTAAATATAAGGACTGCAAAAAAGAGATGGATATGATAAACCGCGCCTTTATTGAGACGATGATAGAGGGAGATGCCAATGGGCGGGGATTTCAGTATCCGATTCCCACATACTCCATTACAAAGGATTTTGACTGGTCTGATACGGAGAATAACAGACTTCTCTTTGAAATGACATCCAAGTATGGCACTCCCTATTTTTCCAATTATATCAACAGTGACATGCAGCCCAGCGATGTGCGGAGCATGTGCTGCCGTCTCCGTCTCGATCTGAGAGAGCTGCGCAAGAAAACGGGCGGCTTTTTCGGCTCAGGCGAGAGTACGGGCTCAGTGGGTGTGGTAACGATCAATATGCCGCGCATTGCCTATCTCGCTGTAGATGAGGCGGATTTCTACCGCCGCCTGGATCACATGATGGATGTGGCGGCCCGCTCACTCAAAACCAAGAGGGAAGTAATTACCCGTCTTATGGACAACGGACTGTATCCGTATACAAAGCGGTATCTGGGAACCTTCGAGAATCATTTTTCCACCATCGGTCTGGTAGGTATGAATGAAGCAGGACTGAATGCAAGGTGGCTTCGGGCGGATATGACGAGCCCGAAGACTCAGCAGTTTACAAAAGACGTGCTGAATCACATGCGGGAGAGACTGTCAGATTATCAGGAGATGTACGGGGATCTCTATAATCTGGAGGCGACACCTGCCGAATCCACATCCTACCGCCTCGCAAAGCATGACAAAAAGCGGTATCCGGACATCATAACATCGGGAGAGGCGGACGGGACGCCCTACTATACCAACAGCTCCCATCTGCCGGTGGGATATACCGCTGATATTTTTGACGCTCTTGACATACAGGATGAGTTACAGACTCTCTATACATCAGGAACGGTGTTTCATGCGTTCCTGGGAGAGAAGCTGCCTGACTGGAAGGCGGCTGCCAGCCTTGTCCGCACGATTGCGGAAAATTACAGGCTGCCGTATTATACGCTTTCGCCTACCTATTCCATCTGCAGTGATCACGGATATCTGATAGGCGAGCACTTTACATGTCCGCTGTGCGGGAAAAAGGCGGAGGTGTACAGCCGCATTACCGGTTATTATCGCCCGGTACAGAACTGGAATGAGGGAAAGACTCAGGAGTATCGTGACAGAAAGAATTATGAAGTGGGCCGCTCTGTGTTAAAGCGGGGAAAAACCTTTATTCTTCAGCCTGAGTGTTATGAAAAGGACAGAGAGTGCAAGACAGGGGAATCCGGCATTCAGAATTCTGCTTCAGGCAGAGCAGCCGGAACTCTTTCAGACACCCTTCCAAAGGAGGCAAAGAAGCAGAAAACGGCAGTGGCTGTGGAGAGCGGGAAGCTGATGCTCTTTACTACAAAGACATGTCCTAACTGCAGGATAGCGAAGGAATTTCTCAAAGGTATGGAGTATCAGACAGTGGATGCAGAAGAATCCCCTGAACTTGCGGAGCAGTATCATATTATGCAGGCTCCCACGCTCGTGAAAATAAATGAAGACGGAACCGCAGAAAAATACGTGAATGCATCCGGAATCCGGAAGTATGCAGAGAATAACAGGTAAGTTTTCCGGAATCTCTCTTTGCAAAAGCAGCAGATTTTATTTTAAAAATAGTATGAATCCCCAAAAACCGTCCTGCCGGAGATTAAACCGGCGGGGCGGTTTATTTTTCCTGGAAAATGTAAAGAATAGAAATATATATTTTCGTACCGCCCGATATTCAATATTGCGGCGGAAAAATCGGGAAAAGGAGCGTCAGATGGGAAGATATTATCATTTTTCTAAAACTGTTTCAAAAGAAGAATCGGAAGAAATTCTGAGGAAAATGAGAGAACTTGAAAATCTGAAAAGTGCAGCGATAACAGAGGACAGAGCTTATCTCTTTGTTACAACAAAGGACGGCATTTTTTCAGAAGTGATGGGAGCAGCGGTAAATATCTGCCGCAGGGCAGCAGGCGGCTGTGAGCTTTCCTTTGATCGTTTCTCTCCGGAGAAGATTTCTGCCATATAATGATAAAGCGGGAAATAGATCATTACTCCTTCCGTATTTTGTGGTATACTTAACGAAAAGAGCAGTCCGTGCCCATGTTTTCTTTGTATGGAAGATATGGGGGCGGAGGGAAAAGGAACGGAAGGCGGGGGGAGTTTTATGCTGTATGAGAATAGAGGGCAGACGGGATTTTTCTCGGAAATGTCGGAATATCAGATCACGACGCGGGAGTTTTTTTCGACGACTCTGCTTGATTCTCTGCGCAGAAATTTTGATGTAAAAGATGTTCTGATCTTTTATTTCGATACTCTGGGGAATTTTCTCGCATGGACGACGCCGGAAGGAGTCAGAACTGACAGTGCGGATCATCCGTACCGGGAATTTGCTTCCGGCGACGTTGTACGAAACATAATTTACCAGGAGGCGGTAAGGGATCGCCTGACATATTTCAATGTAACTCCCAGGCTGTACCGTTCTACGGATATCATAGGCCCCGCTGATTATGAGCATTCTTCCTATGTTCGCTTTCTGGAGGAAAATTTCAGGGCTCATTACAGCGTGACTATGGCGTTTGGAATAAATGCGTATATTCAGGTGGCGTTTTTTAAAAACCGGGCGGACGGAGATTTTACCGGTCAGGAGATGGAGCAGCTGAGGGAGATATACGTGTATGTGGCCAATTCATATAAAATTTTCAAAAAGTATGAGCAGGCCCAGATTATCGCCAGCATACAGGGGCAGGTAGTGGCATCGGGAGAGAGAGCCTATCTGGTAACAGACGACTTCATGCATGTAATGAGTTACAATGAAACGGCCAGAGATTATCTGGAGGATCTTCTGGGAGCCGCTGCTGCAAAGGAGTTCGGCAGTGACAGGCCGTGTACGTGGCTTCCTTTTCTGCTGGGGGGAGAAGAGGATGCTTCAAAGGATCACGTTCTGACCCGCACAGTCAAAGATTATGTTTTTAAGGTGTATACGTATGATCGCACTTACTCTAACGGTATTGTGGATCGGTATCACTGGATTACCATATCAAAAAAAGAGCAGGAGCGGGTTTTTGAGCCTTCTGAGACGGATACGGTGCTTACTCCTGCGGAACAGAAAGTGGCGGAACTGATGTACGGGGGGCTGACATACAGGGCGATTGCAGATGAACTGGTTGTCAGCTATCACACTGTCAAAAAGCATGTTCAGAATATATATGCCAAATGCGGCGTAAACAGCAGATACGAGCTGTATAAATGGCTGGAGGAACGGGAAGCATGAGGCGGCGAAAAATGCCGGAATGATTTAATTAGAAGCTTACATATCAGGAAAAGGCACAGTGCATGGGAGACAAACCGTGTGCTGTGCCTTTTGCGTATCCGGGTACGGAAAAATAGGGAATGTTCCCTATACGATATAGTACCTGTGTCCCATTTATTTCCAAAGGCAGGATCGATATACTTTTAACAGTAAGATACAGAAATATCTGAATATCCGGAGGAGGGAGGGAAAATTGTCACAGAAGGGAATCGTTTTTAATATTCAGCGTTTTACCATTCACGACGGGCCGGGACTTCGCACGGAACTGTTCTTAAAAGGATGTCCGCTGCGCTGCAGATGGTGCAGCAACCCTGAGAGCTGGATGGCATTTGTTCAGCCTGGTGTATACCGCAAAAAATGTATTTCCAGGAAAAAGTGCGGCGCCTGTGAGGATGCCTGCCCGCAGGGGGATGTGCTTCAGTTTTATCGCGGAAAACTGGCTGCCATTGACAGAAGCCGGTGCCTCAACTGCCTGTCCTGTCAGGATGCCTGTCCCTCTGATGCCATCAAAAAATGGGGGGAGGAAATGTCTGTGGAAGAGTGCATGGACATTATCCGCAAGGACAGAGGATATTATGAGCGTTCCGGGGGAGGCGTCACGGTTTCGGGAGGAGAACCGCTTCTTCAGAGCGATTTTGTGGCAGAGCTTTTTAAGGCCTGCACGGAAGAAAAAATTCAGACCTGCTGTGAGTCTACCTTCCATGTCGGATGGGAAGAGGTTGAAAAGGTTCTTCCGTACACAGATATTCTGATTTCGGACATCAAGCATATGGATTCAGAAATGCACAGAAAGTACACGGGAGACGGGAATGAACGTATCCTGGAAAACCTGAAAAAACTTTCAGAGACAGGAAAAGAGATGATTCTGCGCATTCCGGTAATACCGGATGTGAATGACAGCAGAGAAAACACAGAGGCAACGGCTGATTTTATCCTGAATGAGCTGGGAGGAAGACTCAGGACACTGCAGCTTTTAAGCTTTATGCGCCTGGGAGAAGAAAAATATGAGTCTCTGGGGATTCCGTACCCCATGGAGGATGTCAAAATTAACAGAAAAGCGTTCCAGCGGCATGTGGAGGAGATTGCAGAATATTTTAATGGCCGGGGAATTCACTGCCTGGTAGGGACAAAAGAAAAAGAATAAGAAAACAGCAGAATTTATTATATGTCAATAAAAAGCAAGAGGAGGAGTAATTTATGGGTACTGTACACACACAGGCGCGTGGAACTGAGAGCTATGATCAGACATACAGTCTGGGCTATCAGGTACATCATGACGACTGGTCTCCGTTTCCGCGGGTAAACCGTCTGCGTCAGACATTTCTGGATCGGAATTATGATATTGACGTGGAGAGACTGAGACTCGTTACGGAAGCATACAAAAAGCATGAGGTATGCCCGAAGAAGCTCCAGTGTGCCTACGCGTTTGAAAATGTTCTTCTGAATACAAGTCTCTATATCTATGATGACGATCTGATTGTGGGAGAAATTGCAGCTCCGGCGAAAGCAGCTCCGATCTATCCGGAATTTTCGGTAAACTGGATTATCGATGAAATTCTTCATTCTCCCTTTGAGGAGCGGGAACACGACCAGTTTTACATCAGGAATGAAGAGGAGCGCCAGGAAATTCTGGAACTCTGTGCCTGGTGGAAGGGAAAAACAGTGGAGGATCTGATTAATTCCCGGCTCGAGTATGACCAGCTCAAAGGTTCTGAGGTAGGAGAAAAAATCTTTCAGACAAATCTTTATCACTATGCCGGCGTCGGCCATCTGGCGATTGATTACGCAAAGCTCATGAAACTGGGATATGACGGGCTTATCGCCGAGGCGAAGGCTGGCCTTGAGGGTCTCTCAAAAAGAGATCCGGAGTATGCGGACAAGAGAGATTTCTATCAGGCAATGATTATCTCTCTGGAGGCTGCCAAAAAATATATTGCACGCTATGCGGATCTGGCGGAGAGCATGGCAGAGAAAGAGACGGACGAAAAGAGGAAGGGAGAGCTTCAGGCTATGGCGGAAAACTGCCGCCAGATTGCGGGAGGCGCCCCTAAATCCTTCTGGCAGGCACTTCAGCTCTTTAATATCGCAACGACCCTGATTCAGGTGGAGAGCAATGGACACTCCATTTCCTACGGACGCATGGATCAGTGGCTGTATCCCTACTATGAGGCGGATATAAAGAGCGGAGCAATCACAAAGGAATTTGCTCTTGAGCTTCTTGAAGTTGAGTATGTGAAGATGAACAATCCGACAAAGCTTAAAGACAAGGGAAGTATGGCGGTAAGAAACGGCCGCGGCTTCGGAGGAGAAAGTCTGACCATCGGCGGTGTTGACCGGGAGGGGAAAGATGCTACAAACGATCTGACAATGCTTATGCTGGAAGCTTCCGCCCACACACGTATGATGAATCCCTGGGTGTGTGTGCGCATGCATGAGAATACACCTTATGAGCTTAAGGTAAAGACGGTGGAGTGCATTCGCGCCGGCTATGGTCATCCCAAGATTTTCAATGACGGACCGGCCATAAAGGGAATGATGCGCAAGGGAATGACGCTTGAAGAGGCGAGAGATTACTGCGTGGTAGGCTGTGTGGAGATCGATCTTCCGGGAAAAGAGTATGGATTCCATGATGCGGCTTATGTGAATACGCCAAAGATGATGGAGATGGTTTTAAACGGCGGACGGAGTCTTAATACCGGAAAACAGCTTGGTCCGGATACGGGAAGCCTGGATACATACACAAGCTTTGACGAGGTTCTGGAAAGTGTTGACAGACAGTTTGAGTACTGGTCCGATCAGATGTGCAGCAGTTTGAATATCATCGACAGCGCTCAGAGAGAGAGAAAACCCCTTCCCTATGTGTCTGCATTTTATGAGGACTGCATGGCTTCCGGCCATGATCTGACAGAGGGGGGCGCAAAGTACAATGGAATCGGACCGCAGGCAAGCGGCATGGCTACCTGTGCTGACTCTCTGGCTTCTATCAAACAGCTGGTATTTGACGAGAAACGCTGCACGGGAGCGGAGCTTCTGCAGGCTGTTAAGGATAACTGGGCAGGGCATGAGAAGCTTTATGCTCTTGTGAACAGCTCCAAGGTGCATCATTATGGAAATGACGATGATTATGCAGACGAACTCTTTAAATTTATGTTTGAGTGCTACTGCCGTCATATTCACGGAAGAAAGAATTTAAGGGGCGGGGAGTTCAGCCCGGGCGTATATTCCGTTAATGCCAATGTGGCAATGGGACTCAATACCAATGCTTCTGTGGACGGACGCAAAAAGGGCGAGGCGATCTCTGACAATATGGGACCGGTTCACACAGATGCGGGCTCCCATGATGTAAACGGTCCCACAGCTATCACGAATTCTCTGACGAAAGTGGATCACAGCCTGGCGACCAACGGAACTCTTATGAATCTGCGCTTCCCCCAGGAGGCTGTTGCCGGAACAGAGGGAAGAGATAATCTTATAAGCTTCATTGACGAATATCTGGCAAAGCAGGCCATGCATGTCCAGTTCAATATTATGAGTGCCGCTACCATGCGTGCCGCCCAGAAAAAGCCGGAGGACTATAAGGATATGCTTGTGCGCGTGGCTGGTTACAGCGCTTATTTTGTGGAGCTGGGAAAACCACTTCAGAAGGATCTGATACAGCGCACGGAGCTTCATTTTTAGAATAAAACGGGGAATATATAAAATCTGTCCGGCGGATACGGCAAAACAGAAATGCCTGTAAGCTGTTTCTGCACAAAAGGCAGACAGAAATGATAAAACGGAGGGGAAAAATAATGAAGGATTTCAGTTTTAAAATTCCGCAGAACATTGAGTTTGGACTGGGCAGCTTAAAAAAGCTTCCTGAAATACTGAGGGAAAGTAATTCCGATCATGTATTTCTGATTTCCGATCGCGGTCTTGAAAGCATCGGGGTTGTTAAAAAAATTCAGGATATTATAGAGGCAGGACAGATCCGCTGCACTGCGTTTCTCGATGTAATACCAAATCCGACCATTGCGGTTGTGGACACGGCAGCAGCTCTTTATAAAGAATGCAAAGCCACCAGCATTGTGGCTCTCGGCGGCGGAAGTTCCATGGATGTGGCAAAGGCTGTGGGAGTACTGGCAAATTTCGGCGGGAAAATTACGGATTATGAGGGAAATCATAAAGTTCCCGGTCCCATTGTTCCCATGATTGCCATACCAACGACAGCCGGTACGGGAAGTGAGGTTACGGCGTCCGCTGTTATAACGGATGAGTCCAGGAATTATAAACTTACGGTTTTCAGCTATGAAATTCTTCCCAGGTATGCAATTCTTGATCCCGAGCTTATTATGACGGCTCCGGCGTCCATTGCCGCATCCTGCGGGATCGATGCCCTGATTCATGCTATGGAAGCATACATTTCCAACAATGCAACCCCGTTTTCTGATGCCATGGCGGAGAAGGCAATGGAACTCATCGGAAAAAATATCCGCCGGTTTGTGGCAAACCGCCAGGATAAGGAGGCAGCATGCGCCATGATGGCGGGCTCCAATTTTGCGGGAATTTCCTTTGCATGGGCGAGACTGGGGAATGTACATGCCATGAGTCATCCGGTAAGCGCGTATTTCAATGTGCCTCACGGCGTGGCAAATGCGGTTATTCTTCCTACTGTAATAGAATATAATGCTATTGCGGATCAGGGGCGCTATGAGAAAATTTACAATTATATCCGGGAAAAGAAGGAACCGGCTTCTGATTTCCGTCCCCAGATGCTTATCGATGAGATACGCAAGCTGAATGCTGATCTGGGAATCCCGAAATCACTCTCAGAGGTGGGAGTAACAGAGGATAAGATTCCCCAGATGGCTGAGGACGCCATGAAGAGCGGAAATATTCCGGCCAATCCGAGACAGTCCACCGTAAAGGATATGATTGCACTTTATAAAAAAGCATTTTAATGGCAGGGTCGGGAAAACGAACGGGAAAGTCCGGACGGACAGAAGGAAATTTGACATTTTCGGCATAATTTGCTAAAATGTGGCATATGAGCCGGAAAAACTGATCGTGATAAGACAGATATATGGCATAGAATGGCAGAGATAAGAGGTATGCAGGTATATTCCTGTATACCTCTTATTAGCATGTAAAAACGTGTAAAAAAGATGTTAAGAAATAAAAAGACAGGTTGTGAGTGGGAAGGAGTGCGGTTGGTGCAACATGCAGAGAGATAAGGCAGCAGTTTTGGTGGGGATCGATGTGGGTTCAACAACGACGAAAGTAGTGGTGGCTGACGCAAAAACCCGGGATATCCTTTTTTCGGATTATGAGAGACATCATGCCGATCAGATAAGAAGTGTGGAGAGAGCCCTAAATCTTGTGAAAGAGAGATTCCCGGGAGCTGTTTTCCGCACGGCTCTGACGGGATCCGGCGCAAAAAATCTGTCGGAGGAGCTTAAGCTTTCGTATGTGCAGGAGGTAGTGGCAAATTCCATAGCTCTCAGGGAATGTTATTCGGATGTCGGTACGGCTATTGAACTGGGCGGACAGGATGCAAAGATCATTTTTTTCGGACGCGATGCAAAAACAGGCGAGCTGAATGTGGCGGATATGCGCATGAACGGCAGCTGTGCGGGCGGTACGGGAGCTTTTATCGATGAGATTGCCGCGATTCTCAAGGTGCCGGTTGAGGAGTTTGATGCGCTGGCTTCACAGGGAAAAAATGTGTATGATATCTCAGGAAGGTGCGGCGTATATGCCAAGACCGATATTCAGCCGCTTTTAAATCAGGGAGTTTCAAGGGCAGATCTGGCTCTGTCTTCTTTTCATGCAATTGCGAAGCAGACTATCGGAGGGCTGGCTCAGGGACTGGAGATCAGAAGACCTGTTGTGTTTGAGGGCGGACCTCTTACTTTTCATAAAACTCTCGTTCGGGTATTTGCAGAGCGGATCGGTCTTAAGGAAAGCGAAATTCTGCGGCCAAAACAGCCTGAGATCATGATCGCACTTGGGGCTGCCCTGGCGGCACAGACTATGTTTCCGTCCGTCGACTCACAGATTACAGCTGAAAAAATCGAGGAGAGACTTAAAAAAGTCAGAAGTCAGAGAAAAAATGAGAGCGGGAAAGGCGGGAAGCCGTTCTTTGAAAATATACAGGAAATGGAAAAATTCAGAAAATCTCATTCTCTCCCCGAACGTGCAGCAGTAAAGACTGTGCCCGGACAGACGATACGTGCTTTTCTGGGAATTGATTCCGGAAGTACCACAACAAAATTTGTGCTTATAGATGAGAAGGAAAATATTCTCGATTCTTTTTATGCGCCGAACCGGGGAGATCCCCTTGCAGTGGCAAAGGAAGCACTGATTAAAATGCGCGATCGGTGGAGAAAACGGGGAGCCAGACTGGATATCATAGCAGCCGGCACGACGGGATACGGAGAGATGCTGTTTGCCAAAGCATTTTCGACCGAGTCCCATGCGGTGGAGACGGTAGCCCACGCACGCGCAGCGGAAAAATATGTGCCTGGCGCAACATTCCTTCTGGATATAGGCGGACAGGATATGAAGGCTATCTGGCTGGACCACGGGATTATTACCAATATTGTGGTAAATGAGGCCTGCTCATCCGGCTGCGGTTCGTTTCTTGAGAATTTTGCATCGTCTCTTCATATTCCGGTCAGTGAGATAGCGGATCGCGCTTTTGCTTCCAAAAACCCTGCGGTGCTTGGAAGCCGCTGCACAGTATTTATGAACAGCAGCATTGTAACGGAACAGAGAAACGGAAAGCTGCCGGAAGATATTATGGCGGGGCTGTGCCGTTCTATTATTGAGAATGTATTTACAAAGGTAATACGCATTTCCAATCTGGACTCCCTGGGCGATACGATTGTAGTGCAGGGGGGCACTTTTGAAAATGATGCGGTTTTATGTGCTCTGGAGCAGTATGTGGGAAGACAGGTATTCCGCGCACCTTATCCGGGAATCATGGGAGCCATAGGGGCTGCTCTGATCGCGAAAGAGGAGGCGGAGGCATCTTCTGTGAGAAGCTTCACAGGGCTTGACAGTCTGGAGAACTTTTCCTATCGCCAGGAGGCAAACATCCCATGTCCTTTTTGTGCAAATCATTGCCGGCGCAGTGTGGTTTCATTTTCAAACGGAAGCTCATGGATTACGAATAACCGGTGTGAACGGGGAGAAATTCTCGGCGATCCGGGCAAAGAGGACGTAAAGGAAAAACTGCGTGTGACCTCTCAGAACAGAGAGAAAATTCCGAATCTGTACCGGCTCAGGGAAAAGCTTCTTTTTAAGGAATATCCCATAACAGAGAGGGAAACACCCGCGTCCAGGCGGGATACGGTAATTGGACTTCCGAGAGTCTTTATGTTCTGGGATATGATGCCATTCTGGACGACGTTCTGGAGACAGCTGGGATTTACAGTCAGAATTTCTTCTCCCAGCAGCCATGCTCTCTATGAGACAGGGCTTGGTGCCGTCTCATCAGATACAGTCTGTTTCCCTGCCAAGCTGGTTCATGGCCATATCCGGGATCTGGTGCGCCGTGGGGCAAGCCGTATTTTCCTTCCGTCTATCGCGGCGATGCAGTCGGAAAATACAGAAAAAACCAGTGAATCAGTCTGTGCTGTGGTAAAGGGATATCCTCTTGTGATTAAAAATTCAGATAATCCGGCTGAGCAGTGGAATGTTCCCTTTGATGCACCCCTGTTTTACTGGTACAGACCGGAAGACAGGAAGAGACAGCTGACTGCATTTATGCGGGATACATTTTCAGTGGGGGAGCGGGAGACCCTGGAAGCGATTGAAGCCGGGGATGCAGCCATGGAAACATTTCGCCGGGAGCTCAGGGAAGCGGGGCAGAATGTCCTGGAGAAAGTGAAAAAGGACAAAAGTTATGCGGTTGTTCTGGCTTCACGCCCGTATCAGAATGACAGTCTGGTCAATCATGGACTTCCGGAGCTTTTTACAGAGTTTGGAATTCCCGTACTGACGGCTGATTCACTTTGGGGAGCAGAAAAAACGGATCTCTCCCGCAGCCGTCTGGATGTGGTCAATAACTATCACGGCAGAATGCTGTCCTCGGCGATTATGGCGGCCGGGAATGATAATCTGGAGTATGTGCAGATAGTGAGTTTTGGCTGCGGACATGACGCATACCTGTCTGATGAGATACAGCGCATGATGAAAGAGATTTCCGGCAAGGCACCGCTGATACTGAAGATGGATGAAAGTGAGATTCAGGGACCTCTGCGCATACGTGTCCGTTCTTTTATCGAAACAATCAGCATGCGCAGGCGTCTGGGACAGAAAAGAGAAATTCATGCACTTCCGGATCCGTATCCGGTCAAATTCCTCCCTGCGGATCGGAGAGAGCGGACGGTGCTGGTTCCCAATACATCCCATGCTTTCTGCCGCATTATGTCTGCGGCACTTTCGGGGCAGGGAATCCGTGCCGTGCCTCTTGAGGTTGGAAGAGAGGAAGCTATCCGCCTTGGAAAGCAGTATGTACATAATGATATCTGTTTTCCCGCCCAGATTGTGATCGGCGAAGCGCTGGCAGCTCTCCGGGAGGGAAAGTATGACAGGGATCGTGTGGCGATCGGAATGGGCAAATATATAGGGGACTGTCGTCTGACCCATTACAGTGCGCTTCTGCGCAAGGCTCTGGATGATGCGGGCTATGGAAACGTGCCGATCCTGACGAATGATGATGTGGATTACCACAGGCTTCATCCGGGATTCAGAATGAATCTTCTGTCGGCTCTCCGGCTTGCGTCGGCTCTTCCGATGATTGATATTCTGGAAGAACTGCTGCGCAGGATACGCCCCTATGAGCTTCAGACGGGAAGTGCGGACCGGGCATTTGATGAAGCTCTTGATCAGGTTGTGTCCGGCCTTGAGTCCCATGGTGTCCCCGGAGCCAGGAGAGGATTTAAACGTGCGATTTCCATCATGAAGAGGATTCCTTATGATGCTTCAGCAAGAAAGCCCAGGGTGCTGATTGTGGGAGAATATCTTCTGAATTTTCACCCGGGGGCCAATCATGAGATTGAGAGATATCTGGAGAAGAACGGATTTGAGATTATAGAGGCCAGAATGACAGACGTGATCCGGAAAACTTATTTTTGTCAGGCTGAACAGATCAGGCGTTTTGGACTTAAAAAAGAGATATCAAAGAAGGCATGGCTCGGGATGGCAGAGCACTTTTTTGAGCGTGCCCATGATGCAGCGGACAAAATAGCGGGGGAACATCCTCTGTACCGCCCGGTATGCCGGCTCCCCAGACTTGTAGAGGAGAGCGACCCCATTATCCCTCATACCTTTGATGCGGGAGAGGGCGTGCTGATTCCCGGGGAGATTCTCCATCATGCAAAAGAAGGCTGCCGTGCTTTTGTCATACTTCAGCCATTCGGCTGTCTGCCCAACCATGTGGTGGGGAGAGGTATCGTCAAAAAACTTAAGGAATTTTATCCCGATGCACAGATTCTCCCGCTGGACTATGATCCGGATGTCAGCTTTGCCAACATAGAAAACCGGCTTCAGATGCTGATCATGAATGTCAGAGGAAAACAGACGGCTGCAGTGGCAGCCGGAGAGCCGGAGATATCAGAGGAAGGCAAGACGGCTTCCTCCGGAAAGAAACAGGGGAAAGAAACATACCGCACAGGGGCGCTGTCTTACTGACATGCGCCTTCGCCGGTGTCTGCGGGATTTACATGAATCATAATATGTTTTATATCAGGAAATGTTTTTTCTACATTGGAGTGGACGCGTTCTGCAATCTCATGTGCTTCGTACAGAGATTTGCCTGCATCCACTCCGATTTCCAGATCAATGTAAATTTTGCTGCCGAACATCCGGGAGCGGAGCATATCAATACAGAGCACATCTTTCTGGGATGCAATAAAGCATTCCAGTTTTTTTTCATATTCTTTTCCGCAGGAAGTATCCAGCATTTTTACGAGGGAATCTTTTAGAATATCCCATGCCGCTTTTATGATAAACAGACAGATCAATACACTGGCTGCGGGGTCAAGAACGGGAAAACCGCAGATGGCGCCTCCGATGCCCAGAAGCGATCCTACTGAGGAAAACGCATCAGAACGGTGATGCCAGGCATCTGCCATAAAAGCAGAAGAGCGGATCAGCAGGGCATAGTGCCGGGTATACCAGAACATGGCCTCTTTAACAGTGATTGAAAGAATTGCGGCAACAAGGGCAATGATTCCGGGAGAGGAAAGCTGATGGTAGCTTCCGGAAAGAATTGTCTGTATGCCGGCTTTTCCGATTGAAATGCCGGTTAGCAGCAGAATAAAGCCAAGTATCAGGGATGCCGCACATTCAAAACGATCATGTCCGTAAGGATGATTTTCGTCAGGAGCTTTTTTCGAGATCCTGACGAAAATCCATGCAATCAGAGTAGTAAAGACATCGGAAAAGGAGTGAATGGAATCGGAAATCATTGCCCCGGAATGCCCGGTAATTCCTGCGGCCATTTTAAAAGCGGAGAGAATCGTATTTCCGATAATGCTGACGAGGGACAGTCTCCTTATTATGGCGGTTTCGTCCGACGGTTTCGGAAATAAAACAGGGTCGGTCCGTTTCGGTTTTATAGATTTCATAAAAGAATCCTCCTGTTTCCTGCCGTATGCGGGACGGCGTAATATCTCTTATAAGCATCGCACTAATGGCTCCATAAGGGATACCACATCTTATGTGAAAGAACTGGAAAAAGTTCTGCCATTGCGGGGAGGTTGATTTTTCTGTATGTGAAGATCTCGCTTTCGTGCAGAATAGAGAGGAATTCTGCTAAAAAATTATCAATGTATAGAAAAATATTTGCTTTATGACGAAATTTATTGACAAAACGGAAGATAAAATAGTAAAATATTTGTAAAGAAATGGAAATGAGGGACATTCCCTTCAGCCTATTTTTTTTGAGCGTAAGGAAAAACGTTTTACCTGATGGATTCGGCAGACGGAAAACGTGTTTCAAATATTAAAAAGGAGGAAAAGAGAATGAAAAAAAGAATGTTAAGCGTGGTGCTCATGGCAGCGTTATGTGTGAGCATGACAGCCTGCGGAAGCAGCTCAGAGGCACCTGCCGAGACTGAGGCAGCCGGAGGAGACGCAGCCGGAGGAGAGACAGAAGCCGCAGGAGGCGAGCAGGCAGCAGAGGGCGAACAGTCAGGCGATCCGATTCGTGTGTGCGTAGTATACACAGGAAACCTGGGAGACAAGAGCTACAATGATTCCTGCAACATGGGTGCTGAGAAGGCTGTTGAGGATTTCGGAATTGAACTTAAGAGCCTGGAAGGAACAACGGCAGAGGAGTGGGAGGCCAATCTGGTTGCCGCCTGTGAGGAAGGATATGATCTGATTATCGGTGCTTCCTCCAATATTGCGGATTATATTACGGAGCATGGCCCCAACTATCCGGATATTAAATTTGCTGTAATTGATACGACGGTAGATCTGCCCAATGTTGAATCCATCAGCTTTGCACAGAATGAGGGATCTTTCCTGGCAGGTGCAGCAGCAGCTCTGTTTACGCAGAAGACAGACATTAAGAACGTAAATGAAGAGAAGATCATCGGCTGGGTAGGCGGTATGGATATTCCGGTTCTTCATGATTTCTATACCGGTTATGAGCAGGGTGCGAAATACATTGATCCGGACATCCAGATTCTTCAGGCATTTGCAGGATCCTGGACCGATCCGTTAAAGGGCAAGGAGCTTACACTGGCTCAGTATGAGCAGGGTGCTGATATTGTTATGAACGTTGCATCAGGTACCGGTGTAGGTATTCTTGAGGCAGCAAAGGAAGCGGACAAGTATGCTATCGGTGTTGACCTGAATCAGGATGGCGATCAGCCGGGTCACGTACTTACCTCCATGGTTAAGAGAGTTGACAATGCATGCTATCTGGTTATTGAGTCTGTTGTAAACGGAACTTTTGAGGGCGGCTCCACGAAGTACCTCACTCTGGCAGAGGGTGGTGTCAGCCTGACAGATTTCTCTGTTATGAAGGAAGCTCTTGGCGATCAGTTCCCGCAGGATATTGTAGATACCTGCAATGAGCTTGCTGAAAAGATCAAATCAGGTGAGATTGTTGTAGAAAACTACGAAGGATTTGGACCGCAGGCATAATCGACAGGCATAGCAATCGAAGAACAGGGATCTGTTTTTTCAGGTCCCTGTTTTTTTAAAGAGGGTGATGAAATGAATGAATATGTAGTGGAGATGAAGGGAATTGTCAAAAATTTTGGCCAGGTTCAGGCGGTCAAGCACGGGGAATTTAACCTTCGCAAAGGGGAGATCCACTCCCTCATAGGTGAAAACGGAGCTGGAAAATCTACAATGATGAAGCTTCTGTACGGAATGTATCCCATTGATGAGGGAGAGATTACCGTAAAGGGAGAGGCTATGAAGACGCTTTCTCCAAAGATTGCCATTGAACACGGAATCGGCATGGTACACCAGGAATTCATGCTGGTAAATGAGCTGACAGTGCTGGAAAATATCATTCTCGGATTTGAACCAAAGAAAGGCCTGACCATTGATTTTGATAAGGCCAGAAAAGATGTTGAGCAGTATATCAATCAGTATAACATGGAAGTACAGCTCGATAAAAAGGTCAGCCAGATATCAGTAGGAGAAGCGCAGAGGGTGGAGATTATCAAGACGCTGATGCGCGGCGCTGATATAATTATTCTGGATGAGCCGACAGCTGTGCTCACGCCTCAGGAGGCACGCAGACTTTTTGAAATTTTGAATAACCTGAAGCAGGACGGAAAATCTCTTGTTTTCATTTCTCATAAATTAAACGAAGTAATGGAGATCTCCGATCGGATCTCTGTTATGCGCCAGGGTGGCTATATGGGCACCGTAAACAAGGACGAGACGTCACCGCTGGATCTGACAAAGCGGATGATTGGCCGGGAGGTGTTCCTGAATATTGACAAGGACTATTCAAAGGCAGGGGAGACTATTCTGAAGATCGAAGACGTATGGATTCCCAGCCAGAAAGAGACGTCAAAAATCCGCGGCATGTCTCTTCATGTGAGAGAAGGAGAAATTGTGGGAATTGCCGGTATTGACGGAAACGGTCAGAGTGAGCTGGTTGAGGCAATTACAGGTCTCAGAAGAGTGGAAAAGGGCCGCATAATACTGAATGGCGAAGATATAACCAATAAAAGTCCGCGCAGGATCAGAAACAGCGGTCTGGCACATATTCCTGAGGACAGGAATACAAGGGGTCTCAACCGCTCCATGAGTATAGAAGAGAATCTGGTCGCAGTCCGTCTGGATGAGGCGCCATTTACAAAAGGAATACTCCTGAGCCGTGAGGGGCAGGACGCTTACTCCAAAGACATGGTAGAGCAGTTTGATATAAGGCCTACGGATTATCATCTGCCTACATCCTCACTGTCAGGAGGAAATGCCCAGAAGGTAGTAGTGGCACGGGAAGTATCCATGAAGAAGAAACTTCTTGTGGCATCACAGCCGACCCGAGGTGTTGATATCGGAGCCATTGAGCTTATCCGGAATACACTGGAGAAGGCTAAAAAAGAAGGAGCGGGCGTTCTTCTTGTATCGGCGGAGCTGGAGGAGATTATCTCTCTGTCCGACAGAATCATTGTTATTCATGAAGGGCGTATAACGGGAGAGATGATGGCGAGCGAGGCAAATGAAAACAATCTGGGCCTCCTGATGATGGGAGGCAGTGATGCGGGGAAGGACGGTGAAAAGGCAGTATGAATCAAACGGTAAACAGTATCCGACGGATCCTTCTTACTATGGTGCTGGCGCTCGGTATCGGAGCACTGCTTATTCTGGCCATAGGAGAAAATCCTGTTGACGCATATGTGGCTCTGTTTAAAGGAGCTTTTGACGGAAAGCTGCGTCTTGGAACGACGCTGGCAGGTTTTACTCCGCTTCTTCTGACATCCATTGCATTTGCGATAGCTGCCAAGGCGGGAGCTTTTAACGTAGGTGTTGAGGGAGAAGTGTTCCTGGGCGGTATTACGGCTGCCTATATAGGCATTAACTGGACATTTCTTCCAAGGCCAATGCTCTATCTTGCATGCTTTGCGGGAGCAATGGCGGTGGCTGCAGCCTGGGCTTTTATTCCGGCAGCGCTCAGAGCGTATTACGGCGTAAATGAAGTGTGTACGACAATTCTTATGAATACAGTGGCACTCTATATTACATCTTACCTGGTAAGCGGTCCCATGAGTGCCGGAACGGCCAATGCACAGTCGCTTCCCGTTACTGTAACACTTTATCAGTTTATGAAGCCCAGCAGTGCCAATGTGGGAATTTTCATTGCCATTGCAGTGGTTGTCCTTGTAATATTGATGCTTAATAAAACGAGCTGGGGATATAAGATCAGAACAGTAGGTTTTAATCCCAGCCATGCAGATTATGTAGGAATCAATTCAAAGCGTGTATTTATCAGTGCAATGATGCTTTCCGGTATGCTGGGAGGTATCGCGGGGTGCATTGAGGTACTGGGTGTTCACGGATATTTCCTCAACAACTTCGCGACAGGACTTGGAAGCAACGGCATGCTTGCATCCCTGATTGTAAAAAATAATATGGCGTTCACTCCTTTCATGGCCTTCTTCCTGTCTGTTCTGAAATCAGGTGCCATGGGTATGCAGCAGGCAACCGGAGTTCCGAAGGCACTTGTTGATACCATAACAGCTGTGTTCATTATCATTGCAACTATGGAGACGGCCTTCCAGTTTGCGAAGAAGAGAAAGGCTCAGAAGAAAGGAAAGGAGGAGACGGCATGAATGCGATTTTAGAAAATTTTGATAAGATTTTTAATGTGTCGCTTGTATATGCGACATTCCGTTCGGCAACGCCGATTATTTTTGCCGCCCTCTGTGCGGCTATCACGCAGCAGGCCAACATCCTGAATATCGGTACGGAAGGTATCATGCTGGTCGGTGCTTTTACGGCTGTTACAGTAAGTTATTTTTCCGGAAGCTGGTTTCTGGGAATTGTGGCTGCCATGATTGCCGGAGCCATTATTTCCATGATTATGGCGGTGGGCCATATCCGTTATAATTCTGAGATTTGTGCCATCGGTATGGGAATTAATATGCTGGCGCTGGCAATTACCAAGTTCCTGGTTAAAGCAATCTTTAACAGTACGGGAAGTTTTTCAAGCCCGGATATTAAAGCTATTCCCAGAGTAAATCTTGCATTTCTTGACAGTATTCCTGTTCTTGGGGAGCTGTTCAATGACTGGTGCGTCACAGAATGGTTTGCAATTATACTGATTATTTTCCTTCAGTTCTTATTTTATAAAACAGTCTGGGGTCTCAGACTCAGAGCGGTAGGCCAGTTCCCGGAGGCGGCAAAAACAGCGGGAATCAGAGTAAATTCAGTAAAATATCAGGCAATGCTGATCTCCGGACTTATCGGAGGACTTGCCGGAGCGCATCTTTCTCTGGGATACAGCACACAGTTTATTGAAAATATGACGAACAACAGAGGATTTATGGGAGTTGCTGCCATGTATTTCGGCGGTGCAAATCCTGTGTTTACAGCTCTTGGATGCCTCCTGTTCGGTTTTTCAGATTCCATTGGAGCAAGACTGCAGGCTTACGGCATACCGTCCCAGTTCGTACTTATGATGCCTTATATTGTGACGGTAGCGGTTCTTTCTATCTCTATGGTGGCGAAGCTGTCGGCAGGTCGGAAGAGAGAATCAGCACTTCATTCCGGAAACTGAGAAAGAGAACAGTTTCCGGATGGATAAGTGCCGCATCTGCGGCATGAACATGAAACAGAACGGTTAAATGAATGACAACAGTAAAGGAGACAGACATATGGAGAAAACAAAAATTATTCTCGACTGCGATCCGGGACATGATGATGCAGTGGCGATTCTTCTGGCGGGAAAAAGTGAAAAAATCGATCTGCTGGGGATCACGGTAGTGGCAGGAAATCAGACACTTGAGAAAACGCAGGTAAATGCACGGAATGTCTGCCAGTGTGTCGGACTTGATGTGCCGGTGTATGCGGGATGCGGTCAGCCTATGATCCGCGAAAAAATGGTAGCTGCAGATATTCACGGTGAGACAGGACTTGACGGCCCTGTATTTGAGCCTCTGACAAAGGAGCTTGAGCCGGAACATGCAGTAAACTTTATCATACGGACACTTCTTGATTCAGATGGCGATATTACCATGGTAACCACGGGGCCGATGACAAATCTCGCCATGGCTATGCGTATGGAGCCGGCTATCATTCCCAAAATCCGGCAGATAGTTTTAATGGGAGGCGCCTATACAAACGGAAATGTAACGCCGGCTGCGGAATTTAATATTATTGCGGATGCGGATGCTGCATATGTATGTTTTACCAGCGGCCGTCCCATTACAATGGTTGGTCTGGATGTAACGAGGAAGGCTCTGTGCTATCCGTCTGTTGTGGAGCGCATGGAAAAGGTGGGAAACAAGGCATCGCAGCTTTTTGTTGATTTGATGCGTCATTTCTGCAAGAGCCAGAAAGAAGTATTCGGCTGGGAGGGAGGCCCGCTTCATGATCCCATCACGATTGCATATCTGATTGATCCTTCTGTTCTGACGGTAAAGCCGATGCATGCGGAAATTGATATCCGCAGTACACAGTCTTACGGACGGACCAACTGTGATTATTTCGGTTATCAGAAGCTTGAGCCCACAGCTGATGTGGCAATTGACATTGATGTGGAGAAGTTCTGGAACATTATCGAGGACGGGCTGAGAAAATATAATTAGACCGGAGGCGGAAATATGAAGAATTTGCGCGAAACTCTGGAGAAGAACAGAGAGACATATATAAAGGCGCTGAAAGATTTTGTGGCCATAGATACACATGATATCGGCCATGGTATCGGAGGCGGGCTTGAAAAGGAAGGGCAGGAGTATCTGGTTGAAATGCTCCGTTCCATGGGAGCTGATTCCATTGAGACGGATCCCATGAGTGAGTCTGTTATTCTGGAAAGTCTGGAAAAATACCAGGAGGGCAATACCGGACATAATCAGGAAAACCGTATGAACGTGTATGCTTCGTTCAGAGGCAAATCCGGAGGAAGAAGTCTTCTTTTTAACGGTCATATTGATGTGATGCCGGCTGATGCGGCGGACGGCTGGACAAATCCGCCGTTTGAGCCTGTTATCCGTGACGGAAAGCTTTACGGGCGGGGAGCCGCTGATATGAAGGGAGGCCTGATGGCTTCCGTGATGGCAGTCCGTCTTCTGCAGGATGCCGGTGCTGAGATTCCCGGAGATGTTATCATTACATCCGTGTGTGACGAGGAAGGCGGCGGAAACGGTTCCATTCAGGCTGTCATGAGAGGACTTAAGGCAGATGGAGTGGTAAACTGTGAGCCTACAGATGATACCCTTATTCTTGCTCATATGGGCTGGGTGTTTTTCAAAGTGGATTTTACGGGTCTGGCCTGTCATTCCGGAGAAAAGAAAAACGGAGTCAGTGCTATCGAAAAGGCAATCAAGGTAATAGATGCACTGAATGAGATGGAGCACGGGTGGCTTCTTACATACAAACACCCGCTGCTTCCTCCTCCCAGTCTGAATATCGGAGTGATATCGGGAGGAACAGCCGGTTCCACGGTGCCGGGAGACTGCAGTTTTTCCACATGTGTCCATTACATTCCGGGGATGATGAGTCAGGAGCAGGTGGTAGCTGAATTTACGGAGACAGTGGAACGGGCGGCAAGGGCTGATGCCTGGATGGAGAAGCATCCTCCTGTCATATCGATTTATCAGACCGGCCATGGATTTGAGATGGATGAAGAGCATCCTCTGGTAGATGAATTTAAAAAGGTGTATGCGGATACTCTGGGACGGAAGGCCCGGGTTGCGGGATCGCATTTCGGATGCGACTCGCGTCTGTGGAGAAATATTGCCGGTTGTCCTACGATCCAGTTTGGCCCCGGCGGAGGAGCCCAGTGCCATGCGGTTGACGAGTGGATCAGCCTGGATTCTTACCTGGAATCGATTCTTGTCTACGCCGGACTGATCCTTGAATGGGGTAAGGTAAAATAAAAGCGGGGCACGGAAAATAAGAGTTTAATGCAAAGATTTGTGCGGAATATGAGAAAACGCACCATGAAATAAGGAGGAAAGTAATATGAGCAGAAAAGTGTTGCTGGCAGGAGAATCCTGGATGAGCTATACAACACATGTAAAAGGATTTGATTCATTCTATACATCAACCTATGAGACAGGAGAAAAATGGCTTAAGGCGGCGCTGGAGGCAGGCGGGTATGAAGTGACCTTCCTTCCCAATCATCTGGCAAATGAGGAGTTTCCGTTTACTATGGAAGAACTCAAAGAGTATGAAATGGTAATTCTTTCAGATATCGGGGCAAATACCCTTCTTCTTCCGGGAGCAACTTTTACGCGCAGTGAGAAGATGCCCAACCGCTGCAACCTGATCCGTGATTATGTGCTGGACGGAGGGGCACTTCTGATGGTGGGAGGATATCTTACATTCTCGGGAGTGGACGCCAAAGGAAAGTGGCATGACACGGCCGTTCAGGAAGTTCTGCCGGTTGAGGTGCTCACAGTTGACGACCGCATGGAGCATTGTGAGGGTGTAAAACCTGTTACGGTTGCAGAGCACGAGGCTCTTGCAGGCCTTCCGGGAGAATGGCCTGAAGTTCTGGGATATAATAAAGTAATCGCGAAAGCGGAGGCTTCAGTTCCTGTTACGGTTGAGGGAGATCCTTTCATTGCTTTCGGAGAGTATGGAAAAGGCAGAAGTGCTGTTGTAACGACTGACTGTGCTCCTCACTGGGCTCCGCCGGAATTCTGTGAGTGGGAGTATTACAATAAACTGTGGCAGAACATTGCTGCATGGCTGACAAGAAAATAGCATACAGCAAATGATTATAAACGGCCGCCCCGCCGGGACGGCCGTCGGCCAGGAGGCGATGAGGAGATGGAAAAGGCGCTGAAACTTTTAAATGATCTGCTTTCAATACCCAGTGTGAACGGACGGGATGATGAGGGCGCGGTGGCGGAATATCTGTACCGTTATTTTAATGAAGCGGGAATTCCGGCCAGACTGGACAGGATTGATGACAGGCATGCCAATGTGATGGCAGTTCTCAGGGGCGATGATACAAAGCCGCCCATGATCTGGAACGGACACCTGGATACGGTCCCTTACGGGAAGATAGAGGAGTGGAGTACAGATCCGGCCTGTCCGGTCCAGAAGGATGGTTTCATATGTGCAAGGGGAGCCAGCGATATGAAGAGTGGTCTGGCCGCCATGGTTTACGCTCTCTGTTCCTTTTTCCATTCCGGCCGGGAGGCCTCCCGCACCATTTATTTTATTGGGACCTGTGATGAAGAGAAAAATGGTCTGGGAGCGGAGCATGCGCTTTTGAACGTCATGCCGGAAACAGCCTGTGAGCTTCTTGTGGGAGAGCCTACGGGCTGTCGGATGGGAGTGGCTCAGAAGGGCTGTCTGTGGCTGGAAATGCATGTTATGGGACGCACCAGTCACGGCGCGTATCCGCAGGAAGGCTGCAATGCGGTGGAGGAAGCAGTTTCTCTGGCAGACGGACTGCGAAAATATGCGGAGAGCTTTTCTCATCCGGTGCTTGGAAAATCTACAGCTCAGATTACGCAGATTACCGGTGGAGTGGCACCCAATATGACACCGGACGAATGTGTTCTTCTGATGGATATGCGTCTGACACCGGGACTGACATCTCAGATGATTCTGGAAAAAGCAAAAGAGATGGCCAATGAGCGGCAGGCCGGAACAAAAGGTGTGCTCCGGGCAGAGTTCTCTGTCAGAAATGATCGGCGTGCCATAGAACTGGATCCTGCTCATCCGTTTGCCGGACGTCTTAAAAGATGTATAGAAGCTCAGGGTCTTGAGCCGGGACTTACAGGGATCAATTATTTTACGGATGCATCAATTCTGACCAGAGGCCGTGAAGATATGGCTGTTCTTTTGTTCGGACCGGGAGAAGCGGATATGGCGCACAAGCCTAATGAGAGAGTTGAGCTGAAAAAATATCAGAAGGCAATAGATATTCTGACGGATCTGATTACGGCGGAGGTGGCGGATTGAGAACGACGATCAAGGATATTGCGACGCTGACAGGATTTTCTGTCACGACGATTTCTCTCGTCCTCAACGGAAAAGGCCATAAGATATCGGCTGAGACCAAAAAAAGGATTCTGGATGCCGCGGAACGGATGAATTACAGACCGAATCAGCTGGCGGTCAGTCTTGTAAAAAAAAGAAGCAAATCAATCGGATTGATCGTGCCGGATATTGCAAATGTGTATTTCGCCAATATGGCGCGGGCGATCGATGAGGCGTGCAGTGAGAGCGGCTGGAGCGTTATCCTCTGCAATACATCTGACCGCCATGAAAGGGATATAGAGTATATTAATCTGCTTGCGGACAAAGGGGCAGATGGAATCATTTTTATTATGGCCAAGGATAACACCAGGGAGATGGCCCGGAGGGCGCTGGAGCTTCTGGAAGAACTGAGGGTGCCTTATATTGTGCTGGACAGAATTCCGTCCGGATGCGGATGTCCCGGAATCGGAACAGATCATGAGGTGGGAGGGTATCTGGCCACCAAATATCTGATTGAGCTGGGGCATCGGCGGATTGCCTGCGTTATGGGACCGCCCAAAACCCAGATGGATTCGGAGGCGCGTTTCCGGGGATACTGCCGGGCGATGAAAGAGGCAGGAGTTGCGGTGGATAGTTCCCTTGTATGTACGGGCGAGTATACGCCCAGGGGAGGCGCGGCAGCGGTTGATCAGCTTATCAGCAGAGATTTCACAGCCATATTTGCCTGCAATGATGCCTCAGCCTACGGTGTGTGCCAGCGGCTTAAATTTTATGGAAAACGGGTGCCGGATGAGGTTTCTGTCGTGGGCTATGATGACGTATTTTATGCACAGATGCTGGAGGTACCTCTTACAACAGTACGTCAGCAGGTTTATGAAATGGGAATGGAATCGGTACGCCGGCTTCTCAGGCAGGTAAAGTCGGGAGAGCGACTTTTGGAGCCTGTCATATTTGAACCGGAGCTGGTTGTCCGGGACAGCACGGCAAGGAGGGAATGATATTGAAAATATTAAATTTCGGCTCGCTCAATATTGATTATACTTATCAGGTGCCTCATTTTGTCCGGGCCGGGGAAACCATGTCTTCGAATTCGCTTGGTGTATTCAGCGGAGGCAAAGGACTGAATCAGTCAATTGCTCTGAGTAAAGCTGGAGCCCAGGTATGGCATGCCGGGGCAGTGGGGGCTTCGGATGGAGAATTCCTGATACGGGAGCTTGAAGGGGCCGGAGTTCACACGGATTTTATTTTTCATACGGAGGGACAGACAGGCCATGCCATCATTCAGAGGGATCCGGATGGACAAAACTGTATCATGCTGTATGGAGGTGCCAATCAGAAGATAGATCGTGAAATGGCGGACAGAGTGCTGGAAAACTTTTCAGAAGGAGATTTTCTGATTCTTCAGAATGAGATAAGCGAGATTGCCTATATTATGGAACAGGCCCATGCACGGGGAATGAAGATTGTGCTGAATCCGTCGCCTATGGATGAAAAAATTGCATCCTATCCTCTGGAGTTTGTGGACTATTTCCTTCTCAATGAGGTTGAGGCATCAGATATCTGCGGAATGGGACAGGAAGAAGAGCCGCAAAAGCTGATGGATGAGCTGGTAAAGCGTTTCCCGGATGCGCGGATTGTTCTCACCCTTGGAGGCGACGGTTCTGTGTACCGGGACGGGGATAAACAGCTGCGGCAGGGAATCTTTAAGGTTCCTGTTGTGGATACAACAGCGGCCGGAGATACTTTTACCGGATATTTTATTGGTGGTCTTCAGAAGGGACAGCCTGCGGGAGAGGCGCTCAGATATGCTGCTGCGGCTTCTGCGATTGCGGTTTCAAAAGCGGGGGCGGCTCCCTCGGTTCCGGACAGAGCTCAGGTAGAGGCATTTTTGCAGGAGCGGAATGAATAACAGGGCTGTTTTGCTTGCCTTTTAAAGTGAATTATAGTAAGATGTTGTATGGTAACGCTGCGGCGTCCCGGATGGGGCTGCGGCGTTACCATATTTTCGTAAAAGGAGTATGGTAGGAAATGGGTAGAGAAAAGTTTTCCTCCCGGCTGGGATTTATTCTGATTTCTGCAGGCTGTGCCATTGGTCTGGGGAATGTCTGGCGTTTTCCCTATATAGTCGGGCAGTATGGGGGCGCGGCTTTTGTACTGATTTATGTGGCATTTCTGATTCTTCTGGGACTTCCCATCATTGTGATGGAGTTTGCGGTCGGAAGAGCAAGTCAGAAAAGTGCGGCGCTTTCTTTTGATGTGCTGGAACCGAAAGGAACAAAATGGCATATTGAAAAATGGTTTGCCATGGCGGGCAATTATATTCTGATGATGTTTTACACTACGGTTGCCGGCTGGCTGTTCCTCTATGTAGTCAAGATGGCACTTGGAGATTTCACGGGACTTGATGCGGAAGGAGTGGCCGCTGAGTTTAACAGTGTTCTTGCAAATCCGACGCTTATGATTGGCTTTATGGTAATCTGTGTGGTTCTGTGTTTCTCAATCTGTGCCATGGGACTGCAGAATGGTGTGGAAAAGATCACAAAGCTTATGATGGTTTGTCTTCTGTTTCTGATGATTGCCCTGGCTGTTAATTCTGTTCGCATGGAAGGCGGCGGTCCCGGACTGGAGTTTTATCTGAAACCGGATTTTTCCAAAATCAGGGAAGCCGGACTGGGAGAGGTTGTGTTTGCGGCCCTTGGCCAGTCGTTTTTCACTCTGAGTATCGGAATCGGTGCACTGGCTATTTTCGGCAGCTATATCGGAAGAGAGCGGAGACTGGCAGGAGAGGCCATCAATGTGCTTGTTCTTGACACGTTTGTGGCATTTATGGCGGGACTTATAATTTTTCCGGCCTGCTTTGCCTATAATATTGAAGCGGGACAGGGTCCCAGTCTGATTTTTATCACGCTGCCCAATGTGTTTAACAACATGCCCGGAGGTCAGTTCTGGGGAACGCTGTTTTTTGTGTTTATGTCCTTTGCGGCTGCGTCAACGGTTATTGCCGTTTTCCAGAATATTGTATCATTTGCGACGGACCTGACGGGATGCTCCGTAAAGAAGGCCGTCCTGGTCAATACATTTGTAATTATTGCACTCTCCATTCCATGCGTTCTGGGCTTTAATGCATGGAGCAGCTTTGCGCCCTTCGGAGAGGGATCTACGATTCTTGACCTGGAGGATTTTCTTGTCAGCAATAACCTGCTTCCCATCGGAAGTCTGGTGTATCTGCTGTTCTGTACAAGCCGGTATGGCTGGGGCTTTGAGAATTTCCTTAAGGAGGCCAATGCGGGAGAAGGCCTGCGTTTCCCGAGATGGGTAAAGGGATATGTTTCCTATGTGATTCCTGTCATTATCCTGTTTATTTTCATTCAGGGATACTGGTCCAAGTTTGCAGGCTGATTTTATCTGTGTGAAGAGACTTTTTTGTTGTGAAAACATGGCAAAAAAAGGCGAAATATGGAAGTGATAATTTAATTGAAAAACGAGATGAACTGCAGGGGCTTTCCGCCGGAAATACGGCGGAAAGCCCCTGTTTTCGTGCGGTGCGCATGGGAAAAAACAATTTGCTGAAATCCGAAAAAATACTGTAAAAAAGGGGATTTGACAGGCAGTTTCGGGAGATATTTTATCGGATTTTTAACGAATTTTGTGGTTTGTGTACGAAAGTGGCATAAGAAAAAAGACAGGTGTATTTGTTTTTATACAAAAAGAGTGGATGAGAACTTCAATTTTCCAATTGTTAAATAGTTTTACCTATGCTATACTATATCCGGTAGATTCTGTCTCCACGGTGCGATATAAATCACGAGGCAACAGCATAAAACGCACCTGTCGAAATGAGGGATTCGGCATCGCGGGAAGACGGAAAAATAAGCTAGAGAAAGAGGGTTTAATTGATGGGTTTGGCTACGTTTATAGGCGGCATTCATCCATACGAGGGAAAAGAACTGTCTGAGGATAAGCCAATCAAAGTGCTTGCATCTGAAAAGGGCGAGACAATGGTTTATCCGCTGTCCCAGCATATTGGTGCGCCTGCAAAACCACTGGTTGCCAAGGGAGATCATGTGCTGAAGGGCCAGATCATTGCAGAGGCCGGCGGATTTATTTCTGCTAATGTGCTCTGTTCTGTTTCGGGTACGGTAAAGGGTATCGAGCCCCGGCTTGTTGCCAATGGTGCGATGGTTCAGTCGATCATTGTGGAGAATGACGGAGAGGAAGAGGCGATTGAAGGTTTCGGCACGGAACGGGATTTCACGAAACTTTCAAAAGAAGAAATCCGGCAGATTATAAAGGATGCCGGAATTGTCGGACTTGGTGGTGCCGGATTCCCGACGCATGTAAAGCTTACTCCCAAGGATGAAAATGCAATTGATTATGTAATTGTAAATGGCGCTGAGTGTGAGCCGTATCTGACCAGTGACTACCGGGTAATGATGGAGCGTCCGGAAGAGATTATTGCCGGACTCAAGGTTATTCTTCAGCTTTTTGACAATGCCAGGGGAATTATCGGTATTGAAAACAATAAGCCGCAGGCAATCAAGAAGCTGACGGAAATGGTAAAGGATGAGCCGAGGATTGAGGTTCGTCCGCTGCTTACCAAGTATCCGCAGGGTGGAGAGCGTACCCTGATATATGCAGTTACGGGACGGGAGATTAATTCCTCCATGCTTCCGGCGGATGCGGGATGCGTTGTTGATAACATTGATACAGTTGCTTCTATTTATAATGCAGTCTGCAGAACTACGCCGCTGATCAGAAAAATTATCACAGTTACGGGAGATGCTGTGGCTGAGCCGCAGAATTTCGAGGTAAGACTGGGAACAAATTACCAGAGACTGGTTGATGCAGCAGGCGGTTTCAAGACAGAGCCGGAGAAGATGATATCCGGAGGTCCGATGATGGGACAGGCACTTTTCAGCCTTGATTTCCCGGTGGCAAAAACATCTTCTGCTCTGACGACGTTTACGAAGGATCAGGTTGCGGCTATGGAGCCGACTCCCTGTATTCGCTGCGGACGCTGTGTGAGCGTTTGTCCGGAGCACCTTGTACCTCCTCTTATGATGTCGGCCTCCCTTCGGAACGATCTGGAGAAATTCCAGAGTCTGAACGGTATGGAATGTGTTGAGTGCGGCTGCTGTGCCTATACATGTCCGGCAAAGAGGCCTCTGACACAGGCATTTAAGGAAATGCGTAAAGCAGTGGCGGCCAGCCGCAGAAAGTAGGAGGTGTGAAGAAATGGGAAAATTATTTAACGTATCGTCATCACCTCATGTAAGAGACAGGATCACGACACAGAACCTTATGTTCGATGTGGTAATTGCGATGATTCCTGCCAGTGTATACGGTGTATGGCAGTTTGGATTTAATGCGCTTCTCGTGCTGGTTGCGACGGTTGTTGCATGTGTTTTATCTGAGTATGTTTATGAGAAGCTGATGAAAAAACCGATTACGATCACAGATGGCAGTGCTGTTGTAACGGGTATGATTCTGGCACTTAATATGCCGCCGGAAATTCCGGTATGGATTCCCATGCTGGGCGGTGTCTTTGCCATCGTAGTAGTAAAACAGCTTTATGGTGGTCTGGGACAGAACTTCATGAACCCGGCTCTTGCTGCCCGCTGTTTCCTGCTTATTTCCTTTGCAGGTTTTATGAATGATTTTTCTGCTGCAAGCATCGGCTTTGACAGTGTATCCGGTGCAACTCCTCTGGCACAGCTGAGAGCAGGTCAGGAGGTTGATCTCGCAGCTCTGGTTATCGGACGGATTCCGGGAACCATCGGCGAGGTATCTGTCATTGCACTTCTGATTGGTGCGGTTTACATGATCGTGCGCAAGGTTATCAGCCCCAGAATTCCGCTGATTTACATAGGTACGGTTGCCGTATTTATCTTTGTATTCGGCGGCTTTGACGTAACCTATACACTCAGCGAGATCTGTGCAGGTGGTCTGATTTTTGGTGCTTTCTTTATGGCTACGGATTATGTGACGAGTCCGCTTACCGTAAAGGGTCAGGTTGTATACGGAATTATTCTCGGTGTTCTGACGGGAACCTTCCGTCTGTGGGGAGCTTCTCCGGAGGGAGTTTCCTATGCAATTATTCTGAGCAACCTTCTGGTTCCGCTGATTGAAAAAGCAACGCTTCCCACTGCATTTGGAAAGGGAGGTAGTAAAAAATGAATAAAATAATCAAGAATACAGTAATTCTTTTTATTATCACACTTGTAGCAGGTTTCTGCCTCGGAGCGGTTCATGACATCACGCTGGAACCAATCAGAAAAGCACAGGAGGCGGCTGCGACCGCGACATATCAGGAGGTATATCCCGATGCAGCCAGCTTTGAGAAGACGCAGGAGCTCACGGACGCTGTATCCGCCTGTGCAGAAGAAATCTCAGCACAGGGATTTGGGAAAGTTACGGTAAATGATGCACAGCAGGCTCTTGATGCCAGCGGCAATGTGATCGGATACCTGATTACTTCCACTTCCTCCGAGAGTTACGGAGGCGACGTACAGATTGCAGTCGGCATTACCTCTGAGGGAACGCTTACCGGCATCGGATTCTTAAGCATCAGCGATACACCCGGTCTTGGTATGAATGCAAAGGAGCCGGCGTTTAAAGATCAGTACATTGGAAAGAATGCGGAGCTTCTTGAAGTAACAAAGACGGCCCCCACGGCTGATAACCAGATTCAGTCCATCAGTGGTGCGACCATCACTTCCTCTGCAGTAACAAATGCAACGAATGCGGCAGTTTATTTCGTAAATAACTGCATTGCGAAGTAGGAGGTGGATGAGAATGAATAAATATATAGAACGTATATATAACGGAATCTGGAAAGAAAATCCCATTTTCGTTCAGATGCTGGGACTGTGTCCCACACTGGCTGTTACAACTTCTGCCATTAATGGTCTGGGAATGGGTCTCTCCACAACGGCGGTTCTTGTTGCGGCAAATATTCTGATTGCTGCACTGCGGAAGATTATTCCGGATGGAGTCCGCCTTCCGGCTGAGATTGTTGTAGTTGCTTCTTTCGTAACGATTGTAGATATGCTGATGGAAGGTTTTGTTCCTTCCCTGTACAGTTCTCTGGGACTTTATATTCCTCTGATCGTTGTTAACTGTATTATTCTGGGACGTGCGGAGGCATATGCCATGAAAAACGGCCCGATCCTGTCTGCATTTGACGGAATCGGTATGGGTCTCGGATTTACCATTGCTCTTGTTCTCATCGGTTCCTTCCGTGAGATTCTCGGAGCAGGCACAATCTTCGGTGTGACGGTAACACCGGCCTCCTACCAGCCAATCTCCATCTTTATTCTGGCTCCGGGTGCATTCTTTGTACTTGCAGGTCTTACAGCGCTTCAGAATAAGCTGAAGGCTCCTTCTGCAACGAACGGTTCAGCCAAGAAGAAGGGCAAAAAATCTGCATGCAGCGGCGACTGCTTAAGCTGTGCGGGACATGTGGAAGAAAGTAAGGAGGAAAAATGATGAAAGAGTTACTCGTTATTGCGATCAGTTCAGCTCTGGTCAGCAATGTTGTATTGAGCCAGTTCCTCGGCATCTGTTCCTTCGTCGGTGTTTCCAAGAAGGTGGAAACCGCGGCCGGCATGGGCGGTGCGGTTATCTTTGTTATTACCATTGCCTCCATTGTAGCCAGTCTGATTTATGATTTTGTTCTGGCTCCGCTGGGAATGGACTATCTGAAAACGATTGTATTTATTCTTGTAATTGCAGCTCTGGTGCAGATTGTAGAGATGTTCCTTAAAAAATGTATGGTATCTCTCTACAATGCGCTGGGTGTGTTCCTTCCGCTGATCACGACGAACTGTGCCGTGCTGGGTGTTGCCATCACAAACGTACAGAGCGGTTACGGCTTTGTACAGAGCGTGGTAAACGGTGTGGGTACGGCAATCGGCTACACGATCGCTATCGTTCTTCTGGCCGGTATCCGTGAGCATATGGAAGGAAATGATATTCCCTATAACTTCCAGGGTTCTCCCATTGTACTTGTAACAGCAGGACTTATGGCAATCGCATTTTTCGGATTTTCCGGATTACTGTAGAAGGAGGAGACGAAGATGGATATGTATTCGATTCTTATTGCGGCTGTCGTTATTGCGGTAGTCGGCATTGTAGTTGGTATCGGCCTTGGCCTTTTCGGTGAGAAATTTAAGGTTGAGGTAGATGAGAAAGAAGCGGCAATCCGCGAGGAGCTGCCGGGAAATAACTGCGGCGGCTGCGGTTACCCGGGATGTGACGGTCTGGCAAAGGCTATTTCCGAGGGTAAGGCACCGGTTAACGCTTGTCCGGTAGGAGGTGCTCCTGTCGGCGAAAAAATTGCGGCTATCATGGGTGTGGAAGCCGGTTCCAGTGAGAAGATGGTTGCATTTGTAAAATGTAAGGGAACCTGTGATCACACAAGAACACAGTATAATTACTATGGAATTAAAGACTGTAAGAAGGCAACGGTAGTTCCGGGCGGCGGAGACAAGGCCTGCTCCTACGGATGTATGGGCTTTGGTTCCTGTGTAACTGCCTGTAAGTTTGATGCCATCCACATTGAGGACGGTATTGCGGTAGTTGACAAGGAAAAATGTGTGGCCTGCGGCCAGTGTGTAGCTGCCTGCCCGCAGCACCTGATTGACCTTGTTCCTTATAAGGCGGAGCACCTGGTACAGTGTAATTCTCATGACAGAGGACCGGCTGTGAAGGCGAAATGTGATTTCGGCTGTATCGGCTGTACACTGTGTACAAAGCAGTGCGAGTTTGATGCCATCCATATGGATAATAACGTAGCGGTTATCGATTATTCCAAATGCACGAACTGCGGAAAATGTGCGGAGAAGTGCCCGGTTAAGGTTATTATTTAATTCCGGTTTTCGGAGAAGGTGCAATATTCCTTTCTTTCCGGAAAAAAGATAATCAAAAAGCAAAAATGCCACAGGCTGTCAGTTATATGCTGATTGCCTGTGGCATTTTTTGCAGATAAGGCATAAACAGTTTTATTACATTACCATAAATAATGTCCCAACGGTAATCAGGATACTTCCTATCAGATTTTTTTCGTGATTTCTTCATGCAGGAACATGAAAGCTAAAACCAGGGTAATGACGATACTTAATTTATCTATCGGGACAACTTTGGAAACGCTGCCTGTCCGCTGTGATGACAGAGTATATTATACATCTGTTTTGTTTAACAGTGAACATTCAGAAATGCATTGATTGATGATAAGCAGAGTTTTTCTGACGCTCTGACAGCCATGTTTTTCTGCGAAAAATTACCCTTGACAGGAATTAACTAACTAATTATTATATAGTTTATTATTGGGGCTGCGAAGTGAATGCAGTCAGGATAAATTTTAAAGGAAAGAAACTGACATGAAAATCTGGAAAAAGGAGGATGCCATGTGTGATAATCGAAATGTGGATTTTGATGCAAAAAAACGTGTGCTGACGGAAAAATATGTGATGGTAATGAAACTGCACAGGATGTATCTGGACAGAGAGCTGAACCATTCCGGGGTGTACCGGAGTCAGAATCAGATATTAATGCATATTGCCAGGTATCCCAATGCATCACAGAGGGAGATTGCGGATCGGCAGCATGTTTCCACAGCCACAATTGCCGTATCGCTTAAAAAGCTGGAAAAGGGGGGATATATAAGCCGGTCTGCAGATAAGCAGGATAACCGGTTCAATCAGATCTGTCTTACCCCTAAAGGCCATGCGGCGGTGGAGAAGAATAAAAATATTTTCAGCCGTGTGGAGGAGGCACAGTTCAGGGGCTTTACTGACATCGAAATAGATCAGTTTGAAAATTTTCTGGATCGGATCCGGCTGAATCTGGAATATCTTATGCAGGAAAATGGCGGGGACTGCCGGAATGAAAAAGAGCCTGCATACGATTCGTCAGGAAGTAAAAAAACAGAAGAGCAGGAGGAGCCGTCCAATGAGAAAATATAAAAAATATATTCTCCCTTATCTGGCCGCCTTTATTCTGGGACCTCTGATGATGCTGACGGAGGTTCTGGGGGAGATTCTTCTTCCTAAATTTATGTCTATGATCATTAATAACGGGGTGGCTTTTAAAGACACGGAATATATTCTGAAAATGGGAATTCTTATGCTTTTTACCACGGTTTTTATGGCTGTCGGCGGTGTGCTGGGTTCTTATTTTGCAGCAAAAGCATCTATTTCTTTTACAAGTGATTTAAGAAGAGATCTGTTTGCAAAAGTTCAGCAGTTTTCTTTTAAAAATATTGACGAATTCAGCACAGGATCACTTGTTACCCGTCTCACAAATGATATTCAGCAGGTACAGAATGTGATGATGATGGGGCTTAGGATGATGCTCAGGGCTCCGGGAATGCTTGTGGGAGCGCTTATTATGGCCTTTACCATGAATGCGAGACTGGCTGTGATCATTCTGATAGTGATCCCTCTTCTGACAGGAGCCATCGTCGTTATCCTGACAACAGCATATCCTCGATTTACTTTCATGCAGAAAAAACTGGATGTCCTGAATAACGGGATTCAGGAGGTTCTTATGAATGTGCGGGTTGTAAAGTCTTTTGTGCGCGAGGAATTTGAGGAGGAAAAATTCTCCCGAATGAACGGGGAACTTAAGGACAGCAGCCTGCGTGCCATGCGGATTGTGATCGCAACCATGCCGGTTATGATGCTGGCGATGAATGTGACGACTCTGGCAGTTGTCTGGTACGGCGGAAATATTATTATTGCAGGAGACATGGAGGTGGGAAGTCTGACGGCTTTTACCACATATATTGTCCAGATTCTGATGTCTCTTATGATGTTATCCATGGTTTTTCTCCAGAGTTCACGTGCAATGGCTTCAGTAAAGCGAATTAATGAAGTGATGAATACAGATATTGATTTGAGTGATGAAAGTGCATCGCATAAGGATCTGTGCGTGGAACGCGGGGAGGTGGAGTTTAAGAATGTGTCTTTTTCCTATGGTGGAAGCAGGGATATGGTCCTGGAGCACATAAACTTTAAAGCCAACCCGGGAGAGACGATCGGAATTATCGGTTCCACGGGAAGCGGAAAAACTTCGATGGTTCAGCTTATTCCCCGTCTTTATGATGTATCGGAAGGCGCTGTTCTGGTAGATGGTGTGGATGTCAGAGAATACTCGCTTAAAAATCTTCGTGACGGAGTCGGGATGGTTCTTCAGAAAAATGTTCTTTTTTCAGGAACAATAGAGGAAAATCTCAAGTGGGGAAATGAAAATGCGTCTATGGAGGAGATAAAGAGGGCAGCAGATCACGCGCAGGCGGATGGTTTTGTTTCCGGATTTTCGGATGGCTATGATACAGATATGGGGCAGGGCGGCGTAAATGTCTCAGGCGGGCAGAAACAGCGTTTGTGTATTGCGCGGGCTCTTCTTAAGAAACCTCGCATTCTGATTCTTGATGACAGTACCAGCGCGGTGGATACTGCCACAGAGGCAGCTATCCGTCAGGCGTTTCGGGATGAGCTTAGCGGAACGACAAAATTTATCATTGCTCAGAGGATCAGTTCAGTGGAAAATGCAGATCGGATTATTGTTCTTGATGAGGGCAGAATTATCGGTCTGGGAAGCCATGAAGAGCTCATGGAAAGCTGCAGTGCTTACCGGGAGATTTATGAAACGCAGTATGGCGGAAAGGAGGAGGCGGTATCATGATAGACGAGAAAAGAATTGCCAGTCTTAAAAGAAGATATGGAAACCGGGTGGCAAAAGAGCCGGTCAGGCGCCACGGACCGGGCCGCCGTATGTCTCCCGGCAGGGGCGGGCGCCCCAGGAACAGCAGAGATACAGTCCGCCGCCTGATGTCATATCTGAGGAAGGATCGCCTCGGAATGGCAGTCGCTTTCTTCTGTGTGATTGTGAGTACGATCACGAACCTGACAGGAGCATATATGCTGCGGCCTGTCATAAACCGCTATATCGTCCCGGTGGACGGCAGCAGAGGAGATCCGGCAGGTCTTTTCCGGGCTTTACTTGTGATGGCATCGGTTTATCTTATAAGTGTTGCAGCCAATTATGCCCAGTCGCGGATAATGCTGACGATTGCCCAGAATGCGCTTCAGCGGATAAGGGAAGATCTGTTTGTAAAGCTCCAGAAACTGCCGCTTCGTTTTTACGACACGAACAGCAATGGCGATCTGATGAGTCGTTTTACCAATGATGTGGATACTATCGGAAATATGCTGAGCAGTACCCTGATTCAGCTTTTTTCAGGAGCACTCAGTATACTGGGAACGCTGTTTCTGATGCTTTATACAAATATTTATCTGGCAGTTATAACCCTCATAATGATTCCTGTGATGATGAAGGCAGGGGGATTTGTGGCAAACCGGAGCCAGAAATACTTTTCTGCGCAGCAGTCTGCACTTGGTGCATTAAATGGATATATTGAAGAGACGATTCAGGGACAGAAAGTAGTGAAGGTATTCTGTCATGAGGAAATAGCGGAAGAGGAGTTTGGCTATCTTAACGGGGATTTGCGGGATAAGCAGATTAAAGCCCAGTTTTTCGGAGGCGTTATGGGGCCTGTCATGAACAATCTGAGCCAGGTTAATTATGCTCTGACTGCCTGTGTGGGCGGTCTGCTGTGTGTATTCCGGAATTTTGATGTTGGCGGTCTTACAGTGTTTCTGAATTTCTCCAGACAGTTTTCAAGGCCGATTAATGAGATTTCCATGCAGATAAGCAATGTATTTTCCGCTCTGGCCGGAGCAGAGCGCGTGTTTGCTGTGATGGATGAAGAGCCGGAAGCAGCAGATGTGCCTGAGGCTGTTTCCATTGAACCGATTCGGGGCGAAGTAGTGCTCAGCCATGTGACCTTCGGTTATGAACCGGGGCAGGTAATTCTGCGCGATGTGAGTCTTTATGCCAAACCGGGACAGAAAATTGCATTTGTGGGTTCAACGGGTGCGGGAAAGACAACGATAACAAATCTGATTAACCGTTTCTATGACATTCAGGGAGGAACGATCACTGTTGACGGTGTGGATGTACGGAAAATGAAGCGGGAAGAGCTGCGGCGCAATATTGCAATGGTACTTCAGGATACTCATCTGTTTACAGGAACTGTCCGGGAAAATATCCGGTATGGCCGGCTGGATGCATCGGATGAGGAGGTAATTGAGGCGGCTAAGACGGCTTCGGCCCATTCATTTATCATGCGCCTTCCAAAAGGGTATGATACCATGCTGGAGGGGGACGGTGCCAACTTAAGTCAGGGGCAGCGTCAGCTTCTCAACATTGCCCGTGCCGCAATTTCACGTGCTCCCATTCTGATTCTGGATGAGGCTACCAGCTCTGTGGATACAAGGACAGAAAAGCATATTGAGCACGGAATGGATCGGCTGATGCGCAACAGGACAACACTTGTGATCGCACACCGGCTGTCTACGGTCCGCAATGCCAATGCAATTATGGTTCTGGAGCACGGAGAGATTATCGAGAGAGGGGATCACGAAGAACTGTTAAAGCTGAAAGGGCGTTATTACAGCCTTTATACCGGCCTTGCGGAACTGGATTAACGGCGGATATGAGTGCAGATAAAAAATTGGAAAAAATTTCCAGTTTTTACAAAAAGTATGATGTATCGCCCGGTTTTTGTCCTTTTTTCGTATAAACTAAGTTCATACGAGAGAAGGGAGAAAGGCCATGCAGGTGTGCGAGGCGACGGTAAAACGAATACGTGAATTACTCAGACAGAAAAGGCTTACCATATATGCGCTGGCTTACAAGACGGGAATGCCTATTTCAACGCTGAAGTGTATTCTTAACGGAAGAAGTCATAATCCCGGGATAGTAAATATTCAGAAGATTGCAGAAGGCTTTGGCATGACAATCAGAGAATTTTATGACAGCGACCTGTTCGACAATTTGGAACAGGAGGATTGAATTTTTACAGCTTTTCGTGTATAATAAATAGCGATTGTTGAGGGGGTGAGGGATCACTCCCTTTTTCTGCCCTTGAAAGCGGCAGCAGATACAGAATAAAATGCAGCAGGGAGGAAGATAAATATATGAGTATCAGAATCGGTATTTTAGGGTATGGAAATCTGGGGAGAGGCGTGGAGTGCGCAATCCGTCAGAATCCGGACATGGAGCTTAAAGCAGTTTTTACAAGACGCGATCCGAAGTCCGTTCATATTCTGACAGAGGGTGTTCCGGTTTACTCTGTGGAAGAAGCAGAAAAAAGAAAAGATGAAATAGACGTCCTGATCCTCTGCGGAGGAAGCGCTACGGATCTTCCGGTTCAGACCCCGGAATATGCACAGTGGTTTAATGTAGTGGACAGCTTTGACACTCACGCGAAGATCCCGGAACATTTTGCATCTGTGGATGCGGCAGCAAAAAAATCAGGTAAAGTTGCAGTGATTTCCGTGGGCTGGGATCCGGGAATGTTCTCCATAGCGCGGCTTTATGCGACAGCCTGCCTTCCGGAAGGAGAAAACTATACATTCTGGGGAAAAGGTGTCAGCCAGGGACATTCTGATGCAGTTCGCCGCATTGAAGGCGTAAAAGATGCAAGACAGTATACGATTCCGGTGGAGAGTGCGCTTGAAGCGGTGCGTTCCGGCTCAAATCCTGTTCTCAGTACAAGAGAAAAGCATACCCGCGAATGCTTTGTGGTAGCAGAGGAGGGAGCTGACCGGGAGCGTATTGAGCGTGAGATAAAAACCATGCCCAATTATTTTTCGGACTATGACACAACAGTACATTTTGTCACGGAGGAGGAGCTTAAAAGAGATCACAGCCGTCTTCCTCACGGTGGTTTTGTGCTTCGCAGCGGCCGGACAGGCTGGGAGAAAGAGAATGGACATATTATCGAGTACAGCCTGAAGCTGGATTCCAATCCTGAATTCACTTCCTCCATTATTGTTGCATATGCCCGTGCTGCATACCGTATGAATCAGGAAGGACAGGCGGGCTGCAGAACGGCATTTGATGTGGCCCCCGGCTACCTTTCCATGGAAAGTGCGGAGGAACTCAGGAGGAAATATCTCTGATTATGGCGATAGAACGAGCGAGAGAATGGCTGGAAAAATGGGGAATGGCAGATCGGATCCTGGAATTTGACGTATCCAGTGCTACGGTGGAACTGGCTGCCCGGGCAGTGGGCTGTGAGCCAGCCAGAATTGCGAAAACACTTTCATTTCAGGTGGACGATTCTGCAATCCTTATTGTTGCAGCCGGCGATCAGAAAATTGACAATCATAAATATAAGGAGACTTTTCACACGAAGGCCAGAATGCTGACACCGGAACAGGTGGAAAGGCAGATTGGTCATGCTGTCGGAGGGGTGTGCCCTTTTGGTATTGAGGAGGGAGTGCAGGTTTATCTGGATGAGTCGCTGAAGCGATTTGAGACAGTCTATCCTGCCTGCGGCAGCAGCAACAGTGCCATTGAACTTACTTTGGAGGAACTGGAGCGCTGTTCCGGATATTCTGCCTGGATAGATGTGTGCAAAAGCATCTGAAACCTTACATAAAATGCGGAAGGAAAAACGATGAATAATTGGAAAAAATACAGCCGCTCTGTATGCATTGCCCTGGCTTTTTCCATAGCAGCAGTGATGTCCGTTCCTGCGGATGAGATACTGCCGCCCACCGGACCGGGGATGACGGCAGAACAGCAGAGCCTGGCTGCAAATACAGCCGGAACCCAGAGTATATCCAAAACTCCGTCGAGACTGCCGTCCCTGGGAGGAACCTATACCACATCGGTACAGGAATCGGGGGCATCAGGCGCTTCTTCGTCAGGCACTTCGGTGGCCTTACCTACGGGGACAGCAGGAGAAATGTCCATGCCTGAGCAGCCGGAGATTGCGGCACAGGGAGCGGTGCTTTATGATGCAACCAACAATCGCTTTCTGTTTGAAAAAAACGGGGATACCCATTTTTATCCTGCCAGCATCACGAAGCTTATGACGGCTTTGCTTGTTGCGGAAAACTGCAGTCTGGATGAAACGGTTACCTTTTCGGCTTCGGCTGTTACAAATCTGGAGTCAGGGGCTGTCACGCTGCAGGTTAAAGCAGGAGATCAGTTTTCTGTCAAAGACTGTATGTACGGACTGCTTTTAAAATCTGCCAATGAGATAGCCAATGGTCTTGCAGAGCATGTGGCGGGCAGTGTCAGTGCCTTCGCGGATTTGATGAATGCGAAGGCAGCGTCGCTTGGCTGTACCAACACGCATTTTGTAAATCCCAACGGATTAAATAATTCTCAGCATTACACATCGGCCCGTGATATGGCATTGATCGCTTCTGCGGCATTTTCCAACAGCACGGTCAGACAAATCGCCGGTACATTGAATTATGATTTTCCTGCAACTTCGAGTGTTCCGACAGTACGCCGCCTGACGATGGGCCATAAGATGCTGAACCCTGCAAATGCCGAGTATTATGAGGGAATTGTGGGAGGAAAAACGGGGTACACCTCACTGGCCGGCAATACCCTTGTTACCTGTGCCGAGCGCAACGGGGTCCGTCTGATTGCGGTTATTTTAAAAAGCAGTCAGACGCATTACAGTGATACAAAAAAACTTCTGGATTATGGATTTGAGGTTGTTCAGGCACAAAATACGGCTGCTTCACAGACGCAGAGCAGTGTCTCCCAGGGGCCGGGGGCCTTGTCAGGGGATTCTGCAGACTCATTTTCACAGACAGCTCCGGGAGTGGGGATTTCCTCACAGCCGGGAGGAGGTTTTGGCAGCAATGTGCAGGCGACCGTGTCTTCAGGACGCTGGATTCAGACCGGGAACGAGTGGCAGTTTTTAAAGGCTGACGGAACGTATGCTGCCGGAGAATGCCTGAAAATTGACGGGAAGATTTACTGCTTTAAATCAGATGGCTGGATGGCGAGGGACTGGAATCTGATAGACGGTGTCTGGTATTATTTTTCCGAAAGCGGAGCTATGGCAGCCAGTCAGTGGATTCAGACAGGCGGATACTGGTACTATGTGGATGCCAACGGCTCTCTTTTCACAGGAGGGACGACACCGGACGGATACAAAGTAGATGACAATGGCGTCTGGATTCAGTAATCTGCGGACTGAGTCATATCAATTTGAGAATATCTGGTACGGGGAATAAGATATGGGAGATGTAACGTTTCGCTTTGCAGAGCGGCAGGATACAGATTTAATTTTAAAATTTATTGAAGCCCTGGCAAAGTATGAAAAACTGGAGGATGAAGTAGTTGCAACGCCGGAAATTCTGGAAGAGTGGATTTTTACCCGTCAGAAAGCAGAGGTAATATTTGCTGTCAGGGACGGAGAGGAGATTGGCTTTGCACTGTTCTTTCACAATTTTTCAACATTTCTCGGAAGAGCCGGTATTTATCTGGAAGATCTCTATGTGATGCCGGAGTATCGGGGAAATGGATACGGAAAGGCACTGTTGAAAAGACTTGCGGGAATTGCGGTGGAGAGAGGATGCGGGCGCCTGGAGTGGTCCTGCCTTGACTGGAACAGGCCGAGCATTGATTTCTATCTCTCTCTTGGGGCAAAACCCATGGATGAGTGGACTGTGTATCGTGTGACAGGGGAAACTCTTGCGAAACTGGCAGACTGAGGAAAAAAGAGATTTGCCCGCGCAGAGATGATGGATATAATAAAAAGGCGGCTGCACAATTTCGGCAGCCGTCTTTTTGTGTGCATGGATACATGCCGTATCATGCTTTGCGTGTTAAAGGTTTTAAATTACAGCTTTATCAGTTCATACTTCCTGGTTCCCAGTCCGATTTTTTCCGCATGTTCAAGGCAGCTTTTCCACTCGGATTCCGGTGTGGAATTCTTAAAATGGTCGTGATGATCGCAGAAACCCGGTTCGGACAGGTGTTTTGCCAGCTGACTTCCGGGCATTGGCTCAGCAGCCAGACAGGCGTCAGCGCATGCCTGATCAAGGGCCAGCGGATCGAAGGAGGCAAACATGCCGATATTTGGAAGAATAGGAACATCATTCTCGCCGTGGCAGTCGCAGTTGGGCGATACGTCAACTACGAGAGAAATATGAAAACAGGGACGGCCGTCCACAACAGCCTTTGTATATTCGGCCATCCGGCGGTTCAGCAGCTCAACGGCAGCATCATTATCAAAAGCGATGGCATCAAAATTGCAGGCTCCCAGACAGCGGCCGCAGCCGACACAATTCGTCTGATTTACTGTCATTTTCTTTGATGCTTCATCAAATTCAAGACCTTCGTTGGCACATTCTTTCTGGCATTTTTTGCAGCCGCGGCATTTTTCAGGTTTGATATGCGGTTTTCCGCTGCTGTGCTGTTCCTTTTTGCCGGCACGGGAGCCGCATCCCATACCGATATTTTTGATGGCTCCTCCGAAACCGGTCATCTCATGTCCTTTAAAATGAGTAAGGCTGATAAACACATCTGCATCCATGACGGCACGGCCGATTTTGGCTTCTTTTACATACTCGCCGCCTTCTACGGGGACAGAGACATCATCAGTTCCCTTGAGGCCGTCTCCGATGAGAATGGGACATCCTACTGTAAGAGGAGTAAATCCGTTCTGCCATGCACATTCCAGATGCTCCAGTGCATTTTTCCGGCTTCCCGGGTACATGGTATTGCAGTCGGTAAGGAAGGGTTTTCCTCCCAGTTCTTTTACCACATCTACAACGGCTCTTGCATAATTGGGACGCAGATAACTGATATTGCCCAGCTCTCCGAAGTGCATTTTGATTGCAACAAATTTTCCGTCCATATCGATGGTATCAATTCCCGCTGCGTGAATCAGCTTTTTGAGCTTTGTCGGAAGTCCGTCTCCGAAAGCAACGGTATGAAAATCAGTAAAATATACTTTTGCGGGGTTCATAAGCATTGTTCTCCTGTTCTGCTCAGATTAGCGCCTTTTTACAGACACCATTTTAATTATAAAATGAAAGGGACAAAATGGCAATTTATTCTTTTCAGAATGTTAACGGAAGGGGGAGAGCAGGGCAATGAGGGAGAAAAGAGGATGCATATGCAGGTTGACACAGAAGAGGCTGAGAAGTATATTAAAAAATGCAGCATACAAAAGTGGGAGGAAAAAATGGGAAAATTATACGGGATAGGAGTCGGCCCGGGCGATCCGGAGCTCATAACACTGAAAGGACTGCGTATTCTTCGTGAGGCGGATGTTATTTTCTGCCCTGAGAAGGCAGAGGGAGCCGGAAGCTTTGCTTTTGAGATAATAAAAGAACACCTGGAGGGGAACGAGCAGGAGATAGTCAATCTGGTATACCCGATGCATTACCGCGGCGGTCATCTTCAGGAAATGTGGAAAAAAAATGCAGATAGAATAGCCGGATATCTGGAAGGAGAGAAGACCGGTGTGTTTCTTACTCTGGGGGATCCGTCAGTTTACAGTACATTCATGTACACGCTGCCTTATATGAAAGCGGCGGGAATAGATACGGAGATAATACCGGGGGTCACATCGTTCTGTGCGGCAGCAGCATCAGCCCGCACTCCTCTGGTATCATGGAATGAGCGTCTTGTTATAATGCCTGTCAGGAAAAACAGCAGCGACAGTCTGACAAAGATAATAGACGAAAATGATAATGTGGTGCTGATGAAGCCTTCTGCTGACAGGGAGGCGCTGCTGCAGGCGCTCAGGGATAATTCAGAGGACAGCTGTTTTTATCTGGTTTCCAGAGCAGGAACCGATCAGGAGAGTGTGGTAAACAATCCGGTTGATCTGTCGGGGACAGATATCCCCTATCTTTCCACAGTAATTGTGAAAAAAAGAAAAAACCTTGACAATTATTAAAAAAAACACTATGATAGCAGAGAATAAGAAAGTGGCTGTGAAAAAGAGGAGTACATGTAATGCATCCGACAGAGAGGGCGGTCCACCGGTTGAAAGACGGCCCCGGACAGCGGCATGGAAGGTAGCTTTGGAGCCGGATTTTCCAAAGAAAATCATGTTTACATGGTTTTCCGGTAGAGGATCGCGGGTGTTCCCGTTACAGGACAAAAGAGGATTGGTGCGGATGAAATAATTCGCGCTGATTGAAAAAGGTGGTACCGCGCATATCAGTCGCCCTTTGCAGATTCTGCAGAGGGCTTTTTTATATGGCAGAGGAGAAAGACTTCCTGATGCTGTGATATGAAAAATTCAGATGCGGAATGGGGAAGCGGAAGAAAGGAGGGGCCTGTGCAGAAAAAAGGACGTCATGTAAGCTGTGATACATGCGGAAATTATGTTTATGATGAGGAATATGAATGCTATATCTGTGAGGCATCTCTGGACGAGGATGAGATGGCCGCTTTTCTGGAAAACCGCCATTTTGTCTGTCCGTATTATCAGACAGACGATGAATACCGAATCGTCAGAAAACAGATGTAGGTAAGGCAAAGCAGATACAGATTTAACGAAAAAGGAGTGAAGCAGTAATTATGAAAGAACTGGAGAAGACCTATAATCCGGCGGATATTGAAGAACGCCTGTATCAGAAGTGGCTGGACAGCAAGTATTTTCATGCGGATGCAAAAAGAGGCAGAAGAGAGGGAAAAAAGCCGTTTACGATTGTAATGCCGCCGCCTAATATTACGGGGCAGCTTCACATGGGACATGCTCTTGACAATACAATGCAGGATATTCTGATCCGGTATAAAAGAATGCAGGGGTATGAGACACTGTGGCAGCCGGGAACAGATCATGCAGCGATTGCCACAGAGGTTAAGGTTATTGATAAATTAAAGAGTGAGGGAATCGACAAACAGGCGCTCGGCCGTGAGGGATTTCTGGAAAAAGCATGGGAGTGGAAGGAAGAGTACGGCAGCCGTATCGTAAAACAGCTCCATAAACTGGGTTCTTCTGCGGACTGGGATCGTGAGCGGTTTACAATGGATGAGGGATGCTCCGATGCGGTTCTGGAAGTATTCACAAAGCTCTATGAGAAAGGATATATTTATAAGGGCTCCCGGATCATAAACTGGTGCCCCGTATGTCAGACTTCCATCTCTGATGCGGAAGTTGAGCATGAAGAGCAGAACGGATTTTTCTGGCATATTAAATATCCTATTGTCGGAGAGGAAAACCGGTTTGTGGAAATTGCCACGACACGTCCGGAGACAATGCTGGGAGATACGGCGGTAGCAGTAAATCCTGAAGATGATCGGTACCGCGATCTGGTGGGAAAGATGCTGAAGCTGCCTCTGACAGACCGGGAGATTCCGGTTATTGCTGATGAATATGTAGATCAGGAATTTGGAACAGGATGTGTAAAGATTACGCCTGCTCATGATCCCAACGACTTTGAGGTGGGAAAACGCCATGGCCTGGAAGAGATCTGCATTATGAACGATGATGCAACAATCTGTGTGCCCGGAAAGTATGAGGGAATGGATCGCTACGAGGCGAGAAAAGCCATTGTTGAAGATCTGGAGAAGCTGGGCCTGCTTGTAAAGGTAGTTCCCCATTCCCACAATGTGGGAACCCATGACCGCTGCAAAACAACGGTAGAGCCGATGGTTAAACCTCAGTGGTTTGTAAAGATGGATGAAATGGCAAAGCCTGCAATTGAGGCGCTGAAATCGGGAAGACTTAAGTTTGTGCCGGAAAGCTTTGGAAAGACATATCTCCACTGGCTGGAGGGAATCCGCGACTGGTGCATTTCCAGACAGCTCTGGTGGGGACACAGAATCCCGGCCTACTACTGTGAGGACTGCGGCGAAATGGTCGTATCCAAAACTGCTCCGGATGTATGCCCTAAATGCAAAAATTCTCATTTCCGTCAGGATGAGGATACGCTGGATACCTGGTTCTCTTCTGCACTATGGCCGTTCTCTACTCTCGGATGGCCGGAGAAGACGCCGGAATATGAATATTTTTACCCGACGGATGTTCTGGTTACGGGTTATGATATCATCTTTTTCTGGGTTATCCGTATGGTATTTTCCGGTCTGGAGCAGACGGGCAGGGAACCTTTCCATACCGTGCTGATTCACGGTCTTGTGCGTGATTCACAGGGGCGCAAGATGAGTAAATCTCTGGGCAACGGCATTGATCCGCTGGAGGTTATCGACAAATACGGAGCGGATGCACTGAGGATGACTCTGATGACCGGAAACGCACCGGGCAACGATATGCGGTTCTACTGGGAGCGTGTGGAGGCAAGCCGGAATTTTGCCAATAAAGTGTGGAATGCTTCCCGCTTTATTATGATGAATATCGAGAAAGCTCCGGTAACGGATGTTCGTCTGGAGGATCTGACTCTGCCGGATCGCTGGATTTTATCGAAGGTAAATACGCTGGCACGTGATGTGACGGACAATATGGATCGGTATGAGCTGGGAATTGCTCTTCAGAAGGTTTACGACTTTATCTGGGAGGAGTTCTGTGACTGGTATATTGAGATGGTTAAGCCGAGACTGTGGGAGGACGAAAATACTACAAAGGCGGCGGCTCTTTGGACGCTCAAGACAGTTCTTATTCAGTCGCTGAAGCTGCTGCATCCGTATATGCCTTTTATTACAGAGGAAATTTTCTGCAATCTGCAGGATAAGGAGCCGTCTATCATGATATCTGAGTGGCCGGCATACAAAAATGAGTGGAATTTTGCTGATGAGGAGAGAGCAGTTGAGACTATCAAGGAAGCAGTTCGCGCCATCAGAGGTGTCCGGACTTCCATGAATGTGCCGCCCAGCAAAAAGGCGAAAGTGTATGTGGTATCCGAGGATGAGGGAGTTCTTGAGATTTTTGGCAACAGCCGCCTGTTCTTTGCAACGCTGGGTTACGCGAGCGAGGTTGTCCTTCAGAAAGATAAGAGTAATATTGCGGACGATGCTGTCTCAGCTGTAACAGCAGATGCCACAATCTATATGCCGTTTGCGGAACTTGTGGATCTGGATAAAGAGATTGAGCGCCTTGAAAAAGAAGAGGAGAAGCTTAAGAAAGAGCTGAGCCGTTCAAAAGGAATGCTGGAGAATGAGAAGTTTGTGAGCCGTGCTCCGGAGGCAAAAATCGCAGAAGAGCGCGCCAAGCTTGAAAAATATTCACAGATGATGTCTCAGGTGCAGGAGCGGCTGGGACAGCTGAGGAACATGTAATACTGACGTGAAAAAGTTTTCATATCCTGCCGTCCGTGCCTGGTAAGTACAGGACGGCAGAAATGTCAGAGAAAGCGGCCATGCCGTGCTTTTGGAAAGAAACCGGTCAGAGATCGGATGATTCCTTTAAAAGCACAGCATGGCCGCCTGTTTTTATGCTCTGTATGTGTCACACCAGATTGAAAATTTTTATAAGTATGATTCCGGAGAGACCGTAGTAGGTAACGACGGCCACCAGATCATTGATCGTGGTAATTAAAGGTCCGGATGCTACGGCCGGGTCTACCTTGATTTTGTGAAAAAACATGGGGACAACCACGCCTACCAGACTGGAAATAACCATGGCAGCCAGAAGCGATATGCCAACGCAGCCTGATATGGCAAAGGAATAAAAAAGAGTTTTTCCCTTAAAAAGGCATACAAATATACCAATGAATATAAAGGCCATTGATCCTAAAAGAAGACCATTTAAAAGACCAATTCTCATTTCTTTGAAAATAAATCCTGCTTTCTGGCCGGAGGAAATGTTTTCATCCATCAGCACACGGATTGTGACAGCCAGAGACTGCGTGCCTACATTTCCCGCCATATCAAGAATCAGGGACTGGAAGCAGATGATAAGTGCAATTTTGGATACTATATTTTCAAACAGTCCCACAACAGACGATACTCCCATGCCCAGGAACAGGAGAAGAATCAGCCAGGGGAGCCTTTTTTTCAGGCTTTCAAGAAGAGGTTCGTGAAGATCCTCCTCGGCAGTCAGACCGGCAAGTTTTGCATAGTCATCGCCCATTTCGTCATCAATGGCCTCAGCGATATCTTCAAATGTGATGGCACCGATGATCTTCCGGTTCTGATCCAGAACAGGAATGGAGTCTTCTCCATAGTCAATCAGCCGTTCAATACAGTTTTCAACGCGATCGTCAGCGAAAACATAAGGATATGAAGTACTGATAATGTCATTCAGATCCGTGTATTCTCTGGCTGTAATCAGATCTTTAAGTTCAATGGCTCCGTAATAGCTTCCGGATTCATCCTCCACATAAATCGTGTCAATATTATCATTTTCCTCGGCCTGTGCAATGAGAAGGCGCATGGCCTGTTTCACGGAACAGCTTTTGGGAATGACAATGTAGTTTGTTGTCATCCGGCTTCCGATAAGCTCTTCATCGTAAGAGAAGATCAGGTGGATATCTTTTTTTGAATCCTGATCCATCCTGGCGATCAGGGCTTCTTTTTCGTCAGGCTCCAGTTCTTCCAGAATATCAACGGCATCGTCTGCATCCATTTCGCCGAGGATGGCAGCGGCCCGTTCAGGACCCAGCTCTTCGATGCAGGAGGCGGGATCATCCAGGTAGGTAAAGATCTCGGCAGTCATTTCCGGGCCGAGGATTTTGTACAGATTTTTTCTGGTATCCGGATCCAGCGTTTCCAGAACATCGGCAATATCATTGGCGTGGTAATTGTCAAGTTCATCCCGGATTTCGGCTTCAGAGCGGCCGCTGCGGATGATCTGAAGGATTTTTTCGTTGTAGCCTGTTTTCTCGGATGGTGCAGCCATGGAAGAAACAGGAGTTTCATTTAAATATTTGTTGTTCATTTTATGCCCTCGCTTTCTGTTTTTTTGTTGATTCGCGACGAGGGCAGTTTTCTATGGATACCCATAAAAAAACCACCGCTGTGAGCGATGGGCAAAAAAGACACCGGTATTATGGGTTTGCTGCAGAGGTTACTGCAAACTGCCGTACAAAAACAGACCCTGCGCCAGATTCAGAGGAAGAGGCACACGGTTTGCACTGTGTCTGAAATTTTGTCCATCATATTTACTTCGCCCGTGACTGTCGCAACTGTCCATAGTGTACTCCTTTCCCATAAATTTACCGCAGACAGATTCTGTCTGACAGCATTGCAGTATTATTAAAACACGGAATATCGGTAAAGTCAAGCCTGTTCCAGCACACGGATTCCTTTCAGTATAAATTCTTCAGTCAGCGCTGCCATCTGCTGGGGCGTTTCTTTCATTCCGTTTTCCAGCCAGTACTGGACAGCTCCGAAACAGCCCGACACGATAAATGCCGAATAGGCGCCCAGAGAATCCGGATCGCCCGGACATTTTATATCCAGCCAGTCCCGCAGACACTTGTCATACACAGCCTGCTTCATGCGGTTGACAAAATGGAGGTCCCCGTTTTCGCCAATCAGAATGGAAATGATATCGGCGTTTTCCTGAACCAGCGGGTAAAGCTCTGACAGTGCGAGGGACGGCTTGGCCACAAGCTCCAATGCGGGATGGTGGGTAAGGACTTCATTAATCTGTTCCATCAGCTCCGTCTCAATCTGTTCCAGGAGATCAAAGGTATCTTTATAATGAAGATAAAAGGTTCCCCGGTTTATATCAGCCATATCAGCCAGTTCGCGTACAGTGATATCCTGTATCTTTTTTTTCTGAAGAAGTGTGATCAGACATTTCCTCAGAATACGGCGTGTTTTTCTGACGCGTCGATCCATTAATTCTTCTTTCATAGACGGCTGCTCCTTTCTGATTGTATATTTTTCTTCAGATTATCATTCATTGACTTATATTCAACATTTATATATATTTTGTTGATTAATTGACGCATAAAAATAAACTGATTATTGTATTAATGTTCACAAGTTAGTATAATACATTATAGTTTAAAAATAGACAGATGTCAATCAATGTATCAGTGTCGTTTAAGCACTGATAAAATATTAGAAAGATGTCTGCCTGAACTGCGGCAGTAAAAAGGAGAGAAAAAATATGGCAGGGTATGAAAAAAATAGAGAAGCGAACCGTAAAATCAGAGTGGGAAAGCAAATGGCCTGTATTGGCGCCGCCGTGTTGCTGGCGGTATCCCATCCGTATCCGGCGGCGGCAGGAGAAAATGATGCAGCGGCAGCCGGATGGTTTCAGCAGGACGGAAACTGGTATTATTTGGAGTCTGCCGGGACTCTGGCGTCAGGATGGCGTGAAATAGACGGAAAATATTATTATTTCCGCGAGAACGGGGCTATGCAGAATTTTACTCTGTACCAGAATGAAACGCAGTATACTTTTGGGGAGGACGGCAGCCTGATCCGTGCCAAAAAAGAACGGAACACCGGAGGCGGGAGTTATGAGATTGCTTTTTTTGATCAGGATCTGCAGGAAATGGCGGACTGTCTGAATGAGCTGAAGGCCGACGCGTTTGACGGGGATGAAGAGGAGGATTATTACGAGGATGACAAAGTGGATTATGATAAGGATGCCAGCTTTGTTCTGAATGGAAGACTGCAGGAAATTGCGGAGCACCGGCTTGCCATGGCGCGGACGAAGGGGTACGGCAGCGGCAGGATACCTGATGAGGGAACAATTGATGATTATCTCAGAATGATCAACTATAATCCCGGGCGGCGTCATATGGAGGTGTATCTGATAAATTGTGATGGAGCTACGCACGCTGAAGAAAAGCTTCTGAGAAATCATGACAGTGATGAGAAAGAAAGGTCAGACAGGGCCGTTTATTATAAGGAAATGGGAATTGCGCATGAAAAAGTAAACGGAAAGGACTATTATATGATTATTTTTATGAGATGAGAACGGCTGACAGGGGTTGAATGACATGAAATTTAAGCTTTTTTATGAATTAAAGCGGAAAATAAGAGAGCGGGAAAATGGATTTTCCCTGCCTGATTTTATCATAAAAAAAAGCAGATCCATTGAAAAGTTTTTCGTCGTCCTGGTAATTTTGTCCGCTCTGGCAGCACCTTTTGTCACGATCAATTATGATCTGACGGTGTATCTTCCCGATTCGGCTCTTTCCAAAGAGGGATTGGACCGGATGGAGGAAGAGTTCGGTTATCCGGGAACAGGACGGATTATGATCGAGGATGTGACACTGTATGAGGCGAAAGCTATCAAGGATCGTCTTGAAAAGGTGGATGGGGTGGATCAGATTCTGTGGATGGATTCCCAGACAAATGTTTTTTCCGCAGATTCATTTATAGATTTTGACAGTATTGACGAGTACTATAAAGATAATTCTGCCGTTATGGATGTGGTCTTTGAGGAAGGAGATACAGATAAGAAAACATCCAGAGCCATAGATGAGATGCAGGAAATTCTGGGGGACAGAGGATGTTTTGTGGGAATGGCCATACAAAATAAATCTCTCCAGGAAAATGTGACCAGTGAAATGAAGCTGATCCTGACTCTGAGTGTCACGATAATTTTTCTGATCTTATGTATCGCAACTACATCCTGGTTTGAACCTGCCCTTTATCTGATAGTAATGGGTGCCGCGATTGTTATTAACAAGGGTACCAATATTTTTCTGGGAGAGATATCTTTTCTGACAAACAGTGTATCCGCCGTTCTTCAGCTGGCATGTTCCATGGACTATTCTATTTTTCTGAGCCATGCATTTGAGCGGGAAAAGAAAAAAGGTCTTTCTCAGACGGAGGCTCTGGCCAATGCAATTAATGAGGCGCTGAATTCTATTTTTGCCAGCAGCCTGACGACTATTGTCGGTTTTCTGGTGCTGTGTTTTATGAAATTCAGTATAGGCTTTGATATGGGAATTGTCCTGGCAAAGGGAATTGTTATAAGTCTTCTTACTGTTGTGTTTTTCATGCCGGCTATGATACTCAGAATGAGCTCTCTGATAGAGAAAACATCCCATCGCTCTTTTCTTCCTTCCTTTGAGGGGCTGAGCAGGAGAATTTACCGCAGCAGAAAAATAGTCCTCATTGCTGCGGCACTGATAGCTATACCGGCTTATACGGCACAGAGCATGAATTCATTTATGTACGGAAACGACGCTGTAGGTGCGGGAGAGGGAACAAAGGTTTATGAGGATGAGCAGAAGATAACCGAAAAGTTTGGACGAAGCAACATGATGATGGCAATTGTGCCGGCCGGGGATCCAATCGATGAAAAAGAGTTTACGGATGAGGTAAAGGCGCTGCCGTATACGAAGAGTGTAACATCCATGGCAGGTTCGCTGCCGGAGGGTGTACCGGAAGAATTTCTGCCGAAAAGTCTGACAGAACAGCTTCATAAGGGAGGGTATTCGCGAATCCTGATTTATGTGAGGAGTAAAGGGGAAAGTCCTCTGGCATATCGCTGTTCGGATGAAATTCAGGCGCTGATGAAAAAGCATTATCCTGAAAATTCATGGCTTGTGGGCTCAACGCCTTCCACGCAGGATATTGAGACGACAATCACAGAAGATTATAAGCGGGTTAATGTGCTTTCACTGGCGGGGGTATTTCTGGTTGTAATGTGGAGTTTCCGCTCTCTGATTATCCCTGTCATCATCATGATTCCCATAGAGGCGGCTATTTTTGTCAACATGGCGGTTCCGTACATTGCGGGGGACACAATGATTTTTATCGGATACATAATTGTCAGCTGTATTCAGCTGGGAGCGACTGTGGACTATGCGATCCTGACTGCCAACAATTACCTGGAATGCAGGAAAGAGGCGGAGAAAAAGGAAGCGGCAATTATGGCACTCAACAGGGGAATACCGGCCATTCTTACATCCGGCTCTATTCTGACGGTGGCCGGATATATTGTGTACCATGTGTCCACTGTGGCGGCAATTGCTGATCTGGGTCACCTGATAGGAAGAGGTGCGCTGATCAGTATGGTGTTTGTCTGTGCGATGATGCCGGCTTTTCTTGTGATGTTTGACAGCATCCTCATGCAGAATGAGTTTGAAAGAATCAGAAATACCATACAGCTGCACAGAAAAAGGAGAAGAGAACGTCTGGGCCGGATCGCAGCCAGGATTAAGGGGGACAGTTCCTGTACCCCAAAGCAGCAGGAAAAAAGCGGAAAAAAGAAAAAATCCCGCAGAAGGAGTGTGCGGGAATGATATTATTTTCGGAAGCGTCAGAAAAAGGAGGCAGAAGGAAATGAGAAGAGTAAACAGAAGACGGGCAGCATTTCTTCTGGCTGTTCTCTCGGCTCTAATGAATACAATGCCTGTAACGGCGGGGGTACCGCGGGTACAGGTGGACGAGACAATGTATGTCAACCTTGATTATTATGGGAAAAAGGCAGATGTGAATGTGGTAAAAGGATGTACACCCAATGGCGTTTCCCAGTATACGGATTACGGAAATTATGAGAAGCTTGTGAATATGACGGATCGCACTGAGCCGGTTAAAGGGGATGGAACAGTAACCTGGACTCTGCCGGAGGATGGAAGCAGATTTTATTTTCAGGGAACGATTCCGGAAGAGAATGTAGAGCTTCCATGGAATTTTGATGTATCATACAAACTTAACGGGGTGGAGACGGATGCGGCTTCTCTTCTGCATGCTTCCGGTCTTGTGGAGCTGAATGTTAAGGCAAAACCCAATAAAAATACGAGAGCTTATTACAGGAATAATATGATACTGACTGTGATAGTTCCCGTTGATATGGAAAAATGCTACAGTGTGGATGCTCCGGGTTCCCAGCTTCAGTCTGTAGGGAGCAGCAAAGCTGTTATGTTTATGGCTCTTCCCGGAGAAGAGGGAGATTATACGGTTCGGATCGGAACGGATGATTTTGAGAGTTCCGGAATTTTTATGATGATGGTTCCCGGAACGGCCAGCGCCTTTGATCATATAAAGGACATAAAGGAGGCAAAGGATACCTGGCGGGAAAGCGGGGACAGAATGTATGACAGTATAAATGAGCTGCTGCTTACCATGGAATCCATGCGTCAGGATGTGTCCCAGGTTAAAGGGGGCGTAGATGAGCTGGAGCAGGCGCGTGCAAGCATCAATTCAAACCGGAAGCAGATAGAGGCTCTTTCCACAGAAGCGATTGCACAGCTTCAGGGTGTTGCGGATCAGACTGCTGTTCTGATCCCTTATCTTCAGACTGCCCAGAATGCAGTATCTGATATTAACTCCAATGCCAATGCAATTTATAATACGATGGAGGATATGCAGGATGAGCTGGATCGGCTGTATGATCGTCTGGGCAGTCTGCGCAATGCACTTTCTTCTGCATCATCACAGATAAGCAAAGGAATTACGTCTGAGGAGCAGGCGGCTGTGGGGGAGATAATTGCTGCAGAAACAGAAGAGCTTCAGAAAATTTTTGATGCTCTGGAAAATGCATTAAACAGTGCTGATTCTCAGGCAGATACTCTGGATGAGGACAGCACTGAGCTGGAGGACAGTCTGGATTTTCTGGATGCAGCCCGCATATCCGGCGCAAAGTCAGAAAACTCAGAGGATGAGGACAGCCGGGAAAAGTCAGAAAGCTTGGGAAAAGCGGATGGCCAGGAGGAGCCGGACGGCTCAGAAAAGGCGGATATCCGGGAGGAGTCAGACGGCTCAGAAGCTCCGGACAGTACTCCCAAAGAGAGTGAAGATGCTCAGGTCATTGCTTTTGGAGAGGAATCAGATGGGAATATCGAAATAGAAGAAGACAGACGGGGACCTTCAGGAGAGCCGGGAAGCGGAGGGGTAAATGATGCAGATTTTGAGGAGGAAATGAGCGAGGCTGCAGATGAGGCTGAGGAGGCGCTGCAGGCCCTGTCAGGGACCTCTTATATATCCGATGTGCGAAGGCTTTCAGAGGAATCCAGAGGTATGATAAGAAATGGCCGTACAGTAGAGCAGGGGGTATCTGAGCTGATTGCACGGATTAATGCCGCCTGCCGGACGATGGGAGGTATAGGAGAGGACACGGCCTCTACCATATCGGCACTGCGCCGCTCTGACGATGAACTTATAAATCTTCTGGATGATACCCGAGTTCTGATCGATACAATGGACAGCTACGTGCCTTCCATGCTGGATGCGCTGGCGGATTCGCAGGAGCTGGCAAACCGGCTTACAAGGGCACTTTACAGCCTGCATGATCTTCTGGCGCTTCTCAATAACACATGGATAGCGGCCGGAGATTCACTTGATGCAGGGACGAGGGACAGCCTCCAGGGGCTCGGCGGTCTCCTGGATAAAAGTCTGAGCATGATAGACAGTATAGCGGGCGTACGGCAGGCAGGAGAAGAGATGAAAGACACTCTGGATGAACAGCTGGATAAATTTGAGGAAGAAAACCAGTTTCTGAATCTTGATCCTTCTGCAGATAAAATATCGTTTACATCCTCGAAGAATCCTTCGCCAAGCAGTATTCAGATTATACTGAGGACTGAGGAAATCAGCGATGAAGATAAAACCACGGATATATCTGATCTGGAAACCGAAGAACAGGCAAATGAAGGGCCGTTTCAGAGGATGTGGAATGTAATAAAGGCGATTTTTGAGGCTGTCATTGATATTTTCCGAAATCGATAGAGACTGATAAATACGGCAAAGAGACGATATGCCAGCTGAGGTGTATTTTCGTTTCTCTGCCGTTTTTCTGTTAAAGAAGAAGAACTGTCGATCCCGCCGGTAAAAACGCGAAATAAACTCCTTGCATTCGACCTGTATTATATTATAATAGTAGGGTACATGTAAAACGATGCAGATTTACTGAAAACAGGAACAGCGGACAGGAAAAGGACAAAACGGCAAAAGATGATGCAACGGGAAGAGGAAATACAAAAAGCAGCTGAATATGTGGAGGCCATACCCAGATTCTCCAGGGAAAAACATTCAATGGAAAAACTGCGCAGAATGCTTGAGCTTCTGAAGGCGCAGCCTGGAGACTGCGGGATAATTCATGTGGCCGGTACAAACGGGAAAGGATCCGTATGTGCTTTCTTGTCTTCAATTCTGCGAAAGGCGGGATTTCGCACAGCAGTTTTTACTTCTCCGCATCTGCTGTCCATAAAAGAGCGCTTTGTGCTGGACGGTATTGAGGCGGATGATGAACTGTTTATCCGGGCCTTTGAGGAAGTAAAAGATATGTCTGCTGCTTTCGCGGGAGAAATTGGTCATCCGACTTATTTTGAATTTCTTTTCCTGATGTTTATGGTTATGGTCCGGGAAACAAAGCCGGAGTATATTGTGCTGGAGACAGGCATGGGAGGACGTCTTGATGCAACGAACTGCCTGGAACGGGTAACGCTGTCTGTAATTACATCCATCAGCCTGGATCACATGCAGTATCTGGGGGATACAGCAGAGAAAATTGCGGCGGAAAAGGCCGGAATAATAAAAAAGGGAATTCCTGTTATTTTTGACTGTTCAAATGAACAGGCTGCAGGGGTTATCAGGAAAAGGGCGGCTTCTCTGGGGTGCCGCGCGGTTCCGGCGGCGAAAAAAGAATGCAGGAATCTGATGCAGGAGGCTGCCGGATATTCATTTAGCGTATCGCCTCTTCTTCCTGAGGGAGAAGGAAAAAATGACTGGACAGTAAAAGTGCCGTTTGAGGCAGAATATCAGGCTGTAAACGCTCTGCTGGCACTCAGAGCCGCAGAAATTCTCGGAATGCCGGAAAATGCGGTTACAGATGGGATTGCGGGAGCAGTGTGGCCCGGAAGAATGGAGAGAATTTCCGGGGGTATTTATCTGGACGGAGCTCATAATGAGGGCGGCATAAGGGAATTTGTGAAGGCTGCCCGTGCGGTTATGGCCAGGCGGCGGCAAGAGGGTTTCTGCGGGCGCAGTATACTTCTTTTTTCTGTTGTTTCGGACAAGGAGTATCAGGAAATGGCAGGTATCCTCTGCAGGGAACTGAGACCTGATATGACGGTTTTAACCCGGCTTGAGTCAGGCCGCGGACTGGATGTGCAGAGCCTCAGAAAGGCGGTCAGCAGCGGGAATACCCAGGAAAATATCAGAATTGCTCCCGGCGTTTCACAGGCGCTGAGGATAGTGCTGGATGAGAAAAAAGAAGAAGATACCGTATTTTGTGTCGGTTCCCTCTATCTGATAGGGGAGATAAAAAAATGCCTGAGGAGGAATAAAAATGAGTGATGAGGGATTAAACATCAATTTTGAAGAAGAGATTGATCACTTCAAGCCCAGTCTGGAAGTGGAGGAGATTGGAGAGGCAATTGTCAAAAGTGATCTGACAGATATGTCGGATATCATGATGGAGATTTTGAAACGGATAAAGGAATAGGCAGTGAACATGGATCAGAGAAATAGAATTCGGCTTGTTTCAAACAGCCTGTATAATGCCGGGCTGGAGCGGGCACAGAGAAGAGATTTGACGGGTGCGGTACAGTGCCTGAAAAAATGTCTGAATTTGAATAAATACCATATTGATGCCAGAAACCTTCTGGGACTTATATACTATGAGATGGGGGAGGTTTCCGAAGCGCTGGTGCAGTGGGTAATCAGCATGAATTTTCAGGAGAGAGACAATCGTGCCGATTATTATCTGGAGCAGGTGCAGAGGAAGCAGGACAGGCTTGATCAGGTCAGCCAGAATATAAAAAAGTACAATCAGGCGCTTTTTCAGGCACAGAACGGCAGTGACGATCTGGCTGTACTGCAGCTGACGAGGGTGGTAGAGGCCAACCCCCGTTTTGTGAAGGCTCATCTCCTTCTGGCTCTTTTGTATATCAGTCATGAGGATTATACAAAGGCGGGAAAATCGCTTTATAAGGTACTGAAAATTGATAAAAACAATCCCAAGGCATCCTGGTATATGTCTATTGTAAAGACGAGAACAGGAAAAGCAGAGATTGAGCGGAGAAAAATCAAAAATGCTTTTTCACATCGGCAGATGCAGGATGATGATGTCATTATTCCGCCCAGTTATAAAGAAAACACCGGCTGGCAGTCTGTGCTGAACATCGGTGCGGGCCTTCTTCTGGGCGCGGCAGTAATCTTTTTCCTGGTTATGCCTGCCAGCATAAAGCGTCTTAATAATGAGCACACGCAGGAGCTTCTCCAGTACAATGAACAGATAAATCAGAAAAATGAGGAGATTGCGACGCTGAATGATACAATTGAGACGTATAAAAGCGATACGGAGGAAGCTGAAGCTCAGCTGGATATGCTTCTGAACAGCAATGACAGCGTGCTTAATCAGTATGCTATTCTTGTGAAGATGCTTCAGGCTTACAGGAGTGACAATCTCACGGAGGCTGTTTCTCTTTATGCGGGTTTTGATCCCTCTCTGTTTACAGATGAGACGGTTTTATCTATTGCAAACGGGATCAAGCAGGATATAGAGACCAATGGATATCAGACTCTGGAGGATCTGGCCTATACCATGTGGTCGGCGGGAAGAATGAGCGAAGCTCTGAATTATTATCAGACATGTCTGAGCATCCGTCCGGCTAATCCCAAGGTTCTGTTTAATATGGGTATGATATACCGCTCCCAGGGACAGACGGATCAGGCAATAGAGATGTTTACTCAGATTGTTACGCAGTATGCTGATTCTGAGCAGGCAGAAAAGGCCAGAGAACAGCTGGCACAGCTGGTTCCGGATAATCAGCAGGCAGCTGTTCCGGGACAGTCCATTCTGAATCAGGGACAGCCGGCTGAGGAAGGGCAGGATTCTTCTGCCGGGACAGCGGAGACCGGTGCACAGACAGAGAGTGAGCCTGCTGCTTCTGCTGAGACAGAGAGTCAGCCGGAGGAACCGGAAAGTCAGCCGGAAGAACAGGAGACGCAGGAATAAAAGCATATTCTGCATTGAGAAAAGACACTACGGAAGATAAAACTATGATTCCGCGGTGTCTTTTTGTTTTGTGGAAATACTGGTTTTGCTGGTTTTTCTGCCCTGAACCGGCACTCGCGGCTTATAAAAAAATGCAGGGAGGACATAATATGGACAAGGAGCTTTTTACGTATGAGGCTGAGGGAACGGTTCTGATCATACATCTGCCCGCTGAACTGGATCACCATAACTGCCTGACGCTTAAATATGAGACGGATCTTCTTCTTGAAGAAAACTACATTAACAGAATTGTTTTTGATTTCTCACGGACTGAGTTTATGGACAGTTCCGGAATAGGTGTTCTGCTTAGCCGTTATAAACAGATGGCCGGCAGCGGGGGGACGGTAACTGTATATGGAGCGGGGCAGCGTATCAGCCGCATTTTAAAAATAGGAGGTATTTATCGTTTGGTAAATCAGTATGAGACGAGAGAGGAGGCTGTATATGGAAGGCAGGAATAATGAAGGGACATGGATGAGGCTGGAGATAGAAAGCCTGTCCTCAAATGAAGAATTTGCCAGGGTCACAATAGCTGTTTTCATGAGCCGGATGAATCCGACGCTGGAGGAAGTGAATGATGTGAAAACGGCTGTATCTGAGGCCGTTACAAATTGTGTTATTCACGGATACGGCAATGAGAAAGGAACTGTGTACATAGAGGCAGAAACAGAGTCGGATCAGCTGACAGTAAAAATTCGTGATGAAGGGAAAGGAATTGAGGACATAAAAAGAGCGATGGAACCAATGTATACAACGGATATGTCGGGAGAAAGATCCGGAATGGGATTCTCTTTTATGGAGGCATTTATGGATGAAGTCCTGGTTGAATCGGAGCCGGGAAAAGGTACAACCGTAACGATGAGAAAACGGATCGGCGGTTGTTCCTATGGATGAGGCGGGAAAAGAGGTTCGTAATATAGTTTCTTCCGGCAAAAGACCGGCAGATGAAACCATTGAACTGATACGTCGGGCTCATGGGGGAGACAGGGCTGCAAGAGAAAAACTGGTTGTAGATAACGTGGGACTTGTGTGGAGCATTGTCCGCCGCTTTACAGGGAGGGGCTGCGAGACGGAAGATTTGTTCCAGATTGGAAGTATAGGACTTATAAAGGCGATTGATAAATTTGACACCTCTTATGATGTGCGCTTTTCTACCTATGCAGTTCCCATGATCACAGGAGAGATTAAACGTTTTCTCCGGGATGACGGAATGATAAAAGTAAGCCGATCGCTGAAAGAACTGGGGATTCGGGTAAGCGCTGCGAGGGAGAGTCTGTCTGTCAGTCTGGGACGGGAGCCTTCTCTGGAAGAGCTGGCAGCCAGTCTTGGCACCAGCTGTGAGGAAGTAGCTGCTTCGCTGGAGGCGGGCAGTCAGGTGGAGTCTCTCTATGCGCCTTCCGGTTCCGGAGACGACAATAATCTGACCATTCTGGATCGGGTTCCGGAGGAGAGAGAGGAAAACGAGATTCTTCTGGATCGCATGGTTCTGGGGGAACTGTTAAAAGCGCTTGACAAAAAACAGCGTGAGATTATTGTGAGGCGATATTTTTATAATCAGACACAGAGTCAGATTGCCTCCCAGCTGGGTATATCGCAGGTACAGGTGTCAAGAATGGAGAGGAGAATTCTCCGGGAGATGAGAGCGCGCCTGTGCGGTCAGGCTGACGCCGAATAAAAATCAGATTTCAAACCATACTATCCTTAGAATGAAAGAAAAGGATGTGAGAAAATGAGTTTGAAAAAGAAAGCCGGAATTGCAATTCTGCTTTGCTGTCTTGCAGCTGTCTCTGCTGTTGTCTGGTACTGCCTGCTTGCAGCAGGAAGGAATTCTTCTTATATTGACGGAACATTCGTCATTGTACCGCCGGCCCGGGAGGTAAGGGAGCTGGCAGCATGACACAGACCGTATATATCAAGCTGGCTCAGATTACCCAGGTTTCAAAAACAGAAGTAAATCTCAGTGACGTTGCAGAGGTTTACTGCAGTGACAAAAGCACAGAAGCCAGGTGCAGGGCGGTGCCTGTTCTGCGAATCCGATCTGAGCGGCCAATGTCCTATGTGAAAAGCGTGACGGATATCATAAAAAAGGTAACGGAAGAAGTGCCGGGAGCAGAGATAAACAGTATCGGCGAACAGGACTTTGTGATCGCATATCAGCCTCCGGCCAGGCCTCATCCTTTGTGGCAGTGGAGTAAGGCAGTTTTTGTGAGTATCATATGTTTTACAGGGGCTGCTTTTGCTATTATGACATTTAATAATGATGCCAATGTGTCTGATGTATTCGGTAAGATTTTTTTTATTATGACAGGCCATGAATCAGACGGAGTAACTGTTCTGGAGTTTGGATATTCGCTGGGGCTTGCACTGGGAATCATTTTGTTTTTTAATCACTTTGCCGGATGGAAGATCAGTACGGATCCGACACCCCTGGAAGTGGAAATGCGCCTTTATGAGGAGAATGTTAATAAGACGCTGATCCAGAACGGAGAGAGAGAGGAGGCGGGGGTGGATGTTTCTTAGACAGCTCTTGCTTTTTTTTATCGGCATATGTGCCGGCGGCATTATTGCAGCCGGCGCTTCCGCTTTTTTGGCAATTATCGGTGTGTTTCCCAGACTGATAGGAAAAACAAAAACAAAAGCGCATATAATCCTGTTTGAATCGGCCCTCATTTTAGGAGGAGTCTGGGGAAATGTATCGGATCTTTATGAGATTCCTCTGTTTATCGGGAAAAATGGGGAAAAAATACCGGTACTCTGCCAGATCGGGATGGCTCTTTTCGGGCTGGGGTCAGGGATGTTTGTGGGCTGCCTGGTTATGTCGCTTGCGGAGACCCTGAAGGTTATTCCTGTTATGAACCGGAGGATGCGCCTGGCAGTCGGCCTGCCGTGCCTGGTTCTGGCAATTGCTCTGGGAAAAATGACCGGTTCTCTTATCTATTTTCTTTTTGGAATGGGAATGTCATCATAGTTTAAGGAGGGAAACAGATGGAGGTCAGAAAAGATCAGTATAATGCGTATGTAACAGCGGTAACGCCGGTTCACAGTGTGGCTAAAAATACAATGTATGCATTTCTCAGCGGAGGAATTGTGTGCACTCTGGGAGAGTTTGTGATGGAGTATCTCAAAGGACGCGGAGCAGAAGAGCAGGCAGCCGGAGTGTGGACATTGCTTCTGCTGATCTTCGTGAGCGTTGTTCTGACAGGATTAAATATTTTTCAGAAGATTGCACGAGTCTGTGGCGCAGGAGTGCTCGTTCCGATTACCGGCTTTGCAAATTCTGTTGCTTCTCCGGCCCTTGAATACAAGGCTGAGGGTCAGGTATTCGGAATCGGGTGCCGGATTTTTGCCATTGCCGGGCCTGTTATACTGTATGGAACGCTGGCGAGCGGTGCGTTGGGAACTCTTTACTGGCTGGGAACAGTAATGGGATTATAGGATACAGTATGAATAAAGGCGGCAGCGATTCAGTATATCAGAAGGAGAGAAAAAGACATGCAGGCAGGGAAATCCAGTGTTCAGTTTGATAAGCCGCCGATTGTCACGGCGGCAGCATCAATTGTGGGAGAGAAGGAGGGAAAAGGGCCAATCGGAAACTGTTTTGATCAGATTGAACCGGATCCCATGTTCGGGAAAAAAAGCTGGGAGGAAGCGGAAAGCGAACTTCAGCGCCGGACGGCTGAGGTATGCTTAAGCAAAGCAGGGCTGACTCCGGAAGATATCCGGTACCTGTTTGCCGGGGATCTTCTGGGTCAGATTGTGGCAACTTCTTTTGGTGTCGGTTCTCTGGAAATTCCCATGTTTGGACTTTATGGAGCGTGCTCCACAATGGGAGAATCAATGGTTCTCGGTTCGATGACGGTGGGGGCGGGATATGCGGATCGAATCATGGCAATGGCATCCAGCCACTTTGCTTCGGCAGAGCGTCAGTTTCGATTTCCGCTGGCTTATGGCAATCAGCGGCCTTTGTCATCTACCTGGACGGTAACCGGATGTGGAAGCGTCATTATTGAAAAGGCGGATGGATACAGCATGGAGAACGGTAATATGCCACTGGCAAAGATAACGGGCATAACATGCGGAAAGGTAGTGGACATGCAGTTTCGGGATTCAATGAATATGGGAGCAGCCATGGCAATGGCAGCGGTCGATACTATTCTGCAGAATTTCCGGGATTTCGCTGTGGTGCCGGGCTGTTATGATAAGATTATCACGGGCGATCTGGGACTGACAGGGCGTAAAATTCTATGTGATTTTACAGAGCAGGCCGGGTATGACTTGAAAGGGATACACATGGACTGCGGGCTTCGCATATTTGACTGTGAAAATCAGGATACTCATTCGGGGGGAAGCGGATGCGGGTGTTCTGCTGCAACATTATGCGGATATATTCTTCCGCGCCTGCAAAGCAGAGAGTGGAAAAAGGTTCTGTTTGTTCCGACAGGTGCCCTTCTGTCCCCTGTAAGCTTTAATGAGGGCCGGAGCGTTCCGGGGATTGCGCATGCGGTCGTGCTGGAAAGCATTTGACAGAGAAAAAGTGATTTGTACGGACAGGAGCTGTCAGAAGGGAGGTGTCGGACATGGAGCCAGTGGAATATCTGAAAGCATTTCTGGTGGGGGGCAGTATCTGTGCAGCAGTCCAGATTCTGATGGATCGGACAAAGCTGATGCCGGGAAGAATCATGGTTATGCTGGTAATTACAGGTTCTGTACTGGGATTTCTGGGAATATATGAACCCTTTGCAAAGTGGGCAGGTGCCGGGGCAACAGTTCCTCTTCTTGGATTTGGAAATACGTTGTGGAAAGGCGTCAGAGATGCGGTAGATGAAGAAGGAGCTCTGGGAATTTTTAAGGGTGGACTGACGGCCGGATCGGCGGGAATTGCGGCAGCCCTTTTGTTTGGTTATCTTGCATCCCTGATTTTCAGGCCAAAAATGAAGGACTGAAAATCAGACAACAGAAAAAGGACTGATATGCTGAGCAGCCATATGGAGCTGATTCTGCATCCAGTCCTTTTATTTTTACTGTCCCGGTGCAGCCGGGACAATAGGTATGGTATCACTGCTGTCCCTGCTGCGTGTGGAATAGGGAGAATAGAGAGGGGAGTAGGCTCCTGTTGATTCAGGAATATATCCCGGTCCGAAAATGTCTGTACTGCCTGATGACGGATCCAGAATAGTGGAGCCGCTGGAATGGACGGTACAGTCTCCCGGCATTGCGTAGTAACTGTCATCGGTTGTGCCTTCATCCGGTATAATCATAACGGTTTTTGAAGCAAGCTGATCAGCGGGGCAGAAGGCGGTCGGCTTTCCTCCGGAGGCTGAGCAGACTGTTACGCGTGTATGGTGATCACATGCTTCCGTGGGCACAGTGCCTTTTGCAAAATATTCCGTATAAACAGCATTTCCGCGGGGATCGTCACTGCATGTGCCGGAAACGGGAAGTTTTCCTGATTTGCGGCATACCTCAGCGGTTTCAACACTGTCAGGAACGGTAAAGCCGGGATCAGAAAGTCCCTCATGGATCCGGGTCATGATTTTACGCCATATCTGCTTGTGATAACTTGTTCCGCCGTTTCGGGAACCGGAGCCATCCCGCAGGCTCTGGTTATTGTCGCATCCGCCCCAGATACCGGCTGTGTAATAGGGGGTAAAACCGACAAACCATACATCCACATTATTGGTGGTAGTTCCGCTTTTTCCGGCACAGCTCATTCCCGGTATGGCAGCCGCACTTCCTGTTGAGTTGACACCCGCACCGGGACGGGAGTAGAGTACATTGCTCTGCATGGCGTCAGTCATGGCATCCGTCAGAAGAAATGCGGTGGAATCCTTCAGGGCCTGCCTGGTTTCCGGTTCGTTGTTGATGATTACTTTTCCGTTCCGGTCAAGAATTTTTGTAAAAAATACGGGTTCCGTGTATGTGCCGCCGTTGGCAATGGCAGCAAATGCGTTGGTAAGTTCCAGGTTTGTCACACCTTTTGTCAGACCGCCCAGTGCTGTGGACAGATTCAGATCATCTGATACGAGTGTACTGATTCCCAGACGTTCGGCATACTCCACGCCCAGCTGAGGTGTTACTGTTTCTGCCATGCATCGGAGGGCAATAATGTTCATCGAATAAATAATACCCTCACGAATAGTGTGATATCCTTTGTAGTCAGATCCCCACCAGTTCCGGAATTCCTTGGAGCCGGAAGAGTAGGGGGCATCATAATAAACCGTGGCAAGTGTGGCTCCGCATGTGTCAAGGGCCGGTGCAAAGGAACTGATGACTTTGAATGTAGATCCGGGCTGGCGTACAACATCAGTTGCACGGTTCAGTGTCCGGCTGGCTGTCTTTTCTCCCCGCCCTCCGCTGATTGCTTTTACGTATCCGGTAGACTGTTCTATCAGCACAAATGAAGCCTGCGGCTGCAGAACCAGAGATGACGATTCGCCGATGACTGTTCCGCCGTCCTGGGTAAGATAGGCTTTGTAATCATCAATCGCTGCCTGTACTTCCTCCTCGGAGTCAAACAGACCTTCAAATCCGGAATCTCCTTTTACCTGCTGAATATAAGTTTTCATGGTCTCCTGTGAATAATGCTTTGTTTCTCCGTTGGCGTGCGTGATGGAGAGTCGGTATTCCACAGAATACCGGGCAGCATCATAATTTTCAGGATTGTTCATTTCTTCGTCAACGATAGCCTGCAATTCGGGATCCTGCGGCGTGTAGATCTGAAGTCCGCCGCTGAAAAGAAGATTGTAAGCCTGCGTGTCTGTATATCCCAGTTCTTCCTTCAAAGCTTCTGTTACCTGATCAATGAGCTCGTCCGTGTAATAGGAGTATGGTGTTTCACTGTCACGAATAGCCAGATCCACATTCTGAATCCGGGAATACACATCATCGGCCAGGGCTTCTTCCTGCTCTTCCTTGCTTATATATCCCTGCTCATACATCTGCTGGAGAATAACCTCCCGTCTGGCTGCATTCGCCTCAGCGCCTGTGATGGGATTCAGTTTGCCGGGGTTCTGGGTAATGCCGGCGATAACAGCGCACTCGGAAAGAGTCAGCTCAGATACATCCTTATTGAAATAACGAAGCGCGGCAGCTTTTACACCGAGAGTGTTGCTGCCCAGATTGATGGTGTTAAGATAATTTGTAATGATTACCTTTCGGTCCACATTTTTTGTGAGCTGAAGAGCCAGGTACTGTTCCTGGATTTTCCGCTCGATTTTGGCGCCGCTGCTGGTTTCCATACCTCCGTTAAAAACCGTATTTTTAATCAGCTGCTGCGTCAGGGTGCTGGCACCGCCCTTATAGTTGTTGGTCAGAACACCGACAACCGCCCGGGTAATAGAACGAAGATCGATTCCGTTGTGCTGCCAGAACCGGGAATCCTCGATTGCTACAAAAGCGTCTATCAGATCCTGGGGGAGCTCCTCATAGGATGCCTCAATTCGGTTGGAATTTGAGCCTACAAGCGTGTCGGTTACCTCTCCGGCGCTGTTGTAGATGGTGGAGAAATAGCCGCTTGGGGCAAAGCTGTCGGGGTCGAAATCAGGTGCACTGTCCAGAATGCCTTTAAACATTCCGATACCCGCGCTGACTCCTGTTACCATGATAAAAAGAAAAAGTGCAAAAATTGTCTTGAAAAAAGACAGGAATAATTTGTTTGCATATTTCTTTTTTCGGGAACCGGCTGCCTTTATTTTTTGTTTCGTTTGTTTTCTGCCATAATTCATCTAGGAAGCCTCCTTTGTATGGTAGCCTGTAACTTACAATTATAGCAAAACTCTCCTGATAAATAAATACTATTGTCATGAAGTTTTTTTTACGGTATTATTTAGTTGGGTAAGTACAATCGGAGAAAATATACATAATAAGTATGCCCCGGCCTGGGGGGCCTAAACAGGGGAAAGGGAGAGGCAATGAAAGAGAGATACAGGATTTTATATAAAGGCGGAGAAGGCGAAATTACGGAGAAGAAATCACGGTTTATTGCTTCGCTCCGTCCTGTGGATTCAGAGGAGGAGGCGATGGCTTTTATCGCTGAGATCCGGAAAAAATACTGGGATGCACGGCATCACTGTTCAGCATTTGTCATAGGGGAGCAGAATGAGGTGGCCCGATGCAGTGATGACGGAGAACCGGCGCAGACGGCGGGAAGACCTATGCTGGATGTTCTTACGGGGCGGGAAATCCACAATGCATGCGCGGTGGTAACCCGCTATTTTGGGGGGACTCTTCTGGGAACGGGAGGTCTGGTCCGCGCTTATTCGGGAGCTGTTCAGGCCGGTCTTGAAAATTGTGTGGTTCTGGAGAAATGTCTGGCCGGACGGTGGAAGATTACCGTGGATTACGGCAGTCTGGGAAGACTTCAGTATATTCTGGCTGAGGCAAAGATTCCGGTTCTGGAGAGTGAGTACGGCGAAGGAGTGGCACTGACAGTGCTTGTCCCTTCTGATCAGACGGGTTCGTCGGAAAAGAAACTGATAGAGGGTACAAACGGCCGGTGTAAAATTGAAAAGCTTGATTTCGTATACTACGGAGAGGATGAAGGAAATATTATTCTGCTTTAGATATCAGTCAAAAAAATGTTGAAGAATCAAAAAAAAAATGCTAGAATAACTAGTTGTTAAATTCGGAGAATACAAAACGCGGATATTTATACCGCGTTTTTGTTTGCGGGAAAGCTTTGTAATAGGAAAGAGAGACGATTTTAATTATGAAAATGAAACGAGAGGATGTCAGAAATATTGCAATCATTGCCCATGTTGACCACGGAAAAACAACACTTGTGGATCAGCTGCTTCGCCAGAGCGGAGTATTCCGCGCCAATCAGGAGGTTGTGGATCGTGTCATGGATTCCAACGATATAGAGAGAGAGCGGGGAATCACGATTCTTTCCAAGAATACAGCGGTTAATTACGGCGGAGTAAAAATCAACATCATTGATACACCCGGCCATGCGGATTTTGGCGGCGAGGTAGAGCGGGTGCTCAAGATGGTTAATGGTGTTATACTGGTTGTGGATGCCTATGAGGGCTCCATGCCGCAGACCAAATTTGTACTGCGCAAGGCGCTTGATCTGGATCTTCCCGTTATTGTCTGCATTAATAAAATTGACCGTCCCGAGGCGAGACCGGAAGAAGTGGTAGATGAGATCCTGGAGCTTTTCATGGATCTGGATGCTTCTGATGAACAGCTTGACTGCCCGTTTATCTATGCTTCGGCGAGGGGAGGATTTGCAAAGAAAAATCTGGATGATCCGGAAACAGATATGTCTCCGCTGTTCCAGACTATAATTGATTATATTCCGGCTCCGGAGGGGGATCCTGAAGCTGAGACGCAGGTTCTTATCAGTACTATCGACTATAATGAGTATGTGGGAAGAATCGGAGTGGGGAAAATAGACAATGGTTCCCTTAAGGTAAATCAGGAGTGTGTGATTGTCAACCATCATGAGCCGGATAAGTTCCGCCGCGTTAAAATCGGCAAACTTTATGAGTTTGAAGGACTCAATAAAGTGGAGGTAAACGAGGCTCAGATTGGTTCAATCGTGGCGATCTCAGGTATTTCCGATATTCATATCGGCGACACACTGTGTTCTCCTGAAAAGCCGGAAGCGATTCCCTTCCAGAAAATTTCCGAACCTACAATCGCCATGGATTTCATGGTCAATGACAGCCCGCTTGCCGGACAGGAGGGAAAATACATTACGTCCCGCCATATTCGTGAGAGACTGTTCCGTGAACTGAATACAGATGTAAGTCTTCGGGTAGAAGAGACAGATTCCCCTGACTGTTTTAAGGTGTCGGGGCGCGGAGAACTGCACCTTTCTGTTCTTATTGAAAACATGAGAAGAGAGGGATATGAGTTTGCAGTCAGCAAGGCAGAGGTTCTCTACAAGTATGATGAGAGAAATCAGAAACAGGAACCTATGGAGATCGCCTATGTGGACGTTCCCGATGAGTTTACCGGTGCGGTTATTCAGAAGCTTACGAGCCGCAAGGGAGAGCTTCAGGGGATGAGTCCGATTGGCGGAGGCTATACCAGACTGGAATTTTCCATCCCCTCCAGAGGGCTTATCGGATATCGGGGAGAGTTCCTCACAGATACCAAGGGAAATGGAATTTTAAATACCAGCTTTGACGGATATGGTCCGTTTAAGGGCGAGCTGAGCTACCGGAAACAGGGTTCTCTTATTGCCTTTGAAGCGGGAGAATCCATCACATACGGACTCTTCAACGCACAGGAGAGAGGTGTTCTGTTTATTGGACCGGGCGTAAAGGTATACTCCGGAATGGTTGTTGGACAGAGTGCAAAACCGGAGGATATAGAGCTTAATGTGTGCAAAACCAAAAAGCTGACGAATACCCGTTCCTCCAGTTCTGACGAGGCTTTAAGGCTGACGCCTCCCAAGGAGATGAGCCTGGAGCAGTGCCTTGACTTTATTGATACGGATGAGCTTCTGGAGGTAACACCGGTAAGCCTGCGCATCCGTAAGAAAATTCTTGACCCGACACTTCGCAAAAGAGCCATGATCAGCCGGAAGGCATCCATGGCAGCGAAATAGTAAGCACAAAAATAAAAAGAATAAGAGATTCTTCTGAGAGTATATCCCGGGAGGCCGTGTCGGAACATGTTTCAGCATGTTCCGGGTCTTGCCTTCCTGGAATGCTCTCTTTTTTGTGTCTGAACTGCAGAATCTGCGGGCGTAATCTGTCTATATATGTAAAAAACTTTGCTTCGATTTTTCTTCTAAACTTTTGTCTTTCGCATACATATATTATTAGCAGCTGACCGGGACAAACCAGAAGGCTGTTGTGAATCGAAAAGAAATGGAAAGAAAGAGGAGAGAAGTACTATGTCAGAAAAAATGATTGAAAACAACAGGGTAAGCGTAATAGGAGAGGTTGTATCCGAATTTTCCTTCAGCCATGAAGTGTTCGGGGAAGGCTTTTATGTGGTAGACCTGGCCGTAAACCGTCTCAGCGATCAGATTGATGTGATACCGCTTATGATCTCAGAGCGTCTGATGGATGTGTCAAAGGATTACCGGGGATGTACAATGGAGGCGATCGGTCAGTTCCGTTCCTATAATCGTCATGAGGGAACAAAAAACAGGCTTGTTCTTTCCATTTTTGTCCGTGAGATAAATTTTCTTGAGGAATTTACGGACTATACAAAGACGAATCAGATTTTCCTGGACGGGTACATATGTAAGGAGCCGATTTACAGGAAAACGCCGCTTGGGCGGGAAATAGCGGATATGCTGCTGGCTGTAAACCGTCCGTACGGGAAATCTGATTACATACCGTGTATTGCATGGGGAAGGAATGCCAGATATGCATCAGGATTTGAAGTGGGAAGCCGTGTATGTGTGTGGGGACGGGTACAGAGCCGGGAATATACAAAGAAACTGAGTGAGACGGAGTGCGAAAAAAGGGTGGCTTATGAGGTCTCTGTGAGCAAACTGGAGTGTGTGGAACATCAGAATAACTGATGCGATAGGGATTTCTGATTTTAAACCGGATCCTTTATATACTGTCTGCCGCTGAATGTTTTGCACACACCCGGGCAGAAGACCTGCTTTTACTTGCAAATTTTCCGGAAATATGCTAGAATAAGTCGGCCTGAGAAATAGAAGTAAGATACCATGCGTGAAGAGGAGTATGAGATGGAGAAGGGAATAGTACACATAATCTTCGGCAATGGCCTTGGAAAAACCTCGATGGCTCTGGGAAGGGGAATCGGGGCGGTAACCCGGGGGCGGAAAGTAATTATGATACAGTTTCTGAAAGGTGTTCTGAGTCATGAGACGGCGGAATGGCTGAAGCAGCTGGAGCCGGATCTGAAAGTGTTTCGTTTTGAAAAGCAGAACGACTATTTTGAAAAACTGACAGAGGCTCAGAAAAGAGAAGAGCAGTGCAATATTCAGAACGGTATCAATTTTGCAAGAAAAGTTCTGACCACGTGTGAGTGCGACATGCTGATACTTGATGAATTTCTGGGCATTTTGGATCAGAATATTATTTCGTTCTCTGAACTGGAGAATCTTCTGGCTGCGCGGCAGGAAAGTGTTGATTTGATCCTGACGGGAAAAGTATGCTCTCCGGAACTTGAAAAGTATGCGGATGTGCTTACCAGGATAGAGAATGTTGAAGTTGACAAGCAATAAAAGTAATGATAATATAATTGCAAACGTAAGTAGAGGTTGCGTTGATCATCAGTAGGCATCGGATGCGGCAGAAGCAGAAGAAGATGTCCGAAAGGGAAAGACGCCGAAGGACTGCGGATTCTGCGGCTGCGGTTCCTGGGCATGGGATGAAGAATCACATGACTGTCATCGACACGATGGGGAGCTACTGGGATTTGTGTAAAAACAGCTGGCCGTTGTGCCAGCTTTTGTTTTAGACTGGCGGCCGGAGATGGCGGATTTTGGTGTTCCTAAGAAATCAAGGAGGAAAAAGTATGGCAATTTTTGAGGGCGCAGGTGTTGCTCTGGCTACACCTTTTAAAGAAAGCGGAGAGATTAATTTTGATAAGCTGGAACAGCTTGTTGAGGATCAGATTGCGAATGGTACTGACTGTATCATCGTATGCGGAACGACGGGGGAGGCCGCCACTCTGACGCATGATGAGCATATACGTGAGATTCAGTTTGTATGTCAGAAGGTAAAGGGCAGAATTCCTGTTGTCGCAGGAACAGGATCCAACTGTACGGCAACATCGGTTTATCTGTCCCAGTGTGCCAAAGAGGCGGGAGCGGACGGCCTTCTTCTTGTGTCTCCGTACTATAATAAGACGACTCAAAAGGGACTGAAGGTGCATTTTACAGAGGTGGCAAAGGAAGTTAATCTCCCTATTCTTCTCTACAATGTACCCAGCCGTACCGGCGTAAACATTGCACCGGAAACGATCGTTTCTCTGTGCCGGGATGTGGATAATATCGTTGGTGTCAAAGAAGCCAGCGGCAATTTTTCTGCAATAGCCAGAATAGCAAATCTCTCGGACGGATGTGTTGACATATATTCTGGAAATGATGATCAGACTGTTCCGATGATGGCGCTGGGAGCAAAGGGAGTTATTTCTGTTCTTTCCAACATTGCACCGCGCCAGGTGCATGATATGTGCCGGGCATATCTGGACGGGGATATGCAGAAAGCCAGCAGAATGCAGATAGAAGCGATACCGCTTATCGAGGCTCTGTTCTGTGAGGTCAATCCCATTCCGGTTAAGGAGGCCATGAATCTCATGGGTATGGAAGTGGGACCGCTCCGCAAACCGCTGGTTGAGATGGAGCCGGCCAACAGGGAAAGACTGAGAATTGAGATGGAGAGATACGGACTGCTGTAAAAGAATAAGAATGTAAGATCGGAGGACAGGACAGATGATACGGGCAATTATGCACGGCTGCAGCGGAGCTATGGGACGGACGATTTCCGAGATCGTGTCGGAAGATGAGGAGATAGAGATTGTTGCGGGGATTGATTTGAGGGATTCAGGAAAAAATTCCTATCCTGTGTTTGCTTCCCCTGAAGAATGTACAGTAAAGGCAGATGTAGTAATCGATTTTTCCAATGCGGGAGCTGTAGATGCCCTCCTTGACTGGTGTACAGAGAAAAAAATGCCCCTTGTTCTCTGCACGACGGGATTGTCTCCGGAACAGGTAGAAAAGGTATCCGCAGCAGCGGAAAAGACGGCGGTTCTTCGCTCTGCCAATATGTCACTTGGGGTAAATGTGCTTATGAAACTTTTAAAAGAAGCGGCACAGGTTCTGGCACCGGCCGGTTTTGATATGGAGATACTGGAAAAGCATCATAATCAGAAGGTGGATGCTCCCAGCGGAACAGCACTGGCCCTGGCGGATTCTATCAATGAGGCGATGGGGAATGCCTATCATTATAAATTTGACAGAACGGCCGAGCGGGTTAAGAGAGACAAAAAAGAGATAGGTATTCAGGCGATCCGCGGCGGCTCCATCGTGGGAGAGCACGACGTGATTTTTGCCGGAAAAGACGAGGTAATAACATTTACGCATACAGCGTATTCAAAGGCAATATTTGCCAAAGGCGCTGTTCAGGCGGCAAAGTTTCTGGCAGGAAAGAAACCGGGTCTTTACACAATGACGGATGTAATTGGCTGACAAGCGAATAATTCCTTTCTGCGCGGTGCATACTAGTGGCAGAAAGGAGATGTCATTATGAAAAAGGCAAAACAGTACATGCTTTGTTTCATGTTTATTGCTTTGACAGCGTTTGCCTGCGGGTGCGGCAACAGCAGCGGGACAGGAAGAGAGTCAGCGTCTGCTGCGGCGGAGAGCACCGGACAGGAGGAAAAATCCCCTAATGGTTCATCGAATGACGACTACCGTGACAATGAGGAAAGCACAGGCGTTCTGGATGGTGTCGTGGAGGATGTCCGTGAGGGCGCAGAGAATCTGAAAGATGATGCAGAGCGGGCAATGGATGGAACTGCCGAAACGAACGCAGCACACTGAGAGGATTAGAATTGGCTTATAACAAGGCAGTAAAACGATATCTGCGGCGTGTACGCCGCGAGAGAGGCAGGAGAAAGAGGCAGGCGGCAGCCGGCCTCTTTTTGGCCTGCTTTTTTTATCTTTCCGCAGCAGGTCTTCTGAAAAGCGAGATAATATCTGTTACAGACAAAGGAAACATAGAGTACAGAAGTCCGTTTTCCGGGGAAGAGACAGAATCCTTCAGGATTATTTTCCGCATAAAGACGGGAGAGATTATTTTTGTGCATGAGAAGGAAACGCCGGAAAATCAGTATTGATTTTGCCATATCCCTGTATTATAATTTTTACGGATAAAGGGTGCATGTCTTCTGGCAGTGTGCCTGCAGCGTGTTTGCGGCATTCGGGGATTCTTATCTTGTGGAATTTCCCGAATGTTTGCGTAAAGAGATAAAAAAGAGAGGTAGATACCATGTACGACAGATACGTAAGTCCCCTTTCGGAGCGGTATGCAAGCAGGGAGATGCAGTATATTTTTTCTCCTGAGAAAAAGTTCAGAACCTGGAGAAAGCTCTGGATCGCACTGGCGGAGACAGAAAAGGAACTGGGACTTCCCATTACACAGGAACAGATAGACGAGCTTAAGAGTCATCAGGATGACATTAATTTTGAGGTGGCAAAAGAGCGGGAGAAGATCGTTCGCCATGACGTTATGTCTCATGTTTATGCGTATGGTGTGCAGTGCCCCAAGGCCAAGGGAATCATTCATCTGGGTGCTACTTCCTGCTATGTGGGAGACAATACGGATATTATTATAATGGCGGAGGCACTTTCGCTTGTAAGAAAGAAAGTTCTGAATGTTCTGGATGAACTGTCCAGATTTGCGGATACGTATAAGGCACAGCCTACGCTTGCATTTACTCATTTTCAGCCTGCTCAGCCTACGACAGTGGGAAAGAGAGCAACCCTCTGGATGATGGAACTTAAGATGGATCTGGAGGATATTGATTATCTTCTGGGCTCTCTGCGTCTTCTGGGATCGAAGGGAACGACGGGTACACAGGCCAGCTTTCTGGAGCTGTTTGACGGGGATCATGAAAAGTGCCGTCAGCTGGATCAGAAAATTGCCGAGAAGATGGGATTTCCGGGTTGTTATCCTGTTTCCGGGCAGACCTATTCCCGGAAGGTGGACAGCCGTGTTCTCAGTGTTCTTGCCGGAATTGCTCAGAGCGCACATAAGTTCTCCAATGATATCCGCCTGCTTCAGCATCTGAAGGAAGTGGAAGAACCCTTTGAAAAAACGCAGATTGGTTCCTCTGCCATGGCTTACAAGAGAAATCCCATGCGCAGTGAGAGAATGGCCTCTCTTGCCAATTATGTGATGGCTGATATGATGAATCCCATGATGGTTGCATCTACCCAGTGGTTTGAGAGAACACTGGATGACTCTGCCAATAAGCGTCTCAGTATACCGGAGGGCTTTCTGGCTGTTGACGGTATTCTGGATCTCTATTTGAATGTGGTGGATGGCCTGGTTGTATATCCGAAAGTAATTGAAAAACGTCTCATGGCGGAACTTCCTTTTATGGCTACGGAAAATATTATGATGGATGCGGTAAAGGCCGGAGGAGATCGCCAGGAACTTCATGAGAAGATCAGGACTCTTTCCATGGAGGCCGGAAAGAATGTGAAGGAGAAAGGTCTCGACAACAATTTGCTTGAGCTTATTGCGAAAGATCCTGCTTTCAATCTGAGCCTCGATGAGCTGAAGGCTGCGATGGATCCGTCGCGTTACACCGGACGTGCAAAAGAGCAGGTTGAGGAATTCCTTGAGGAAGTGATCCGTCCTGTGCTGGACGAGAACAGAGAAGAACTAGGTGTAAAAGCTGAGATTAACGTATAAAACGTTGATTATATGTATGCTGCCTGGCCTGAGGGAGGGCTTGAATGCTTTCTCTGCCGTCAGGCGGCATTTTTTGCCGCAGTATTATGGCGGGCGTGAAAAAGCCGGCTCATATGGCACAGACAGGGATGGGTAAAATGCGGGGAAAGATAAATCTGGAATATTACAAGGTGTTTGACAGCGTATGCAGAAGCGGAGGAATTACAGCAGCGGCGGAGGAACTGTGCATATCACAGCCTGCGGTAAGCCAGGCTGTCCGCCAGCTGGAGGAATCGCTGGAATGCCGGCTGTTTTTTCGCACATCCAGAGGCGTTAAGCTGACCCGTGAGGGCGAGGTCCTCCATTCCTATGTAAAGAGGGGAATGGAGCTTCTGTATGACGGCGAAGAGATGATCAGGAGGATTCAAAACCTGGAGACGGGGGAGATACGAATCGGTGCAAGCGATATGACACTGCAGTTTTATCTTCTTCCCTATCTGGAGCGCTTTCACGAGAAATATCCCCGTGTAAAGGTGAATGTGTCAAACGGGCCGACTCCGGAAACGCTGGAATTTCTCTATGACGGGAGAATCGACTTTGGAATTGTGAGCACACCTTTTGAGGCTCGGCAGGAAATACAGAGTATTCCGGTGCGGGAGATTCATAACGTATTTATTGCCGGCCCGAAATTTGCGCCTGTACTGTCAGGAAGAAAAATCGCCTACGAGGAGCTTATGTCATATCCCTGTATTTTTCTTGAAAAGAAAACGAGTACAAGACAGTTTATGGATCGATTTCTGGCGGAGAGGGGAATTTGCCTGGAACCGGAATTTGAACTGGCAACCAGTGATATGATCGTACAGTTTGCAAAGCGCAATCTGGGAATCGGATGCCTGATGTCTGATTTTGCAAAGGAGGCAGTCAGCAGCAAAGAAGTATTCCGGATTGAATTTGAAGAAGAGATGCCTTCGCGCCGGTTTTGCCTTGTGGCGCAGGGGAGAGCCTGTATGTCTCCGGCGGCGGAAAAGCTTTTCAGAGAGCTCGCGGCAGAAAAAGCGGAATCGACATAATTGAGACTTATATTATCTATAAATAATATTGATTTTACTTATGTAAAAAATTCGTGTATCCTTGTACTGTCTGATATTGTAATCAATTCGCACAGATTTTGATAGATGCGGATTTCTAAGGAGGAAATATTCATGGTAAGAGCAATAGTAGGAGCCAACTGGGGCGACGAAGGAAAGGGAAAAATCACAGACATGCTTGCCAGAGAATCGGATATTATTATCCGTTTTCAGGGCGGGAGCAATGCAGGCCATACAATTATCAATGATTACGGCCGTTTTGCGCTTCATCTTCTTCCCTCCGGCGTGTTTTATGGACATACGACCAACATTATTGGAAACGGAGTGGCATTAAATATTCCGTATCTGGTAAAAGAGATTGACAGTCTGGTGTCCCAGGGTGTGCCGAAGCCCCGGATTCTTGTATCGGATCGGGCGCAGATTCTGATGCCTTATCATATCCAGTTTGACACATATGAGGAGGAGCGTCTGGGGGGCAAGTCCTTTGGCTCCACAAAGTCCGGAATTGCACCGTTTTATTCGGATAAATATGCCAAAATCGGTTTTCAGGTCAGCGAGCTGTTTGATGAGGCGGGGCTTCGTGAAAAAGTGGAGCGCGTCTGCGAGACAAAAAATATTCTGTTAAAGCATCTGTATCACAGACCGGTTCTCAATCCACAGGAAGTATTTGAGGAGCTTCTTGAATACCGCAGTATGGTAGAGCCCTATGTGTGTGATATTTCTGCCTATCTGTACAATGCGATCCGGGAAGGGAAGAATATTCTTCTTGAAGGACAGCTGGGGTCTCTGAAGGATCCGGATCACGGTATATATCCGATGGTTACATCCTCCTCTACACTGGCCGCATATGGCGCTATCGGTGCCGGAATACCTCCTTACGAAATTCGTCAGATTACGACTGTTGTAAAAGCCTATTCCAGTGCCGTAGGAGCGGGAGCTTTTGTCAGCGAGATTTTTGGAGAGGAAGCAGATGAGCTGCGCCGCCGCGGGGGAGACAAGGGAGAATTTGGTGCCACAACAGGACGCCCGAGACGTGTGGGCTGGTTTGATGCGGTTGCGAGCCGTTATGGCTGCCGTATACAGGGCGCAACAGAAGCCGTACTTACAGTTCTTGATGTGTTAGGCTACCTCGATGAAATCCCCATCTGTGTCGGTTATGAGATAGATGGTAAAATTGAGAAGGATTTCCCGGTCACATGGAAGCTTGAGAAGGCAAAACCGGTATATAAAAAGATGCCGGGATGGAAGTGTGATATCCGCGGAATCCGTGAGTATGAAAAACTTCCGGCGGAATGCCGCGCATATATTGAGGAGATTGAGAGAGAACTGGGAGTTCCGGTTACGATGGTTTCCAACGGTCCCGGCCGCGATGAGATAATCATGAGAGGAAAGCAGGAGAAATAAGTCTGTTTTTCCGGCAAATAAAATCCTGTGTGTGTTCCGTTTTCGGGACAAGCACACAGGATTATTTTTTTCGGAAATACCGGACAGCGACAGCGTATCCGTACAGAATGGCAGGCACGACGACGGTACAGAACAGGGAGGCAAGAAGAAGATTCTCAGCCAGCGGGTGCTTCATGAGTGCGAAAAAAATAGAAAGGATATATAAAAGTATAAGAAAAATAACGGCGGCCAGAGCCATCAGGCGTTTTCCCTTCATAAAAATACCTCTTTTCTGTATTTGTCTCTGAACCGGCAGTAAAGAGTCCATCCGGATGCAGAATTTCTAGTTTATTATAAATGATCAGAGGTTGAGTTGGCAAGGGAATAACTGCTTTTCAGCCGGGCAAAGAACTAAGAAATATTATATAGAAATAAAATAAAAGATAGAGTATAATGTAAAGTATTAAAATTTTCTCTTTCTGCTGTGTAACAGACAGCAATGCAGTGAGAAAGGAGGAGATGCTGTTTGACTGGGAAGAGTCTGTTCGTTCCGGTAATTATCTGTCTGAGTCTGACATTTTCCTGCATCAGAGCATCGGCCGCAGAGCTTTTGCAGGAGGAAACCGCCTACAGCGAGACGGCTGCGGAGCCGTCTGTAAAAGGAACCTGGGTAGAAGATGGAGATGACTGGAGATATCTTCTTACGGATGGAACTTTTCTGTGTACTTCCTGGCTGCAGTATAAAGACAGGTGGTATTACTTTTCCCCGGGAGGCTATATGCAGAGGGGAATGCGAAAAATAGACGGCGATTACTATTTTTTCCGTGAAAGCGGAGAGATGGTAACGGGCTGGTACTATGATGAGGAAGAAGAGAAGTGGTATCACTGCGATGAAGACGGAGTGATGACAAAAGGCTGGTATCAGGCCGGGGATGCCTGGTATTGGTTTGATTCAAAGGGTGCCATGTACAATGAAGGTTTTCGGATGGTATCCGGCCATAAATACTATTTTTTTGAAAACGGACAGCTGGCAGCCGGGCAGTATGTGGAGACAGATTATTACGATGAAAATGGATTGCGTGATAAAAAATATGATATCGTGATTAACGGGGACAGAAAGCCGGAACAGGAGGAAGAGGACAGGATAACGGAGGCCATGTCAGGAATTCCGAGAATATGGATAAAAAGGTTCATTGAGGATGGCTGGCAGCTTATGTTTTATACAGATAAATCATATTTTTCCGCTCCCAGAACAGAACAGGGAATTTATTATATCTATTATGATACGGATACCAACTATAAGAAGATTAAATTCTGCAATCCTGACTCGCTTGCAGCGGCATTCGGAGAGTATGTCGCTTATGCGACGGGAAATGATAAAGAGGATGGGCTGCTGATAGCGGATTATTACCAGTACCTGTCTGAAACCAGCCTGGTCCAGCCGCTTCCTTCCTATTTCGATCAGAATCCCGAGATGCTGTTTGCAAATCTGTTTGAAGCGTTCTGCCGTGAGGAGGTTCGCGCAGATATGAAGCGCAGGGATCCATCTCTGTATATGGCAGTGTCGGAGCTTCTTGAAATCAGTACGGAGGGACAGAAGCCGGAGGAGGGAAGTTTGAAACAAAGAAGTAGAGGTAAACCGCCAAAAAAGTGTATAGCAAACAAGCCACCCGAAAATTGGCAATTA